>NZ_JAVRCS010000002.1:0-387837 GCF_034530635.1 Nostoc sp. EspVER01
GAGAGTCCTATGCACTAAAAACCAGTGCTAATAATATTCATTCTGACAACAACAAGACTATGCACAGTCATTAATAAGTGCAGTATTAAGACAAGTTCCTATGAGTTTACCAGATGAGGAACCCTTAGATATAGATTACGCTAACGACCCTTGCAAATTGGGTGCTACCTTAGATGACACCCGCGATAACACCGCCGATGACACCCTTTCTGTGGCATACCCAGAACCACACGTTTATAGCGATGAGGAACACATAATGATGATTGAGTTAAGGGCGAAAGAGTTAGCGCGAGACTATCCACACATGACAGCAGAACAGTGGAAGGCGTTTCTACTTAATGGTTGCGATAAAGAGAGAGATTTAACACGCTAGGTACTAGCTTTTGTTTACTCACCACCAATTCTCCCGATTGAGGGTTAAGGCTCAATCGGTTTGTTGTGAGTTAGTCACTCGTCAGAAGAAAATGTTTTTCTAATACCTTAAGGTTCTAGAATAACTTTTTCTGCTGGAGGCTGTATGGCTACATGTTTTTGGGGTTTTTAACTTGCGGCTGAAAAGCAACTCCTAAGTTCATTGTTATCTGGCTTTTGATCTAGCGCGAGAAAATCACTGTCTATGGATGCCGTGATTGACCATGAACACACTTAAGCATCAAAACTATGCCGTTAACTTGGTGCAAGTACCTTAAAGGCGATTTTGGCGCTAGGTGTTAAAGTTTATTCACTTGCACAAGGTTGGGATTGTTGTTTTTTGCTAACCCATATTGTTGGTACAAGATACTGATATACCCCTACAAAAAAAGATGACACCGTGGGATGTCATCTCGGATAGTATCGCGGGTGTCATCTAAGATGGCATCCGTTTTTTATGGGTATGCCTTACTGCTTCACAATCGCTGGAAGGCTTATTCTCTCGATGTCAAGTCTCAAATAATGCTCTTTTATTACTTGCTCACTCGATACGTTCTTTGACGGTTCAACGACACAATGCAGAATCTAACTGTTTGGCATCATAACATCACTAACATCACCCAAATATCTTTTGGCAATCATGTTGGGAGAATTGCCTACCCACTTAGCTACAACCACACTATCAACACCACTCCTGACCATCGTCGTTATAGCAGTATGTCTCATCTGGTAGGGGTTCCTGTATTCGATATCCGGTAGACTTTTAAGTACCGACTTCCACGCCCTATTAGCAAAGTTATGCCAGTCTATAAAACCACCTTTTTTGGCAGGAAATACGAAGTCATCGGGTGAGTATTTTTCAGGCTTAATCTCATTAACAACGGACGCTATTCGGTCGTTGACTGTGATAGATCGCTTACTTTGTGTTTTAGTACCGACTTCCACTTCACCATTCGCTGTTAGCTTTTGACAGAATGTTATTTTTCCACCTTTGATATGCTTCCACTGTAGTGCTAGGGCTTCCTCTGGACGGCAACCTGTAATGAATAGGAATTCTACTAATGGAGCATAGTAACTATAGCTGCTGCTAGCATAAAACGCTTGGATAATATGCTTACGTTCGTTATCACTAAATGGATTAATATCGTCTTGAGTAGCTGATTTTTTTGTGGATGGTATCAAGCTCCTCAAACCATCAAAAGTATTTGATTGTAACTTTTGGCAGGCTACTCCCCATTTACAAGCAGCATTGATTAACTTCCATTGTTTTTCAATACTACTAGTCGATGTTCCTTGGTGGTCTTGCACAAGCCATTGCATGATTTGTACAGCATCTCTCGCTAGCTTGTGAGGGCACTTTTTAAGCTTGTTTTTGATGCGGTCATAATCAATCATGCTGTTAGACTTCAAAGTTTTAGACTTGAACTGTGTGTAATCCTCAAACAGTTGCAGCAAGTCAACTGCATTCACTGATAGTCTTGCGGCAACAATCTCTCTTGCTTCTTGCGCGTCTTGGATAGCAGCTTCCTTTGTCCTACCCTGCATTGCATTAGGTTTGTACTTTGTCAACGTAGAGTCAAAGTAACCTGCTATACAGTCCTGACGTATACGGTTAGCAATCTCTTCAGCTTTAGCAAGCGCTAGTTTGTCAGAATACTTGCTACCCGGTATCGGACTAAAGCAATATTCCTTGCCACCAAAAGTAAACCGAATGATTATCGACCCTTTGTTATTCCTTGGTGTAATCTCTCTCATACCTGTTCTTTTTGCGTGTCTACAGTACTATTATCGCAGTAGACTTGCATCCAATGGGGTATTGCAAATAAGTGTTTAACCTATAATGCCTACTGTATATGTATTTTGAGTGAAGTTGAGATAGGACTGAAAATCCTCGTGTCACCGATTCAAGTCCGGTTCCTGGCACTATCTTAAACCCCTTGAAATCTAATAATTTCAAGGGGTTTGTGGTTTGTAGGTACTAGCTTATATAGAAAAACTGTTGTAGCTTAGAGGGTGTTTATAAAATAAATATTAAGCAGTAGAGCAACGATGATTGCGGGCTAATCTACGTAACATAAGATTTGTCATAGCCGCATATATCAAGATTTTGTCTTGCAAGTGTAGTTTGTCCAAAAGACGAAACTACTAGCTCGGAATTTTGAAATTGAATCCTTTACTAATACCAATTCAATTAATGATTGCAACACATTTTTGGGTAAAGACGCGATGAATCGCGTCTCTACAAATGGTCTATTTGTTGCATTCTTTTTTCTAATTGGTATAACAACTCTCGGCTATAGGACTCATATTTGATTTTTAAGGGAGCTAGGTACACCTTTATTCCTTCTCCCCAGTCCCTGGTCTCTACGATTAATTCAGAAATCAAATTGGATTGCTATATTTAGATAGACGAGTCATTTCAAACAATTGCTGGGCATTACTTCCTAGAAAAGCATCAAAAAGCTGCTGCTTTTCAGATTCCACTTCTACTAGATAGCGCTGGGCAATTTCATAATAGGCATAAGTCCAAGAAATCTGAATTTCTGCACCACTGTTATCATCTAACACTGTCACCATTTCCGTTACTGCTTGAGTTGCAGTTTGCCGCAAACCACAAGCAACATTTCCCTCTATCTCTGCTTTCATTGGTACACCCAGGCTAACCAAAGCATTGGCGGTAGTATCAATATCTGGATATTCTGGAGTATTCTGTCCATTAACGTAGCCTGTAAAGTGGTTGACAGCATATCCGTGCAACAATACCCAAGCCCCATACTGAGTAACCTGATTCACCTCTTCAACAACCAAACGCTGAGGAGGTAGCCAAGGGCGGGTGAAGACTTGCTGGAGTTGTTTAGCGATGGTTTCAAAGTCCGCGTCTTTTTGTAGAAGATTAAGGGGTGAGGTCAGTCCGTCTGGGATTGAAGAGACTGTTTTGGAGATGAGTTGAGCAATATTACTAGGCAATTCATCGACAATCAACTCACTGATAAACAGCTTGGGTAAGTTAAATTCCTCTTGCTGTGGATGACGATAATGACGGGCATACAAATGAGTTTGAGCAAAAGTATACTCTCCAGCCGCCACATAACCTAAAGCTTCTGCAAGTTGTCCAAGGTAGTCAATTCCTAAGTTAACTTGACCCTGTGGAGTATCTACTAATAAACGCAAAGACCGAAAGGCTATGTGGTCGTTGGCGACAGTCCCACCCGCAGTAGTAATCATTTGCTGGTAGGTACGAGCATGATTGACCCTGGCACTGTATTCTTGCCAAAGTAATTTCCATAAATCAAGTGCTATTTCGGGTTTCATATAGATTAGTTATTTGTCATTAGTCATTTGTCAAGAAAGGGTCAAAAGTTAGGAAATCTACTTCTGCAACCTATTCCCCACTCCCTTCATCTTTTAAGAACTTAAAATCTCGCTGATAATCTGAAGGGCGATTTGAATTTGGTCGCTATCGATAACTAGAGGGGGGCAGAAACGAATTGCTGCTTTACCGCAACCTAGCAATAATAAACCGCGTAAAAAAGCTTCTTGAATAATGCGATCGCGCAATTTATAATCGAGATTACCCTGTTCATCTAATAAATCCACCGCTACCATCAAACCCTTACCTCGTGGCGGCGATACTCTCGGAAATCTTTGATGCAATTGGGTAAGACTCGCTTGTAATAATTCTCCCATTTGGGTAGCGTTGGTCATCAAACCACTTTCTAGCAGTCGCAGCGTGGCAATACCAGCAGCACAAGCTACGGGATTACCGCCAAATGTAGTAGCGTGAGAGCCAGGAGGCCAAGTCATTAACTCAGGTCTAGCTAGTATCGCTCCTAATGGCATACCACTGGCAATACCTTTAGCAGTAGTAATGATATCAGGCATCACACCCCAATGCTCGATCGCAAATAAGCGACCAGTCCGCCCCATCCCAGCTTGTACTTCATCCACTACCATCAGAATACCGTGGCGATCGCATATCTCCCGAATCCGCTGCAAAAAACCATCTTCGGGTACGATATATCCACCTTCTCCTTGAATCGGTTCCACTACGATCGCTGCTACTTCTTGCGGTGGTAAAATCGTCGTAAATAGCTGTTGTTCCAGATAATCTAAACTTGCGTGAGTGCCATAAGGAATATGAGTTACCCCAGGAACTAAAGGCCCAAAGTTAGCTCGCTGCACTGCTTTGGAACCAGTTAGAGACATCGCTCCATAAGTGCGTCCGTGAAATGCACCTAAGAAGGCTACGATTAGCGATCGCTTGGTGTAATATCGAGCTAGTTTGATTGCTCCTTCGTTGGATTCTGCCCCGGAATTGGTGAAAAATATCTTTGCAGGAAACCCACTATTACTATGTGGGTGGGGAAAGGGAGCGCGAATCGCTAATTGTTCCGCTAGTTCCACCATCGGCTCATAATAAAAATCTGTCCCTGACATGTGCAACAGCCGCGCCGACTGTTCTTGAATTGCCTTGACGACTTCCGGGTGGGCGTGTCCGGTGGCTGTGACGGCAATACCTGCGGTCATATCCAGAAATACATTGCCATCCACATCTTCTACCATACAGCCCTGACCGCGAGATACAACTAACGGGTAATCGCGGGTATAAGAAGGGGAAGTTACGGCGCGATCGCGTTGTACAATTGCTTGAGCGCGAGGCCCAGGTAAGGAAGTTACTAAATGGGGTATACGAGGTAAATTTAAGTTAATAGGTATACTTAACATAATTTTTTCTATTTTTTAAAGATTACTGATGATTAAACGCTAAAGCTTGATTGCTGACAGTAGCATTTGATTTCATTGCTGTAACAATTACGCATTTACCGAAAAAGCTTCATAGTAAAGATTTTCGTATTTTGTAAGACTTGCCCGTTTTTATAACACAACTTCTGCGATCGCGTCATATTACATTTTTTGAAGCATAACAGCTTCACTATTTAGATGTCAGGGTCAAGCTACAGAACGTTTGTTGAGAGAAGCTGTATTACATCCACAAGAGAATGGCTATATGCAAAAATTAATACAAGTCTCTGAGATAATCAACTAATGACTTGGGCATCTGGACAAAAGTTACACCGCGATCAGTATGAAATTAAACAACAGTTAGGACAAGGGAACTTCGCTATTACTTATCTTGCTGAGGATCGGGATGCCAAGAAAGTTGTGATTAAAACATTGGATTCCAATTTGCTGAATCAATTAAGTAACGAAGACCGCGATCGCTTAAAATCAGGTTTTGCAGATGAATCCCGTAAACTAGCAATATGCAAACATCCGAATATTGTCCAAGTCATTGATACCTTCGAGTCAGGTGATTTAAAATGCATGGTCATGGAGTATATTCAAGGAGATAATTTAGCCAAGATTGTCCAACCGCGAGTATTTCTCCCTGAAAAAGAGGCTTTAGATTACATCCAACAAATTGGAAAAGCACTCATCGTAGTGCATGAACAAGGATTTTTGCATCGAGATGTGAAACCAGAAAATATCATTCTGCGGGCAGGTACGCATCAGGTTGTTTTGATAAACTTTGACTTAGCACGAAGATTCGTTGATAACCCAGTGTCAAGTCGTGGTAACTTAGTTAATAAATTTACACCAATTGAACTGTATTCCAACTCTCCTAGACAACAGGCGCGACGTAAGCCTTGGACTGATATTTATTCTCTTGCGGCAACTTTATATTTTTTATTAACAGGAAAACTGCCAGAAAGTGCTATCGAGCGTCAAGATAACAATAAGCGTTTAATTCCACCTAAAGAATTGAATGATAAGATTAGCGATCGCGTCAATCAAGCCATTCTCCACGCAATGGAACTACAACCCGACAACCGTCCCGAAACAGTGGAAGACTGGTTAAAAGAATTGGGTTTCAAAACAGCAGGTTTTTCTCTTCCCAAACTTCCTTGGACACAACCTTTGTGGGCGTGGATATTAGAGATTATGGGTGTATTAGCATTATTTGCAGCCTTGATATCAGGAGTCAAAGACGGCACAGATTTATTCAAAGATTGGTTCCCAGACAAATCAGCACCTACCAATCCCCCAACACAACAAAGGCCATCATCTTCTGCTAAACCACAAAATAGGTAATAGGCTAGACTTACGCAAAAGTTAGTTTTAGAGTCGCATTAGTTGCTTTTGCAACTCCAATAGTTAGTTTTCAAGTCGCATTAGTTGCTTTTGCGACTCCAATAGTTGGTTTTCAAGTCACATTAGCTGCTTTTGCGACTCCAATAGTTAGTTTTTAAGTTGCATTAGCTGCTTTTGCGACTCCAATAGTTGGTTTTCAAGTCGCATTAGCTGCTTTTGCAACTCCAATAGTTAGTTCAGCAGTAGCCAGAAGACCTCAACCTTCCTCTCTGCGCCTCTGCGTGAGCTTATTCAGCAACGCCAACCACGAGAACTCACAAAAAGCGTGTCACAATCAACATTAGCCATTAATAAATCTGGGCGTATGTTCTGGCAAGACGGACAGCTAATATACAACGGCAAATACAAAATAAAAAAATACTTGGGTGGTGGTGGTTTTGCAGTTACCTACCAAGCAATGCATACTAAGCTAAACCGTCAAGTCGTGATCAAAACCCCTAACATCAGCATTCAACGAGATCCAAACTATCCCAAGTATGTTGAACGCTTCAAAAAAGAAGCACAGATGCTAGCAATATGTTGTACAGACTCACATCCTCATATTGTGCAAGTATTCGACTTTTTTATTGAAGAAAATGGTCGCTACTGCTTAGAAATGCAATATATAGCAGGCGAGAGTTTATGGGAATACGTGCAACGCCAAGGGAAATTACCTGAAACTGAAGCTGTAAAATACATTTGCCAAATGGGTTTAGCTTTGGTAGATGTACATAAAAAAGGAGTTTTTCATCTTGATGTCACTCCTCCTAATATTATGCTCAACTTTGATCCAAATGTTCCTAACTCAGGCAAAGCGGTGTTGATAGACTTTGGTATTGCCGGCGATATGTCCCCACCGAGTACCCTGTCTAGGTCTTTTGGTAACAGGGTATTTGCGCCCTATGAGTTAACACGCAAAGGGATTCGTCACCCAACAGTTGATGTCTACTGTTTAGCTGGATCGTTGTACTATGCCATCACTGGACAACGCCCCACCAATTCCTTTGACCGTAAGTATGAACAAGAGGAATTAGTACCACCAAAGCAACTTGTCCCTAGTCTTAGTGATGCTGTAAATGAAGCGATTCTGCAAGGCATGGCATTAGAGGCAAAAGATCGACCCCAGACAATGGAAGAGTGGTTGAATTTACTCTCCTCCTCCCAAGCTAATCTAACAGAAGTGATCTTAGCTTCAGATGTGGGGGTCAATTACCAAAATCTAGAAAATTTACTCAAAGCGGGTCAATGGAAAGCAGCAGACCAAGAAACCACCAGAGTCATGCTGAAAGTAGCCAAAAGAGAACAGCAAGGCTGGTTTAATTATGAATCCATTGAAAATTTTCCCTGCACAGACTTACGCACAATTGACCAATTGTGGGTAAAATACAGCAATGGTCATTTTGGCTTTAGTGTACAAAAACGCATTTGGCTAGAATGCGGTGGCAAAGTAGATTATGAAACGGAGTGTCTTTTAGGCGATCGCTTAGGCTGGCGCAAAAAAGGAGACTGGCTATCAAAGGATAAATACAACTATTCACTAAACTCTACCCAGGGGCATCTCCCGGCTCCCATTGAAAAGAATATTATATTAAATTACAAAGCAAAAAATAATAACCAAATTAGAATTTTGGCTCCTTCAGGAAATTATTTTAATGTGGCAACGGGGACAGAAATACTTCTTCTCTCGCGTTCAGACTTGTAAATTTTAATCTATAAAGGTTTACGAGATTTTTAAAACTTTGCGAACAAGATATTTCCACGAAGCATTGCGGGTTCTAGCTTTTCGTTACCTGGCACTGTTTAAATAAGCGAGGTACTCAGGCGCACGCTTTGCAAACACAAAAAGCCGCAATCAATATTATTAGATTAAAATATAAATACAATACCCAGTTTTTCAACAATGTAAATACAGGGGTAATAATGACTATTAAAGAACAAATTAACCAAGAACTAGAAAAATTACCTGAACCCTTATTACAGGAAATTTTAGATTTTGTGCAGTTTTTGCAAGCCAAACATCAAACAAACAGCATATCTTCAGATAGCCAATCTGCTCAGATGTTTACAACAGAGCATACCTTAACAGGTTCTACTGCTGAAGATTTATTAGAATTTGTGGGCAGTTGGGAAGGTTCAGATATTAGAGAATGCCTGCAACTAGTTCATGACAGTCGGATACCTCTAGAATTTTAATTATGTATCTCTTGGATACTAATCACTGTTCCTTCTTGATGGAAGGTGTGCCTAGCGTTGTAAATCACTTGCGATCGCTTGGTCAGGTACAATTAGCAACCAGTATTATTGTTGCTGGTGAGTTGCACTTTATTCCCTTTATCGAAACCACCAACTTCCCCTATTGCTGTAAAACTGAAACCGTCCAAAGCCAAGAAATTGACCGTGAGATTTCTCACCCACAGGGAATGCTGTAACACCCAATAAGTAAACACCAGAAAAGCTTGGATTACTTACAGGGCGGAGGGCGATGGTAATTGTCTGTCCTGGAGTTACAGGTGGGTCAAAGTTTACAGAAACCGTGCGTGTGTCGCGGTCGTTTGTGACTGAGCCTAGTTTCAATTGCGTTTCTTTGCGTAGGCGTGTGCCGACAAATGCACGGGTATCATCAAGATTGTAGCGGATGTTTTCTGACCCCTCTTTTTGTGCGATCGTTACCTTTTGGAGGGATTCTCCAGCATTTTCCGGCACATTGATAGTGAAATAGTAAGTTGCGCCCCAAACATTCACCTCTTTGTAAGTAGTTGTTGCATTAACAAGTTTTGGCGGTTGAACGAAATAGACTAAGCCATCTCTAAGCTGCACAGCTTGAGTCATCGGAAGTGGAACTTCTCCAATGCCAATTGCTAATGAGAGTGTTATTCCAAACAAAGTTGCAAGGCGCATGATTCAGATATAAAAAAACGCACTTATTCTCATTCTAGTTCCTTGGGAATCAATGATTTAGGAATGATCGAAGCTTGTTTTTCCCCAAATGAAGATTTTGTGTACCACCAAGCCCAAGCAATTAAAACAGCTTGAAAAGGAAGTCTCACTACGTGTACCCAAGGTGAGTTTGGTATATGTTCTAGCTGAATGTGATTAACCGCCATGTTGATATTGGCAGGGAAAACCGCAATAAAAAGAGTAATAAGTCCCCAAGCAGCAGCTTGACTTACAGGCGGAACTAATAACCCAATACCACCCAAAATTTCATAAAAGCCACTGAGATAAACTAACTCTAAAGGGTAAGGAAGTTGTGGTGGCATAATTTTGACATACGGTTCTGGGATAACAAAGTGTGTCACTCCAACCACAATAATGGCTATAGCCAGGATGACACGTAATATTTCCTTATACTTCTTCATGGTTTTTGCCTATTTATATACTTGCCCTATTACTTCAGTTTGACTGACGGATGTTAATCTGCATTGAGTCAATAGGAGTAAAAATCGACAAAATTTTCCAAAGTACTTACAAAAGCCGCCACCGATTCTCGGTTCAGTAGGTACTGAAACCAACCCCCAACCCTCTGGGCTTATAACTTGTTTTATTAGGAAACGCTATAATAACGCCAAATAATAGTTTTCCCTAGTTTTAACTATCGGGAAACTCAACGCTTAAAACTCTTTAAGCTAAATCTAATTTTTCTCGAACTATTCCCTCATCTCTAAAGCCAACCAGCACAGCTGTTCCATCCTTGACGAAAAGTGGACGTTTGAGCAGCATTGCATCGTGAGTGAATGCATCAACCCACTGTTCATCACCCCAAGTCTTCTTTTCATCTCCTAAAGCGCGGTAGGATTGACCGGAGGTGTTTCGCATAGGAGCAAAACCCAAAGACTTTACCCAGTTTTGAATCATCTCACGAGGCGGCGGAGTATCTTTGGTATTGATAAATTCATGGTCAATGTTGTTGTGTTGGAGCCACATCAAAGCTTTTTTGCAAGTGCTGCAATTGGGAATTCCGTAGACTTGAATAGACATAAAATAATTAAGCAACAATCTCCATATATGACATAGAATGCTCTTGTCGTAGAATCTCTATAGCAGAAATTTAAGGTTAGCGATCGCTACTCCCAAGCATGGAACTGGTTGATACATGATTCGAGGGTTCTGAAATACCAAGGAGTAGTTTTACTAAAAATTTTATCCATAAAAAATATGAGCGATGCCTTTAGCCGACTTGCACCCTTCATCCAAGAATATATTTATCATCACCAGTGGACTGAATTACGACCAGTTCAAATTGCCGCTTGTCAAGTTATATTTGACACTGATGCTCACTTGCTAGTTACTGCTGCAACCGCTGCGGGTAAAACAGAAGCAGCTTTTCTACCAGTTTTGACTCTATTACATGCCAACCCTGCTGCCACAATTGGCGCATTATACATTAGTCCAATCAAAGCTTTAATTAACGATCAATTTGAGCGTCTTAACGACTTACTCAAAGAAGCAGATATTCCAGTTTGGCACTGGCACGGCGATGTTTCGCAAACTCGAAAAAACAAGCTTTTAAAGAATCCTCAAGGTATTCTCCAAATTACCCCAGAATCTCTAGAAAGTTTGCTTATTAACAAAAATAACGATTTACTTCGCTTATTTGGTGATTTAAGGTTTGTGATCATTGATGAAATTCATGCCTTTATGGGTTCAGAACGCGGTTGTCAAATTATTTGCCAATTACAACGTTTAGCAAAGTTGACACAAAAACAACCGCGTCGTATTGGTTTATCGGCAACTCTGGGTGATTACTCAATAGCGGAAAATTGGCTGCGATCGGGAACAGATAAGCCAGTTATTACACCAAGAGTTGATGGTATAAAACGGCAAATAAAACTAGCTGTAGAACATTTTTATATTACTGATGAAGTAGATGAATCAGAGGCGACATCTGATGAACAATATATTTTTAACCTTAGCAAATCTCGCAAATGCCTGATATTTGCTAATAATCGCACACGTACCGAGTCTGTAATTGCATCTTTGCGACAAATTGCCACGGAACAAGGATTACCAGATATATATCATGTGCATCATGGGAGTATATCTGCTAGTTTGCGGCAAGCTGCTGAAAATGCAATGCGTGAACCCAACAATCCAGCTGTTACCGCCGCTACTTTGACTCTAGAATTAGGCATAGATATCGGTTATTTAGAGCGAGTTATTCAATTAGAATCACCCTTGTCTGTAGCTAGCTTTTTACAACGTTTGGGACGAAGTGGCAGAAGAGGCGAAGCTGCTGATATGCGTTTTGTCTGCGCTGAAGATAAGCCATTAGCAGAAGCTTCTCTGCCAGAACAAATCCCCTGGCAACTTTTACAGTGTATTGCGATAATTCAACTTTATTTAGAGGAACAATGGATTGAACCAATTAGACCAATTAAATATCCTTTGAGTTTGCTTTATCACCAAACAATGAGTATTTTAACGGCAGCAGGAGAAATTTCAGCTAATGCTTTAGCTAAACAAATTTTTAATCTGCCGCCCTTTGCTGCGATTTCCAAAGAAGATTTACAACTATTACTACGCTATTTAATTGATATTGGTCATATTCAGCATACTGAACATGGTAAATTCATCCTGGGTTTGTCAGGAGAAAAGGTAGTAAGAAAATTTCAGTTTTATGCCGTCTTTGCTGAACAGCAAGAATATATTGTTAAGCAAGGTGCAACAGAAATTGGCAGTATTGTCACGCCACTTCCTGTTGGTAATCAATTTGCTTTAGCTGGCAGAAGTTGGGAAGTCGTAGAAGTTGACTTTAAAAAGAAGGTTATTTTTGTTAAACAAGCTGAGGGTAAATCTAGTATTTATTGGCGTGGTGGTGGTGGTACTATTCATACGAAAGTTTTGCAACGAATGCAGCAAGTCTTATTTGAGAATATTGAGTACAGTTACTTGCAACCAAATGCTTTGCAACGTTTACATCAAGTTCGCCAATTAGCGCAGCAGGTTGGATTAGATAAGCAGAATATTTTGCAATTAGAAAAAGGTAAATGCTGTATTTTTCCTTGGATGGGCACGCTTGCTTATCGCACCTTAGAAAGATTACTCAACTCATACTGTCGGGAATCATTGGAAATTACAAGTATTAGTGGAGTCAATCCCTATTATTTGACAATCAAATTAGGTAAGGATAAATTTAAATATCTTTATCGTGAAATTGCTTCATTGTGTGAACAAAGAATTACCTCAGAAGATTTAGTAAGTACCTCAGAAGCACCAGAAATTCAAAAATATGATGGTTTTATTCCTCATCCACTTTTATGGAAAGCTTTTGCTCACGATTATCTGGATATGACGGAACTGAAAGAGCAAGTGGCATTGTGGAAAGAATAAAAAGGTAATTTTAAATTATTGAAAATAAGCTATTTTTTAATTAATTCCTGGAGCGATCGCAAATCATAATTTAAGATTTTTCCAGTATTCAAAAGTTGATATCCTACGAAAAATAACGTAGATGATGCTACAACAACTAAAAGATTAACTGACGCAAATACATTACCAGTAAAAGCTATGACTACAATGCCTAGCGCTATCAAAATCCATCCTAAGTTAGGGTTTATTCGCTGCTGACAAAGGACGAAAATACCGGAAATACATAGCAATAAACCAGGAATGCCAAAAAATATACCAACACGAATATTTGCAGTTAAAATGATGATCCCTGCAATCATCAAAGCCAAGCCTATATACTTGCTTGTCTTCTTCACTGGAGGTTGTCTATTGTTAACAGCAATTTGAGCCTGCATTTTTGTGGAACTTGCAAGGGGAAGAAGATTTTGTTGATGTTGTATATTATCTTGAAATATAAACGTGACTTTTTCTCCTTGACCAAGGTCTATTTTATCTCCTAAATTGATTTGACAGGGTGTTCTAGGTTCTAATTTAGTGTTGTTGACAAATGTCCCATTAGAACTCCCTAAATCTTCAATAAAGTAATTGTTTTTGTAGATTTTAATCTTTGCATGGATGCGAGACACTACATCTGCATCTGGCAAGTTGGAAACATCAATATCTGGCGGAATTTGGTCATTGGGTTTACCCATATGAAACACCGCAGTATTTGGTGGTAACTCAAAAGCAGTGTTGGTTTGGACATGAAAAAGTTCCAAACTCAGTCCGATAATAGCGTTGGATGTACTTAAATTTTGCATAGTTTTTAGTCAATAATTTCTCTAGACTTTTGACTTTTGCAAATCAGTAAGCAATTTTAATCCGTTGTGGCTTACCGATTTCCCCACCTGATGCAAAGGAATTTCAATCCAAAACTCGCTTCCTTTGCCTAGTTCTGACTCACACCGCAGTACTCCAGAGTTTTTCTACACCACAATCTGATAGCTAATCGATAAGCCTAACCCTAACACTTGATTTAACTGCCCTGCATAACACTCTAACAGAGGTAACTCACCATATTCCTTGATTATTTCAATTTTGGGATGTTCTGGTAGGGTATTTTTAAATTGGAATTTGAATCCAGAATTCTGTGCCTTTTCCTGGTTCTGATAGACAATTCAAAATTCCACCATGTTTTTCTACTATAATTTGGTAGCTAATTGACAGTCCTAAACCTGTTCCCTTACCTACTTGTTTCGTGGTGAAAAATGGATCGAATAACCGCTTTTTAATATCTTCTACCATTCCTAATCCGTTGTCAGCAATTCGGATGACAACAAATTTACTCTCTAAAATTTCAGTACGAATTATAATTTGCGGTTTATAATTTGTTTTTATCTTAACCATTGACTCTTCTAAAGCATCGATCGCATTAGTTAAAATATTCATAAATACTTGATTTAGCTGCCCAGGATAACAATCAACTAGAGGCAAATCACCATATTCTTTAACTATAGATATATCTAACCCAATTCCATTATTTTTCCAGCGATGATGCAAAATTAATAACGTATTTTCAATTCCTTCATGAATGTCAACTAATTTTTTATCTGCTTCATCATGACGAGAAAAATTTCGCAATCCCAAAACAATTTCCCGGATACGATTAGTACCCATATTCATCGAGGATAGGAGTTGAGAAAGGTCACTAGTAAGGAATTCTAAATCAATTTTTTTAGCGAAATCTTCAATTTCTACTTCCGGTTGAGGATAATGTTGTTGATAAAGGTGCAAGAGAGTTAACATCTCTTGAAAGTATTCGTTAGCATAGGTTAAGTTACCATGAATAAAATTAACTGGATTGTTGATTTCATGAGCAACTCCGGCAACTAATTGTCCTAAGCTAGACATTTTTTCATTTTGGATCAGTTGAGATTGAGTTTGTTGCAATTTATGCAAGGTTTCGGTGAGTTTTTCAGCTTGAGTTTGAGCTTCTAAAGTAGCAGTGCGACTTTGGATATAAAGTTGTGCATGATCGATTGCGATCGCTATTTGATCGCAAACAGCTTGTAACAGGTTGATTTCACTGTTATTCCAAATGCGATCGCCACTACAATGACTGCAAACAATTGCTCCAATCTCTCCAGAATTGCTTTTAACTGGTAGCATTAGTTGAGAGGTGATCCCAAACTCAGTTAAAAGTTCTTGCATATCATAATCAAGTTGTGATTTATTATTAATATTTTCTATACAAATTAGCTCTTGAGAAAGAAGGTTTTGAGTCAAAAAAGTGCTTTTGTGCAGTGGAATACTGCCTAACATACTTGCCAAGTTAGGGTTTCGTGCTTCATAGGTAATAGTTAGGCTTGCTTGGGATGGGTGCGGTAAATAAGAAAGAAAGTAGCAACGGTCAATTTGTAATAAGCTGCGAATTTCGTTCACAGCAGTTTCTAGGATCATATCTAGGTCAAGAGAACTGCGGATTTGACTAGCTAGACGCAGTAACAAGGCTTCCCGACGGCTGAGGAGTTCTTCGCGCGCCCAGATTCGGTCAATAGCTACAGCAATATTATTAGCAATCCAGTTTAATAGGTTATGAGTTGGTTCGGTAAATAATTGCTTACTAAATAAAGCCATAATACCGATTATTTGCTGCTCTACTATTAGGGGATAAGCAGAAAATCGAGAAATTGAAAATGTAGACTCGATAAGCTTTTCTGAATGATTAATTGACAGTTCTTGGTTAAAAATAGCTTGATGGTTTTGAATCATTAAGCCAATAGTATTATTGACTAAGGCGATATGCTCTGGGAAATCTTGAGTATCGCTCAAAGTACTACAAGTAATATCTGTGCAATGAACGCCAGCTTGCAATTGTAGCTGGTTTGTCTGTCGTTCAAATGTCCAGATACAAACAAAGCCGATATCAAGGTATTGGGAAATAGTATTTGTACAATTTTGCAAAATTTCTGGAAGTGTGCCACTTTGAGATAAGGCTAAACTGACTTCTGCACTCAAAACTGACAAGCGCGATCGCTCCAATAAAGCTAACTCTGAAAGCTTACGCTGTGTAATATCTGTACGAATCGATACATATTGATAAGGCTTTCCATCTTGTCCCAACATTGGGGCGATCAAAGTATCCACCCAATAAAAAGTGCCATCCTTAGCTTTATTTTGAATTTCTCCTTTCCAGATTTTCCCTTGGGCAATAGTTTTCCATAAGTTTGCAAAAAATTCTTTTGTGTGGTGTCCAGAATTGATAATCCGATGATCTTGCCCTAAAAGTTCTTCTGAAGAATATTTAGAAACTTCACAAAATAGGTCATTGACATAGGTAATTCTTCCAGTTCTATCAGTAATAGCTACTAGTGAATGGGCATTTAAAGCAAATCTAAAAGCTTCTAATTCTTTGATAGAATTTTTTAGTGCTATCTCATTCTGTTTATTAGCAGTGATGTCACGAGCTACTGCATAAATTAATTTTTCTTCACTGAAACTAGTCGCATTCCATGACAGCCATTTATAAGAACCATCCCGACAAAGATAGCGGTTTTCAAAGCTGACTGAATCTACAGATTGTGTAATTTTTTGGGCTGCTGCAATAGTTAATTCACGATCTTCAGGGTGAATAAATTCGATGAAAGGTTTAGCAACAAGTTCACGAATTGACCAACCTAGTGTTTTTGTCCATACTGGATTTAAATACTTAAAATAACCATCAAAGTTAGCAATACACAATAAATCTATAGAAAGTGAGAAAAATCGAGAGTATTTTTCTTCGCATTTTTTGTACTCAGATTTAACTAGTTTCATCAGCTTTTTTTAGGTATGAATATTTTTGGAGAAAAGTTAATACGTGTATTATTAAAATTTAATAACCATTGCAATAGGATTTTCCAATCTAGAGACTCGCCTAATATCAGTTATGACGAAGACTGGTTAATGAGCTTGATAGTAAGGGATCTGCGGGTTAATAGTGTCCCAGCCAGGAGGGTTTCGACACTTCGACTGCGCTCAGTGCATCGCTGCGCTCAACCCTCAGATGTCGAGAGTTGAGCGCACTCGAAACTCGGTTTATTGGTACTTTATTTTCACGCAAGTCCCTAAAGCCAATAAGTATCTACTAGTTTTTACTGAGTAAGCTAGCTAGCTGTTGACTTAGTTCTCTACTAAGTAAAGGTTTCCCTAAAAAGCTGTAAAGTAAACATTTATATTTTAAATTTAAGATAAGAAGTGTTACGTAAAGTGAATTAATCAGAATTTTTATCTGTAATTGTCCTTAAGTAGCTAAGAATTCAATTACGAATTACTTTAGCGTAGCGTTAGCGACGCAGGAGCGTTATTACAAATTATTTTAAGCAATACTCCCGCGCTTTCTGGCTTCTTTGTAGGAAGTTCCCACGTTTTTCAAACCAGCTTTAATCATTTGTTGTTCGAGAAGAGCAAAGAAACGCGCCCGATCGCCACCTTTTACTACTGCTTGGTTATGGGCTTCAGCGATCGCTACAGGATAACCATACCCTTTTTGCACTTGTGCTAACATCAGTCCCAGTGCTTGGTCTAACATGGTTGCATTCTCCGCTACCCATGCCGGAACTTCGATTCGGGCGATTTCAGTGCCAACGTGGACGTAGCAAAAGTAAATTGTCTGATCGCCATAAAGTTCGAGAATGGGAGAATTGCTGCGCCACAGAGTACTGCGTTGTCCTGGTTTGAGTCGAGTTGCCCAAACAGAAGTATCTCGCAACTGTTCAAAAATTTTACAAGGTACTTTTTCTAGCTGATTTGGGCAATGACTTTTACAGTCTGGCGCTGGATGGGGACAAGCTAATAACCGTAAAAAGTTCATTGTTTCGATGCTGCGAGAGGCGCTAAGATAGCCCATTAAAGGAATTCGAGCATCACGCATCTGCTGCCAAGCTTCTAAGATGGGGGGTAAAATGCGATCGCGTGCATCCATCGGCAATTGTTCTAAAAACCAGTAAATTAGCGAACCATCTACCATTGCTAGTGCTGGCATTTCCGCTTGTGCTGCATCACACGCCAGTTCTGCTAACACCGTTGCTTCTGAAGCAGTGCGGCGAAAACTCATCCATTCCTCAGTTCTAATTCCCCACTGCCGAGACATATATAAATCTTCTGGGCGATAAAATACCTCTGGTAAACTATCGAGTAGCGGATGGCGATTTTGTCCATAGTGTAGGACGACTCTGCCAATATTTAGGAGATAACAGTAAGCAATTTCGTGATGGTTGGGGGCAATTTGAGAACCATCGGTAGCGATGACAGTATGGACTTTTGGGGGAACTGGGATATCAATGCAAGTTTCTAGTGGTTCAATTGGGGTAGCATTAGCAAAGAGAATGCGATCGCGCCATTTTTCCTGGCGATCGATTAAATCTTGTTGACACTCGTAAGCATTTTTTAAATGTTGTTGCGCCAATTCTAAACGCTGACGACTGGCAGCAGCTTCTAAGGTAAGATGCTGGCTTAAACCCTGCATTTGTCGCGCCAGTTTTGTTAGGTCAAGCATAAAAGTAAGTGAGGAGTGAATACTTGTGATATCATGTCTGGGCAATTAAACATAATACCCGGAACCCCACCCCGCCAAAGCTGCGCTTTAGCTCCCCTCTCCGCAGGCGGGGAGGGGTTGGGGGTGGGGTTCTTTTATTATTATGGATAATTTGGCGGATATGATATGAGTTATTATTTCACCTAAATTTATAAAACACATAGTTTGATTTACATATATACGTCTACAAATTAAATATGCGTTATTCAGAATCCTTGTAGAGACGTAGCACTACTACGTCTCTTTTTCACTAGATATTTAATATATTAAAGCCAAGCTGAGAAATCTTTGGCAAACTGTGAAAGTGATAACAACTGAATTCGCGGATCGTTTTGAGCCGATTCCCTTTCTGCTTGGGTATTATAGCCCCAGTCCGCAAGAAAAAGTTTCACATCTTCAAGGTCTGCTTGCTGTTGGACTAACTGTAATGTTTTGAGTCTATCTTCTACAAACCAGAGACTAACTGACTTGTCTCCTGCTGACTGAATTAAGTCTCGCAAAATTTCATATTTAGGACGCTTGACTTCTTTCCCAAAGATTGCTTCCGGTGGTAAATTCACTCCTTCTTGTTGCAACAACTGCTCTACAAAACGCCCTTCTTTAGTTGTCACAATGTATAGTTTAACTCCACTGTCAATAGTTAATTTTATTTTTTCTATTACAGCCGGATAAAATCTATGCAGACTCAGCCAACCACTTAAATCAGTGGTAATCCATTCATCTCGCTGGTTATCTAGTTTCGCAGCAATTTCTCTTGCTTGGAGCTTATCATTTAACAAAATTTTTGGGGCAATGCTTACCCATTCATGCAGAATCTTTTCGTCAGGAATTCCATCTATCAAGGCTTTAATTAAAATGGGCATTTCCCAACCTGTTTCAATAACAGGTCTTAGTCGATAGAATCTCAAAGCTAAATCATCTGGGGGTGTATCGTTAGCAGAAGACCAAATTTCACAGTAGGTACGCCATGCTACCTCAAAATATTCAATTAATCCGTCGCAAATCACTCCATCAAAGTCCAGAGCTAAAATTTTGGGACTACTTGTGGTCATTGGTTTGAGAATGAAACTGCTGTTGTCAGCTTACCTGACAAATTTAAATCATGCAGTAATTTTTGTTAGTCTTTTATAATTCATAAATTTGCTGAAAAAGTATGGTGGCATTGTAAATTTGATTTGTTAATGCTAGGTTAACGAGGATCTACAGCAGGTTTGCGATCGACTAAACGAATTTGGTTTTGCTTGACTACTACGGTGATTAGTGGTAATAAGCGTTTAGCTGGGCCATGAACAACTCGACCTTGAGAATCGTATTGAGATCCATGACAAGGGCAAATAAAGTGATTTTTCTCAAGATCCCACTCGACTGTACATCCTAAATGGGTGCAGATTGGACTGATAGCGTACTCAGCAATTTGTGGCCCGTCTTGAATAATCAGATAATCAACGCTACGATCTGGCAAGCCTTTCACGAGAATCGGAATTCCTGGCTTTGCGGTTGCTAATAGTGCATTAGCTTCAATTTGCTTGCCGTCTTCAGCCAGTGCCACCGACCCTGGAAGATAATTTTGACAGCGTGAATTCTTTGGATAAAGCGAAGCATTGGCTTTCTAGGTCTATCTCACGACTTTGGCTGACTTTGGGAAAAAGATATCCAATAGCTACTGATGCAACTGTAGTACCTAGCATATATGCCATTACTAGAAGAATCTTCCATGATGATTCGATTTACCAAGAAAGGTCTACTAATATACTACGGCGCGATCGCATTAGTATTAATGTACATTTATGTTTACTGTGGATTGATTTTCATAAAATTGGATTTTTTAAGAACTGTTCCTGAACTTTAATTTTTAATTATTATTTATTTCTGGAGTATGAGGTTATTTATAAACCTCAGAGCTAGGCTATAACCTAAGATATGTTCCTCACAAAATCTCTTCAAAATATATTCTCAAACTCTCTCCAGGGAAAGAACTCTTTATGCTTTTGATTTTTTAAGCTGTTGTTAGTCAAGCAATATATTTTAATAACTGAAAGTGCCATGAGTGATAAAAATCAAGAAAACCAAATTAATCAACCAGTAAGCGAAGATCGGGATTCTCGTGAAAAGCCAGATGTGAACGAAAGAAACCTAACCGCGAATCCAGGAGATAGAATTTCTGATAAGCCTCAATCAATTGAAGAGAAGGCTAAACAGGCAGCGGTTGATGATGTACCAGACATTACAGGCGATAGAATCACAGTACCGACTTACTTTGTTGTGGATGAACCCAACGGCGAAAAGAAGGCACTCCATCACGTTAAAGATGCTGAAGAAATCTCTGACGTAATTCGGCAGGCACGACTTGATGAAAATGGAAATCGAATTTGGTAGTAGTAGTTTATGGAAGACGCAGGGATACAGAGAAGTTATCAAATACTCTCTGCTTCTTTGCGTCTCGCGCTGACAGCAGATTGAAGATATTTTCTTCTGACAGTAGAGTAACAGTAATTCTTTATTGACTGCAACTGCGGCCCGTAACTGAGCGCTAGAAATTCGTGTTTTGATTTTGAGTTCAGTTAAAAATCTTCATAACCAACGATCGCAGATGCACTCTTTTGTGAAGTTTCGGATTTATCGTCTCTAGGCATAAAAAAGAATTAGTGCTACTTCTATTCTGCCAGGATTACACCAAATTTTGGTATCAGATACAGATACAGCAGACTTCAGAAGTAAAACATTCTGTCTGGATAATAGACTTAGCTTGTGTACCTCACCAACTTGAAAACTGCTATATATAAATATCCAGCAATATATCAGTATTTTTGCTGGATCTGCGAAAGAAGGCTGTGAGTGAAGTTTGTCAGTATTTACACAAAAGCGAGTGCCAAAACTTCAAGATATTTTCACGTAAAACATTTTTTTACGCCCAGATATTAAAAGTTCTAAGAAGTCATCACTTATAGCTTTGACATCAGAGTGTATAGCCTGAATAATGTTCTTACGTAAAAATCCATACTTATATAAGACTCATATTTGATTTTTGCTAAACAGACTGAGAGCAAAACCCAATCGGGCTTGCTCTTAGTTAGCTTGGCTTTTAGAAATCAAATTTGATTGTTATATAAACTGGTATTAATAGGGTTGCATTATGCATTTCTCGAATTCAAGAACCAGCTTAAAAACTCGTCAAAAAAACAAGAAAATAGGTACATTTATTTTGACTCATAGCAACATTATACTGCTCACTGGATATTTAATCACTCTACCAATTTGTACATTAATAATTTTATCCTTATTATTACCCTTATTCAGTGCTAGCTTATTTGCTGCCATTGGAAACTCGTACCACTCTACATCGATTCCTTGGATAGATAATGCATCTGAATGCGAAGATACTGGCAGAAATTGGAGCGATCGCAAGTGTTGGGATAATGAACACAATCCCATGTTTTAAATGGAGATTGCACTCAGAAGCTATACATACAAACAATTAGAACAATTGCTTAATTTGACAAAACAGACTAGCAGCCTAAACCTTTTTTTGATCGAGTGAAGAGAAAAAAGCTTAGGCGTAGCTCGTCGTAGACATCGCTCTCATCTATGAAACTGAGTAAATTCCTATCTAAACTAGCCGATTGCAAAATAATCATCATTAATATGCATTTATTGCATTAATACGGGTTTACTATCGCTTCACAGATGCCATTCTAGATGAGGGAATAAAGATGGATAACCCCTGGTCAACGCCAGGGGCTTTTTATTTGGCCATCTACGCCTTAAACGTCAACACTGGACTCAATCGCGCTACAACGTCTACCATTTCTGCCTCAACCTGCACATCAATCACAGACTGAATCGGTTTGTAGGCAGCAGGTGCTTCCTCAATTCGGCGTTCTTCACGCAGGGTAATGCAGTCTACTCCAGTTAATCCCAGTTCTGTCTCACTTTGAGATGCACCTCTGCGACTGAGGTCGAACCGAGAACGAATTCTTCCCGCCCCATGTGACGCCGAGTTACAAAATGCTGGATTTCCTTTACCCACCATCAGATAAGAATAAGCACCCATTGAACCTGGGATAATCACTGCTTGTCCTGTATGGGCAGGACAAGCGCCCTTGCGTGTTACCCATCCCTGACCTTCTGGTAAGGTGATGTTATGGGGCAAGTCATAAACTAAAGGTGCTTCGACATCTTTGTATACTTCCCGCAAACGCAGACGTAGCAGTTCTGCTAACAACAGGCGATTGACAAAGGCATAGTTAGCAGCAGTGGCTTCAGCTTGCAGGTAACTGGCGACTAGTTCGGGGTGAGAAGAAGTAGAGAGAGGAAAAATCTGAGAATCGGGATATTTCAGACCTTTTTGCCAAGTCGCCTTAGCTTTATCTCGCCAAATTCCCCCAATATATTTACCCACGTTTCGAGAACCAGAGTGAATCATAAAAGCTAGCTGTCCCTCGCGCACTCCCCAGGCGTGGGCAAGTGTGCGATTTTTGACTTTATCAACCCGTTGCACTTCGACAAAATGATTACCGCCGCCAATGGTTGCCAGTCCGCCATCGCGCACTAGTCCAGCATCGGGAACTAATTCTTCAGGCGCTAGTTTCCAGTCACCATCCATTGAACCATCTAAGAAAATGCGATAGCTCTCTTGGGCAAGTTGTTGCAAATCGGACTTGACTATACTCCCTGTAGGCTTATTTAGCATGGCATCCAGCCAACCGGGAACTCCGTACTGAAACAAAGCTTGCATTGTACGAGCAGTCATAGTTACATCACGCGTACCGAAGAAGTAATCCCCCTTCATCCGTTCTACGAACTGGTCGCGCTTTGCCAGAAATTCCTCGATTGTCAAATCAACAATATGCAGGCGCATCCCACAATTGATGTCAGAACCGACAGCGCCAGGGATAACTTGACCTACTGTTTCTACGATTGAACCAATGGCAACACCCGCATCACCTGGGTGAAAGTCAGGCGTAGCACAGGCACGACAAACGCATCCACCTGACGGGTGACAGACGCTTGCTAAATTTGCTAACTGCTTCAATGCCTTAGCTTCTACGGGGAAGTCTTCTGGCAGCAACACTTCTGCTACAGGGGCATCAGGAGAATTAACTAAACGAACTGAATAAGTGCGATTGTTATAAGTTACATCTAAACCTTGGCGCTCTAAAGCACGCAGGAGACGTTTGAGATTTTTTGGCTGCATGAAAACTCCAAATAAGGTCTTAAAGAAGACCCTTTGTTGTGAAGAGAGGAGGAGACTTGGTTCAGCAGCCGCGTCTCAATTAGTGCAGAAGGTCATTTTTCCAGAACTGTGGGGAAAACAACAGGTTAATTCTGACTAATGTGGTTATATAGCCTTAATAACACACAGTTTCATCAAATGACAAGTGTTTTGTAGTACGTTGTATTTTTGATAGGCAATGGTTACTCGATAGAACCAAAGTTGTAAAGAAATTTAAAGTTTAGCGAAAAACTTTTAAAAATCTCTAGACTCTCCAGCCGGCTAGAGAGTCTAGGATGAATTTAAGACGACTCTCTTTCCAGTTATTTCTGATGTGTGAGGGATACGTCTCAGTCATCCAGCTCGATCTGGCTAAGTTGTTCATTTTATCCCGTAAATCTATGACTCTCCAACTCACAGTTCCCAACATGGCTTGTTCGGTTTGTGCAAACACCATCACCAAAGCCCTTCAAGCAGTCGATGCCAATGCTAGCGTTCAGGCCGATCCAACAACCAAGCTTGTCAGTGTAGAAACTCAAGCATCAGAAACAGCAATTAAGGAAGCGTTGGCTGCTGCTGGCTATCCAGTTGCTTAATCTTTAAGATCCTCCCACATCAATCACAGGGGTTCATCTAGTTATGGATACTCTCACGCTCAAACTTCGAGGCATGAGTTGCGCTGCTTGCGCCAGCAACATCGAAAAGGCAATTCGCTCTGTTCCTGGGGTAATTGACTGTAACGTTAACTTTGGAGCAGAACAAGCTACCATCAAGTACGATCGCTCTCTAGCAAGTTTAGAGAAAATCCAAAGTGCGATCGCAGCTGCGGGATACTCTTCTAACTCACTCCAAGAAGAATTGCTCTCCGAAGAAGATGATGCAGAAAAAGCAAGTCGGCAAGCATTACAACGCCAACTCTCCCTCAAGGTATTGGTGGGGGGTGTAATCAGCATTTTCCTACTTTTGGGGTCGTTGCCGATGATGACTGGGCTAAATTTACCCTTGATTCCCAGTTTCTTGCAAAATTCTTGGGTGCAGTTAGTGCTGACAACCCCTGTCGTGTTCTGGTGTGGTGGATCTTTTTACCGCAATGGCTGGAAATCGCTCAAACGCCATACGGCGACGATGGACACGCTGATTGCTTTGGGTACAAGTGCAGCATATCTATATTCTTTGTTTGTCACTGTTTTCCCAAAATTTTTTATTGCTCAAGGCTTGATACCTCATATTTATTATGAAGTTGCCGCCATTGTGATTACCTTAATTTTACTGGGGCGGTTGTTAGAAAATCGCGCTAGGGGACAAACTTCTGAAGCTATCCGCAAACTCATCGGACTGCAAGCCAAAGATGCCAGAGTTATCCGTGATGGTGTGGAAATTGATGTTCCCATCGCTGAAGTCAAAATCAACGACGTGATTTTGGTGCGTCCCGGTGAAAAGATTCCCCTAGATGGCGAAGTGATTGCAGGTGCTTCGACAGTAGATGAAGCGATGGTGACTGGTGAAAGTTTGCCAGTTAAAAAGCAGCCAGGAGATGAGGTGATTGGGGCGACGATTAACGGTGCGGGTGCATTTCAGTTTCGGGTGACACGAATCGGAAATGATACATTTTTGGCTCAAATTGTCAAATTAGTGCAACAAGCGCAAGGTTCTAAAGCACCCATTCAGCGCTTGGCAGATCAAGTGACAGGATGGTTTGTACCAGCTGTGATTGCTGTTGCGATCGCCACTTTCGTCATTTGGTTTAATTTCACGGGCAACCTCACCCTAGCAACAATGACAACGGTGGGTGTACTGATTATCGCTTGTCCTTGTGCTTTGGGTTTAGCTACTCCCACTTCTGTAATGGTGGGGACGGGCAAAGGTGCGGAAAATGGCATCTTGATTAAGGGTGCAGACAGTTTAGAACTAGCACACAAAATTCAAACTATCGTTCTAGATAAAACTGGCACTTTGACTCAGGGTAAACCTACGGTTACAGATTTTGTAACTGTTAACGGCACAGCTAATGGTAATGAAATCCAGCTTTTACAGTTAGCAGCAACGGTAGAACGCAATTCTGAGCATCCTTTAGCTGAAGCTGTGGTGAAATATGCACAGTCCCAAGAAGTGAGTTTAATAGATGCA
This sequence comes from Nostoc sp. EspVER01, assembly GCF_034530635.1. Classification (NCBI taxonomy): domain Bacteria; kingdom Bacillati; phylum Cyanobacteriota; class Cyanophyceae; order Nostocales; family Nostocaceae; genus Nostoc; species Nostoc sp. EspVER01. The sequence continues at coordinate 25,785 of NZ_JAVRCS010000002.1, forward strand.
AAGGATTTCGTAGCTAATGCAGGTAGTGGCGTGCAAGCAGTTGTTGCAAATCAGCTTGTGCAAATTGGTACACAACGCTGGTTAACAGAACTTGGAATTAACACCATCACTCTCCAGCAGTATAAAGATGCCTGGGAAGCGGCTGGTAAAACGGTTATTTTGATTGCTGTAGATGGCGAACTACAAGGAATAATGGGTATTGCTGATGCCCTAAAACCTTCGTCAGCAGCAGTGGTGAAAGCCTTACAGAAGTTAGGTTTAGAAGTAGTAATGCTCACTGGAGATAATCGTAAAACTGCTGATGCGATCGCTCTGCAAGTTGGCATTGAGCGAATCTTTGCCGAAGTGCGTCCAGATCAGAAGGCGGCGATTATCCAATCATTGCAAGGGGAGCAGAGGGGCAGAGGGGCAGGGGAGCAGAGGAGCAGAGGAGTAAGGGGAAAGAATTCTGATAAATTCTCACTCAAAACTCAGCACTCAATTGTCGCAATGGTAGGTGATGGCATAAATGATGCGCCAGCCCTAGCCCAGGCTGATGTGGGAATTGCTATTGGTACGGGAACAGATGTAGCGATCGCAGCTAGCGATATCACCCTAATTTCTGGAGATTTGCAAGGAATTGTCACGGCTATTCAACTTAGTCGCGCTACCATCAACAATATTAAGCAAAATCTCTTCTTTGCCTTTATTTACAACGTCATTGGTATTCCCATTGCGGCAGGAATTTTGTTCCCCATCTTTGGTTGGTTACTCAATCCAATTATCGCTGGGGCGGCGATGGCTCTTTCTTCGCTGTCTGTTGTTAGCAATGCCCTCAGATTGCGTAACTTTCAACCAAAAATTAGCTCATAATTGCAGGGTAATTTAGGAAATGTTCAGTCAAAAAACGCTTTGGGGAAGCCTGATAGCTTTAGTGCTGCTCACTGGAACATCAGGTGTAACATTCGCAGAAATGCCAGCCCACTCGTCAGAACAAACCAGCCAATTTCAGCACATAGAGCAACCTTTAAGCTTGAAAGTTGGGGTTGCGATCGCAGGTTTAGCTTTAATTGGACTAGAGTTGTGGTGGTTTCTTCTCTATAAAAGTTCTGATTCCTGATTAGTGTCAGTCCTGAGAGGTGTTTTGAATAATCGGACAAATTGTCTCCTCATGATGGTCGCTGATATTCTTCCAGCCTGAAAGTAATCCCTTGATTTCAGAGCGCAAAGTTAACAGCTGATCGATTTGGCGATCAATCTGCAAGACTTTATCTTCAAGTTTTTCTTTGATTTCACCACAAGGAGTTTGCCCTTGGTCATAAACTTGAAGAATATTTCCAATCTCTTCTAGGCTAAGACCAAGATTTTGTGCCCTTTTAATGAATGCTAGACGAGTCAGCACATCCAATGAAAACTGGCGAAAGCCTCCCTCTGTTCGTTTTAATGAATTGATTAAACCTAAACTCTCGTAATAACGAATTGTCCTGATGGGTATTCCAGTTAAATCTGTTACCTGACCAATTAAAAGCAGTTTTTTATCTTGAGTTAACATGGTAGATTTTCCCAACTCTTGTAATTATTATTACATATTTTGCTAAATTCAAGCGGTTGGAGAGTTTAGGCAAATATTATCATCAGTATTGGAACTTTTTATCTAATTAGAGATTTTACTAAGTTATAATTTTTCAATTATCTATTATAAATGGATATTTGTGATTTAGCTGATATTAAATCGGCCTAGTTTTGACATTTTTAATAATATTTGTTCAAGATTCTACTGATGATTTTTATTCATTTATGGGTTAGCTGTTTCTCATGGTACTGAAAGTAACTGTTTTTTTGAAGTTCCCATGTTACTTCTAGATCAACTGCTTCACTTCAAGTGAAACCATAAAATGAATCTCAACTCGCAGACTTCTAGCTCAATCCGTAAACCTAAAATTTTCAATAATCCAGAGCGTTTTATTGAGGGATGGTATTGGGTAATACCTTCTCAAAATCTGCGGGTGGGTGAAGTAAAACCTGTCACGATTTTGGGTAGAGAATTAGTAATTTACCGTGGTAAAGACAAAAGAGTAGTTACTTTAGATGCCTACTGTCCACACATGGGCGCTCACCTTGCTGAAGGGAAAGTTGAGGGTAATGCACTACGTTGTTTTTTCCACCACTGGAAGTTTGATGCTGAGGGGATGTGTATTGATATCCCATGTTTAGATATACCACCTTCCCTAAAATTACAAACTTGGCCTACTGCTGAAAAATATGGGATGATTTGGGTTTGGACTGGAGAAATACCACAACAACCTCTACCTTTTGTTCCAGAGTTGGAACAAAAAGAGTGTGATGTCGCTATCCATTCTCACTTCTTGCTGAACTGTCACCCCAATGTGGTGATGATTAATGCAATTGATGCTCAACACCTCAATACAGTTCACAAATTGCCACTAGAAATTATTTTTGAAAGAGACGAACTAAACGAAAATGCGATTATCTTCAGTAATACTACACCCATCAAAGATAATTTCTTTTTGATTAAGCTCATCCGTCTTTTCTACAAAAATGTCATAACTTACAGTATTTGCTATTGGTATGGTAGCATTGGCATTGTGACAATTGGCCCTGATTTCTTTCATATCCACATGATGGTTGCAGTTCGCCTCCAGGAAGGGGGAAAAACTGAAGGCCAAGTTCTGTTGATGACTAAAAAACGTAAAGGAATTTTTGGTTGGCTATGTAATCGAGTTGTGCTATGGCTGACTAAGATTACAGCTAAGTACTTTCTCATGGGTGACATCAAGATTCTTCAAACAATTCAGTTTGATTTGAAAACTCCCATTAAAGCAGATCACTCAATTATGCAGTTTATTAACCATGTTGAAAAACAGCAATCCCTAATTTGGGGGACTTGGAAAGAAATGCGATCGCGCGATGTGGAGAGCAAGCCCAGGCGTGAGAGATGGCAAGATACAATGAGTAACGACTAACATCATGTCTATATGACCAAAATTCTCTCAGACTGTTTGGCTCAATTAAACGCACACGATATCATAACTATTGTCCAACAATCTTTGCAACACATGAATCGTTTGTAGGGGCGTATAGATGTACGCCTCTACCAATGAATGTCTAGCAGATATTTTGTGAAATAGTATAACAATTAATAAAAGTTAAAAGTAACTTTGTTGAACTTTTAACTTTTAATCGATTTTTTACTGGACTAATAGATAAATAAAAAGAAGTGGCAAAGCCACTTCCTAATTCCCAGGTAGAACCTAAGTTATGAGTATAACGACTACAAAAAAATGAAATAGTATAAACAAACACCAATTAACTGAAAATCTCTATTTTCCTTGTTTATAGGTGAGTAAATCCTGATTTTTATGTACTAAATAACTGTATATTTACATAAGTTTCATGATTGTAATGCAGACTCAAGTTTCTCTAGTTCCTCGTTAAGATGTGCCAGTTTTGTCTCTTCATCAAGAAGCTGCTGTTCTAATTGAAACTTGACTGCCGTACCAGCCTCAATAGCTACAGCTTTCTTCATTTGCTTTAACTTTTCACTGCGGATATCAAATTCTGCCTGAAGAGGAAAATTATCGCCCAAATCCAACACTTTATTTACAAACTGGTGCTGCGGCACTGATGCTCTTTTTGGCACTTCCAATCACCTAAGCGATCCTAATACAAATCTTTATGGTGAGGGCGACCACAAGTTGTGTGGCGATGATTGCCAGAGTAACCTAATTCCCTAGCGATCACGCCAGCAGGCGTTATATTTAATGAATTTATTTACTCAGCTTTTACAGCAAGGTACATTAGAGTTAGTGACTATAAAAAAGTGTAGGCGCTTGTGAATGCTAAAGCCTTGAGTGTTTAATGTGTATATGCCTGAAGCAAACATCGCTGATCGTTTTGACCTTACAAAATGGAAAACCGAAAGTCTAAGGATGACAGCGTTCCTTAGTCCAGGATCTCCCATTCCCCAACAAAACTGGTGGGAAGAGATTTGCGGATCTCCTCCAGAAGTTAGAAGTTCTCAGCCAAGAACAGGAGTACAGCAGGATGAAGGTTTATTTGGAGACAGGAATACACAAGGGAGACTAATTCTTGCTGTTCAGCCTTCCCGAATTGATTGGTTACTGACTGTAGAGGTCGTTCCAACTAGTTTTGAGTTGCCATCTGTTGGCTCGTTCTCAGAATCAGTAAACTCTTTTGCAGAATTGATGAATCGCTGGCTCAATGTAAGCCCCAATCTGCAAAGGATAGCTTTTGGTGCAAACCTATTACTTCCTTTTGAGAATGTAGAACAAGCGTACCAGTCTCTCCCTGCCTATTTCCCATTGAATAAACTTGACCTTAAAAATGCACAAGATTTTAATTACCGAATCAATCGCCCTAGAAATGTTGATTATGATATCTCTGATTTAAAAATTAATCGCCTTTCTACTTGGAGTGTAATGACCTTCACTGCATTTCAATTTACAAACGTAGGGAGTTATACTTATTCCTCGCCTCCATTCAATGTTGCTATTCGTCTGGAGCTAGATATCAACACTAGTATAGATTTTTCTGGTGAACTATCTAAAGATAAGCTACCAGAAATGTTTGCTCAATTGGTTGAATATGCAAAAGAAATTGCTCTAAAAGGAGATATTTTATGAATTATGATAGTAACACTTTGACAGCTTACGATAATTCAACAGATATAATCATAGCTACTTCCTCAGATAGTAAAAAGCCAGCAAATATAGTTATTTCTTCAACAAAATCTGTTGTTAATTTAACTAGTAAAGCAAAACAAGTTACTTTTAGTCAAAAAGCAACAGGAGAGACTAAAGATCCTAACATAGAGCAAAATACGCTTATCCATCTAAAGCCTTCAGAAAATTCTACTCAGCATGACTTAAATAATCGTTGCTCAGAAATTATCTATTTAGAACTTGAGACTTTATTCATAACTGGCAAAGAAGAGTATTTTGAGGACGGGTGTGAAAGTAATTTTTCAAGAGGTTTGGTTTCTTGCGTCCAAAAGTATGGAAATGATGCGATAGAAGCCATCACTTGTTTTATTGTCTATGAAAAAATTAGTCCTGAAGTCGCATCTGAAGCTTTACGGTGGCTAGGTGAAATTAACCACCCTGAGTCTTATAAGTTTCGGCTATGGCTTTTAGAACGGAGTCTTAACTGCCCATCTTCGAGAGTGCGAGATGGAGCTATTTTGGGGTTGTCATATTTAAACGATCCTCATGCTATTACTTATCTTGAGCAAGCTATAGAACAAGAAAAAGTTATGGAACTTCGGGAAGATATGAAACAAGTATTAACACAACTTAAAAGGGAGAGTTAGTGTCATTTTTACTGAGAAAGGTGCGTAAAAATAAATGGTATAAAACTGAAACTATTGCTTGGTTATTACCGGGAGAGTTTCAATCTGATCCTTTAGGTGACTTAGCTACAACAGGAAATAAATTATCTGTTTATCGTGTTGAGGATAATTGCTCAAATTTAGAGCGTGTAGTAGCAGCCCTCGCAGCAAATTGCGATAGAATTGCAAACTTTGACTATGTTTTATTTCAGGAAACAATTCTCAAAGATATTAGAATTAAAAGTGAGCAGACAAAAGGTGAAACCCTTGATGAAACAGTTAATAATTGCCATCTTGACCTTATAGAACTTTCTGCTTTTAGATTGGTAGATTTGGCTAAACAGGTGCTAGATAAAGGTGAAGTAAAGCGTTTTTTAGTCCGAGAGGTTACTAATTTTTTAGCAGACAGCATTCAGAAAGGGTACATAAACAAAGCTAAAATCTCCTTAAATCCGAAAGATAAAGAAAAAATTGATAAACTTATTTAGTCTAATTGAGCTTTGCTTACCTAGAACCAACTTTATTGATTTAGCAATCTGGTTTACTGTGTTTGGTTTCAATAGCTGAAACATCATTGCGACAAGAGATGTCACTTATGTAATTTCTTCTGTCAGTAATTTACTAACCTCAAAGACTCAGCATAAGAATGTTGTCTTCATAGTTACTCTATGGTCTAGCAAGCAAACTGATGTTTAACATACTATTATATCGTGTCCGGTTAAAGACTTCTCATTTAGACCGTAGTTCTTGCTGGGGGCAGGGAGCAGGGGGAAAGAGGCTTTTGCACAGATGCGGGAATTATAACTAATTAGGCGGACATGATATTACTCACTCGGATTCAATACAACGATAATTTCTGCTAGCCTAATTCCTAAAGGTTTCCAGTGGCGATTGCTGGAGGAAAAAGTACCATCCCCAGACACTGCTTGGTAGTCATTGGGAAACTTTTCAGAAGCATTGGGAGCAGCGTCTACTCGGAAAATGATTTTGCCTTGATAACGGGATAATTTACTACTATCTAACAAAATCGTGCCGCCGTAATCCCAACCCAATCCATAAAGTTTAAAATTACCTAATTTTTTACGTAACTCGCTCAATGGGGTTCCCACTCCAATACCTTCGCGGGTTTTCCAAGCTGAACCCAGGTTACGCACATCTAGGGGTTTGGTACGAGTATTATCACTCCAAACCACTAGCAGCGATCGCCCCTGATTTAGATTTACCTGAGTAGCTGCAAAACTACCTATTCCTTCAGCACCAGAGATAGTTTTATCAACGAGATGGGATACACCAAACAGTCTGACTAAATCCTGCTTGGTGGTTGTGCGTGTTATCGGCCCTACCCTTTCCCCAGGAACAATTAAGGTATCTTTTAAGGGTTGCGATTTAGCAACAGTAATTGGGTGATTGATTTTCTGGGGTAGTGCAAAGGCTGGGTTTGCTGAATAGTTTAGCAGGAAAGCTAAAGTAGCTGTAGCAATGCCTTTGATTGATGAATTCATGGGTTTTACTATTGGGTAGCAGAATATGAGTGAAAAGTTCTCATATTTTAACTACTACAAATTACCAATTAAAGATTCCCGATTTTCTAATAACTTTATTTCATGGCTCTAGTTGCGTTTAAAATTGCTAGCATTGCTACTCCGACATCAGCAAAGACAGCTTCCCACATTGTCGCTATCCCGAAAATACCCAATCCAATAAATACACCTTTAATTGCTAACGCGAACCCAATATTTTGCCAAACAATTTGCCTTGTTTTTCTGGCGATTTGGATTGCTTCTGCAACTTTAGATGGTGCATCTGTGACAATTACAATATCGGCAGTTTCTATCGCTGCATCTGAGCCTAATCCACCCATTGCCATACCAACATCTGCTCTAGCAATCACTGGGGCATCATTAATTCCATCCCCAACAAAGGCAACTTTACCATGCTTACCGACGGTGCTAAGTAACTTCTCAATAGCATTAACTTTTTCTTCAGGTAATAACTCTGCTTCGTAGGTATCTATGCCGATCTGTTGAGCAATGCGGGAAGCGATCGCTTGATTATCTCCTGTCAACATTACTGTTCTCTCTACACCCATGCGCTTGAGTGCTTGAATAGCAAGTCTTGCATCTTCTTTGAGTTCATCAGCAATGACAATATAGCCAGCGTAAATATTATCCACTGCTAGGTGAATAACTGTTCCTTCTAACTGGCAATTATCGTGAGAAATCTTCTCTCTATGTAATAGGCGATCGCTTCCCGCTATCACTATCCTATTTTCAATTTTGGCTCTAATTCCATAACCTGCTATTTCTTCATAATCTCCAATCTCAAATTCATCAATTTTTCCACCATAAGCCTTGCAGATAGATTGAGCGATGGGATGATTAGATTGTGATTCTACTTTGGCAGCTAATAGCAACAGTTCTTGTTCATTCCAGCCATTTAATGGTACTATTTCTACTACTTTGAATACCCCTTTTGTTAACGTCCCGGTTTTATCAAAAACAACTGTATTAACTGCATTTAAAGTATCTAAAAAAGTAGAGCCTTTAACCAAAATTCCACGTCTAGCTGCACCTCCCACACCTCCAAAGTAACCTAATGGAATACTGATAACGAGTCCACACGGACAGGAGATAACTAGTAAAATCAGGGCCCGATAAACCCATTCGGAAGAAGTTGCACCCGAAATGAATAAAGGAGGCAATATTGCAACTGCTAGCGATGTAAAAACTACGATTGGTGTATAATATTGGGCAAATTTAGTAATAAACTTTTCTGTTGCTGCTTTTTTACTTTTGGCATTTTGCACCAAGTCTAAAATCTTGGCAATAGAAGATTCATCAAATAGTTTTGTGACTCTAATGATGAGTACACCTATTTTATTAATCGTCCCAGCAAAAACTGTTTCTCCAATTCTTACCGTTCGCGGTACAGATTCTCCAGTTAATGCAGATGTGTCAACTTGCGAATTACCATCTATAATTTCGCCATCTAAAGGAATCTTTTCTCCAGGCTTGACAACGATAATATCTCCAATGTTTACTGTTTCTGGTGATACTTTCTTCAGTTCTCCTTCTATTTGGATATTTGCATAGTCTGGGCGGATTTCCAATAATGATTTGATCGAATTACGGGAACGACTGACGGCAATATCTTGAAACAATTCTCCAATTTTATAAAATAACATTACCCCGACAGCTTCAGGTAATTTATGAATTGCGATCGCCCCTAATGTTGCTACTGTCATTAAAAACGTTTCATCAAATATTCTACCTCTGACTATATTGCGCCCAGCAGTTTTTAAAACACTCCATCCACTTAATAAATAAGCAGGAATGAAAAGCAGATATTCACCTATTGAGTAGAATGTATTGTGTAATTGATTTTCAAAAATTACACCAGGTGCATATAAACTTAAAATTGCTACCAAAAGCAATATCTCATTTTTCAGATTGAATTCTCCACCGTGTTCGTGATTGTGGTCATGGTTATGATTCTCATCATGATTGTGATTATGAACATGGTTATGATTCTCGTGATGGTCATGTTCACAGCTACAACAATCTGAAGATTCCGAATGTACTTTCTGCTTCATTTTTTCTATGTAGGCTAGTAAATTAATTGAGATATGAGCCTTTTTTTAAATGTAATGAAAAAAAGAAGTTTTTACAAGTTGAGATTTTAAGAACGAGAATCTATCTCAAATATATTGCTAAATATATACGCTATTTTTTGGTTAAAATGAAGATTTGTAATCTGGTAAAATTAGCGGTAACAGTTCTCAATTGGATAGAAAAATCTAAAATATAACTTTTGTTCGTAGTGAGCGATTTATCGCTCTGTATAAGAATTTAAAGGGTTAGATCTGCTAATTACGAGGTTTAATCTAAATTAAGCTCTTATACTTACATCAAGCAAATCACAACCGTCTTGGGAATATACAGCAGATTGAAATTTGCTGAATTACATAACGTTCCATCTAAAAGCTAGATATCAAGCCTATTTAATTGTTGAATTATGATGTAGTAAATAATTTCCGATCCAACTGGTGAAGAGATGGAACTTTCTTGGGTAACAAGTGTCTATCTAGCTATTCTCAGGGAAAATTTACTTGAAGTTTGAAAGTTAATCGAATACCCTAATCTAGTAGACAATTTTCTCAAGGAAATCTATGAACAAAAAAATTCTTCTGAATTTGCTTTCCACTTCCTCAATTTTTGTGTCGATGATGTCTACGCTGGTGGCATTTAACCCTGCCCATGCTAGTATGACTCAGCGATTAATGCACACACAAGATGGTCGTACCTGTATCACGAACCCACATGGTGGAAAAGATTTTGTGTGCATTCGAGATTCAGAGAGAAAGCAACCTTATACCTCTACACGTTCCTCAACTATTGCCACATCAGTATCAGATCAGAATGTTGCCATGTTGAACTTTACTGAAGAGGAAAGCGATGCTGCAATTAAGGTCTTTGGTTGCGACTGTCCATTGTGTGTAAATTCTTTGCGTCAGTTGCGCGGTACTGGAAACTTGGTGTACTAAGGTTGAATAGCGCTGATAGCGACTATAACTTTTGTTAGATACACGTGATTAATCACCTATAAAAGATATACGAAACCAAAAAAGCATTTTTAACTACCTACCACTACTATTATTTGGCCAAATGTAAATTGATTATTGCGGCGATTTGTAGGGGCAACCCATGAACATAGGTGTCAAAGTTTTGCCCTCACCCCCAGCCCCTCTCCCATCCGTGAGAGGGGAGGTAGACATTCAATTCCCCTTCTCCCTTGGGAGAAGGGGTTAGGGGATGAGGGCGTAAGGGATTTGCAAAACGCCTGTCCGATATAGTTTTCGGCTTAAGTTGACACCAACGATCTATTAGTTGCCCCTACAGCGTCTTTTGTGTAAGTGCTGAGAGAAAAAGACTATTCAACCACCTCATTTACAGGGAATCTATCAATCAACTGCATCGCCCGATAGGCATTGCGCAAGAAAGAGTCTGGCAAATGGGGAATGTGGGGTATCTGCGACAATAAATCCAGAGTTCTGCGTAAAATTCTCACTACATCGCCTTCATCCAAGGTAGTGTTCTCGCAGAGTTCAGTCCACTCCATTCCCAGTGCCCATTGTTCGACTATGGCAATTAACTCAAATTCCAACCATATCGGCAGGGCTACGTTATACCGCCGTTGTCGTTGGAACATTTGGTGGCGAATTCCCCGCAATTTTTTCAAGGCTTCTGCCACTTCATTACTAAGGTCAAAATTAACTTTGCTATCTGGACGGGGCGTTTCCATCACCAAAGCCGCTGCTGCTGCTGCTAAATGATGCGGATCTAAATTGTCCAATTCACCACTAGCGAATACTAAACCCAGCCACAATTCATTTTCCCCTCGAATGGCGGCAGCGATTCGCCCTAATACTGTGGGGACTAAGTTATCCAAAGCGTCAAAATGTTGCAGAATGGCGATTAAATTGAGAAATTCTTCCCAATGACGTTGTGACTGTTGCTCTACTTGCCCTTGCAACTGTTCGAGTTCGGCTTCTAGTTCTACATAGCGGGCTCGACGCTTGAAAAGCGTTGCGGCATTGCCTGATTGATGTAGGGGATGAGCTTCTAATTGCTCTTGAATAGCGGTAACGTGACTGAGTTGTTCCGCTACTTCTGGTGCTAGATGCAAAGATTCTATCGGATTGGGAATACGCACAGCGATCGCAAAGCTTTCTTCGTTACCACGGCGTGACTGTCCTGGCTTCAAAGGCATCTCTGGCGGTGGCAGTACATTAGGTGGCACCTCAATTCGCGGCAGTTCGGCATACAAATCGACTACATCCCCTGTAGTTGCTACATACCAGCGGTTATCGTGCCCCAAGCATACCAAGTAAGGAGCTTGACCAGAACCCGGCGATTTTCCCACTAAAACTGCGGTTACGGGTGAAGACACTGTGATATTTTTGCCCTTGAGACTCAATAGAGTTCCTGACACTGCAAAGCCCAACATCATCCCCAATTCTTCTTGTCTGTCGTCCTGTGCTTGCTCTTGCAAGGTTTTCAATATCTGGCGTTCCACCTTCAGGCGTTGCCGCAATTTCTCATAAACAGCCAGTTCATTTTCATTAACTGCGGCGATTTGCTCATGAAGTTGAGCTAATTGGGTTTGCAATTCGGCAATCTCATCGTATTCTGGCCGTAAATGCAAGGTCGCCATATACTGCCCAAAACTGCGCTCTATCAGTTCCCTGGTTTGCTCTAGGGTATGGGTTTGCAACAAGTTGAGTACCATGCCGTAACTGGGCGTAAACTGACTTACTAGAGGGTCTGGCTTGGATGTTCCCAAATACGCCGCTTCTTTGGCTCCTTCAAAGGGAGTTTGGACTGTCACCACATGACCTTGTTTATCCATCCCCCGCCGGCCTGCTCGTCCCGCCATTTGCAAGAATTCGGAAGCGTTCAACAGGCGGTGTCCGGTGTCGGTACGCTTGGAAAGGGTAGAAATTACCGTTGTTCGAGCGGGCATATTAATTCCCGCTGCTAGTGTCTCAGTGGCGAATACTACTTTAATCAGCCCTTGCTGAAATAGTTCTTCTACCAGTGCTTTCCAAGCAGGTAAAATCCCCGCGTGGTGAGCAGCAATTCCTCGATACAGGGGTGCAATTTGTCCAGAACGCCCTGCTTCAGGATTGCGGGCTAAAAAGTCATCAATCTGTTGCCGCAAAATCTGAGACTCTTCATTATTTACCAGCCATAAGTCACCCACTTCTGCCACCGCTTTATCACATCCCCGGCGGCTGAAAATAAAGTAAATTGCTGGTAGCATATCCCGTTGTTCTAACTGGCTCAAGGTATAAATTATACCGGGAGCTTCCGGTCTGCCATTTCTCCCCCTATCCCTTTCTCCCCCCTTCCCCTTTTTTTTCTGAAGCCGGGGGTTAATTTTGGTTTTGCTATCATTCAGCAGGGGGAATAAACCTTTAGGATTGCAAAAGTGAAATTCTAAGGGGACTGGGCGAAAATCGGAGTAAATCAGGTCTGTTGGGCCGTGAACGCGATTTAGCCAATCGGTGAGTTGATCGCTGTTGGCAACCGTTGCTGAGAGGGCTGCCAGTTGGACTTCACGGGGACAATAGATGATTGATTCTTCCCAAACTGTACCGCGCTGGCGATCGTTCATGTAGTGGCACTCATCAAGTATCACTGCTTCAACGTCTACCAATGAGATGCCGATTTGCCCGATGGGTGTACCATAGAGCATATTTCGGAAAATTTCTGTGGTCATCACCAAAATCGGTGCATCCCTGTGAATGGAAGCATCTCCAGTTAATAGCCCGACTTGATCAAACCCGAATTTTTCTCGAAAGTCACGTAATTTTTGATTAGACAGCGCCTTCAGGGGAGTAGTATAAAATACACGCTTCCCTCGTGATAGGGCACGATAAATGGCGTATTCCCCGACTAATGTTTTGCCCGAACCTGTGGGGGCACATACGACTACGGAGCGTCCAGCGTTTAGGGACGCGATCGCTTCTTTTTGAAACTGATCCAGATCAAAGGGAAATATAGTCCCTAAGTCAAGTTCTGGAGACGGTGCAGGATAATTCACTCAATCACATTTGCAACCAGATTGTTTACTATACTAACGAGTCTTTTGTCAACTTCGTTAGGTTAAGAGTTAGGAGTGAGGAGTTAAAACTCATAACTCATAACTCATAACTTTATTTTCCCAGTTCTTGCGATCGCTCTGTGGCAGCTTTGACTGCTTCAATTAAAGCGGAACGAAATCCTGCCTGTTCTAGCTTGGCAATCCCGGCAATGGTTGTACCTCCAGGGCTGGTAACACGATCTTTGAGTTCTGCTGGGTGCATTTTGGTTTCCTGCAACAGTTTTGCTGTTCCCAGTACAGTTTGCAAGGCTAGTTGATTGGCAATTACTCTAGGTAAACCTGCGGCTACTCCGCCATCTGCAAGTGCTTCTATTAACAACGCCACGTAAGCGGGGCCGCTACCAGATAGCCCTGTAACTGCATCCATCAGCCCTTCTGAAACTTCTACGACTTCACCCACAGCAGAAAAAACTTGCTGTGCTATTTGGTGATGCAAGGCATTGGTATATGCACCGAAACAAATCGCGGTAACTCCTGCTCCTACTGTTGCCGGGGTGTTGGGCATTGCTCTAATTACTGGCAATTGCACAAATGCAGCTTCTAGCTGACTTAAGGGCACACCCGCCAAAATAGAAATGATGAGAGGTGAATGTTCTCTATTAAGAATATCAATATCTGCTAATTCTTGAGCGATCGCGCTAAATACTTGGGGTTTCACTGCCAAAAATAAAACTTCTTTTGCTTCAGTGAAAACCTGGCTATTATCTGTCGTCACAGTAACACCGTATTGCTGCTTTAAAAAATCTAGGCGTGAAGATAGCGGTTCGCTAACTATGACTTCTGATGATTGATAAATTCCACGCGTGATAAGGCGGGATAAGAGCGCTTCTCCCATTACCCCACCACCAATTAAGCCAAATTTTATAGTCATTAGTCATTAGTCATTAGTCATTGGTCATTAGTCGTTTGTCATTTGTCACCATGAGCAAAACCCAGGACAAATGACAAAGGACAAAGGACTAACTACTAATTTAACTTTATTGTGCCATCCGGTTAGTTTCGTTGCCCCAGCTTTGATTTGGAGTACCTGTTGTCGGACGGGAAGGACGTACTGGTGGTTGTGGTACTTCATGAAGAACGCCACCTTGGGTACTAACTTGGACACAACTTGGTGTAAACAAAAAGATGCTCTCTCCGATGCGCTCTTGATGTCCATCTAGTGCGTAAGTACCACCTGCTACAAAATCTACTGCTCGTTGAGCTTGATCTGGATCCATGATTGTCAGATTTAATACCACTGACTTGCGTTCGCGCAACGCTTGAATTGCCTGGGGCATTTCTTCAAAGGTGCGTGGTTCGAGTACTAAAACTTCCGAAATTCCGTTAATTGCTCCTGGCATACCAATCACATTCCCCATTGGCTTTGAACCTGCTGTCATATCATCTCCCATTGTAGGCACTGGTTCCCGCCAGCGTCGATTTTGAGCGGCTGGATTCTCTTGTGGTGCTGGCTGGGGATTTTCTTGCTGATACAGATTTTGATAATTATTATTATCTGTTTCTGGTTCTTCTTCGTAATACTCGTATTCTACTTGCTCATTTAGACCCACAAAGTCTCTGAGTTTGGAAAAAATGTTGTTCATTGTGTGTGTACTCTCCTGGTGCGAATAGCCTGTATTGACTTGGCTGAGGATTAGTTGAAATAGGAGCGCTCGCTACATCGGTGGATACTTCCGCAACTGTATTGCTAGTTGTAGCCCATACTACGGGTTTTGGCGATGAACTGACACTTATTGGAAAGGTCTGTGCATCGCCTAAACATAATAATGAGTAAAGATTATATCCTACGGTTTATCCGAAGGAAACTTCTTTATACCCCATTTTCCCTTGGCGATTGCTCTTGTCAATACTATATCCTTTGTTTCCGATTGCACCAGTCTGTTACAAAATTCTTGTCATCAAATCCTTAGCTTCGATTAATACTGCCCTACAAGGCTGATGATTAATCGGCTAAGAGCGATCGCCAAACAAGATTGTTCCTAATCGTACCATCGTTGTGCCTGCTTGCACTGCCAGTTCGTAGTCGCCTGACATACCCATAGATAGGTGCTGCATTTTAATATGCGACCAGTTTTGCTCCTGGATTTCTTTGGCTAGCTCACGATTGCGATTAAACACACTGAGAATTTCAGAATCTTTTAATCCTGATGGCGGAATTGTCATCAAACCTTGAATTTGTAAATTTTTGTATTGATTGAGTGTGGGTAAATCAGCCAAAAGTTCTGGCACACTCCAACCAGACTTGTTGGGGTCAGGGAGAATTTTCACTTGCAGGCAAACCTGGGGACTCACTCCTAGCTGTTGCGCCAATTGGTCTAAGCGCTGTGCCAGCTTCAAATTATCCACGGAGTGAATCCAAGGGAAATGCTCGATGGCTTTTTTGGCTTTATTGCTTTGCAAATGTCCAATAAAGTGCCAGGTAATATCCGGTAAGTCTTGCAACTCGGCTTGTTTGCTGGCAGCTTCTTGGATACGACTTTCCCCGAAATCACGAATTCCGGCGTTGTATGCAGACCGAATGGCCTGGGCAGAAACTTGCTTGCTAACAGCAATCAATTTGACTGACGTTGGCAGTGAGGAACGAATGGAAAGAATACGTTCGGAAATCGAACTGTTCATTGGAAGGTGCGCTGGAAAACACTCTGAAGCTGATCGTACTCCTGAGAATGCCCACTGCGCCGCAGGGTACGTAAGCGATTTTCCAACATCATTCTCGCCTCAGTACGTCCTAGAGACTGGAATTTAACACCTTTAACGTCATTTGCCACCAAAAAAAATAAGCGCTGGGCATAAAGTGTGGTGAACAAATCCTGGTTCTCATCAACCATACAGATTTTGTAGAGTAAACCCCAAGTTGGATGGTTTATGTAAGTTTCTGCGTTTTCTGGATTCATTTAAGAGTCAAGGTGTAGTCAAGGTGGAAGTATATATATCTTTTCGCAGTGAATTCCAAACATTCAGACGATAATACCAACATTCGTCAGAATATTTGGTTAAAATGCGAAGCTGCGGTTACGAAGACCTTGATCTAGTTCCTAATGGGCAGATGAAGCTAGTGGTAGTGAAGCGCAATGGTACAACAGATGCCGCGAAGCGTAGATTCAAAGAGTAGAGGCTGTTCAACAAATATCACCATCTGCTTTGGTGACTTCAATTTAGCAATGTGTAGGGACAAGGTACAAAATATTCCCGATCCTCTGGTTGAAAGTTCGACGTGGGAAGGAAAAACACCCTTTGAAATTCCCAACGGCAACAGCGAATTTTTCAACTTCTTTCCATACTGCCACAACTGTCGCTGAATGGCACAAAATTGGGAGTAGGGATTGGGTACTGGAAAGAAAACTATCATTTATGCAAAAAGTCTATTGATTATCCAGTATTTTCAATGGTGGAATTGGTGTCTGAGCATTGTGCAGAGATTCATAAGGGTACTCGGTCAAAAATCTTAAGATTAATTTGTAGTGTTCGCGCAACGCTGGTTAATACCTAAAATCTACAGGAAATGTTAGGGGATCAATTTTATGGCTGGGTTAGCTATTCAAATTACCCTACCATATTGTTACCTATAGCTCAATACTATTCGGTTAAGGCAAGAGACGCGATGAATCGCCGTCTCTACAATAATCAGTCTTTGGTAGAGACGCCGATTTAATTTTTTACTTCTGACTCCTGTTAGCGCAGCGGGGCGTAGCCCATTCTAGACCCTTCGGCAGGCTCAGGGCATCGCTCCTGAATTCTGCTGTATTACCTCTTACCATTTTCTCGGTGCAAAATTACGCCTGAGTTCCTATAGCTAGCCGTATTCCCCAGAATAAGATTAAAGTTGCGATCGCCAGCCAGTCACGCCCTTTTAATCGTAAATCGTGCCACTGGACTCGATGCTCGTTGGGACTGGTAAAACCCCGTACCATCATGGCATTCGCCATTTGATCGGCTCGTAAGAGGAGATTTTCCAAAAGTCTCTCTGCGACTGTCATCCAAACCTTGAATGCTCCTTTTAATCCCAGCTTTTTCCAATTAATTGCCCTTGTCATCACAGAGCGAAATAAATTTTGCACTTCTTCTAAAACCAAGGGAATAAAGCGCAAGGACAAGGTTAAAGTTAAAGCAATTTCTGTGACAGGCAACTTGAAGCGTCGCAAGGGTTGCATTAAGCTTTCTATGCCAGATGTGATTTCTTCTGGTGCGGTTGTCAGCAGATAGAGGTTGGTGCTGTAAATGACGGTAAATATAAGTGTACTCAGGCGTACTGCCAAACTCAATGAGTAGCGAGTTACTTTAACCGGGCCTTTGTGAAATAGCACGTAGCTGTATGCTTTTTTCTCGGCTGCTGGCTCTTTAATATTATTAGAGTTTGCTGGCTGGGTTAAGATTTGTTCGTTAGCTGGCAAACGTGATTGATAATCTACACCCAATCCATCAGGACTAATGGCTGCGATCGCTAACACAAAAAACGATAGCATTAATAGCCAACCCATTTGCTGCTGCCATACACGTCGAGGAATTCTGGCAATCAAGGTGGCAAGAATCAATACTACCACCAGCAGCACCCGCCAATTGTTGTTGGCTAAAACATAGCTTGTTAAAAAGCTCATCAACCAGGCGAACTTGACTCGCGGATCGATTTTATGCAGCCAAGTTTGGGGTTGTTCTAAATAAAGTCCAAGTGGCAGCGATCGCAATAAATCCATTTTAGAGTTATAGAGTTAGGAGTTAGGAGTGAGGAGTTAGGAGTTTTGACTTTAACTTATAACTTTCACCTTGTACCGCTATCAAACTCAAGTAGATAGGGTTCTATAAGTTAGCAACTTTGACTTTAACTCATAACTCCTAACTCCTAACTCTTAACTCCTAACTCCTAACTTATTTTGACGCGAGTAGCTCTATTAACATTACCACTTTCGGCATCACGGACTTTTTTGCTCCGCCACAGCAAAATAATTGGCGTGCCTTTAAATCCTAGCTGTTGACGAAATTGCCGTTCAATGTAGCGGCGGTAGTTGTCGTTGAAGCGTTTCGAGTCGTTGACAAATAGAGCGATCGTTGGTGGTTGGCTACTAACTTGTGTACCATAATAAATCTTTCCTTGACGCCCACCACGGGATGCCGGCGGTGAATGCCAGCTAACGGCATCTGTTAAGACTTCGTTAATCACTGATGTGCTGACACGGCGTTTGTGTGATTCCGCCGCCGTTTTCACCAATTCTAAAATCTTTTCTACCCGTTGTCCTGACAAGGCACTCACAAAAATTGTTTCTGCCCATTCGGTAAAATGTAACCGTGATTGCAGAGTTTTTTCGTAATCGTAAATTGTGTAAGAGTCTTTTTCGACAGCATCCCATTTATTAACGACGATGATACAAGCTCGACCTTCCTCGATAATCCGCCCAGCTAATTTTTGGTCTTGCTCGGTGACTCCATCTACGGCATCTATTACTAATAAAACCACGTCAGCGCGACGAATCGCTTTGAAAGCACGGTTAATACTAAAGAATTCTGTGCCGTATTCGATGTGTTTCTTTTTGCGAATGCCGGCGGTGTCAATCAAACGGTAGGTTTGTCCGGCTCGTTCAATGACGGTATCAATAGCATCGCGGGTTGTGCCGGAAATGGGGCTGACAATTGCCCTTTCTTCCCCGACAAAAGAATTGAGTAAGCTCGATTTGCCCACATTTGGGCGTCCCACAATTGCTACTTTGATTTCATTCGTTTCTGGAATGTCTTCAATAGCAGGGATGTGATTAACTAACTCGTCGAGTAACTCTCCTGTGCCACTGCCATGAATCGCGGAGATGGGGTAAGGTTCGCCCAATCCCAATTCCCAAAAGTCGGCAGCTTGCATTAAGCCTTGTTCTGGCGATTCACATTTATTTACGGCTAGTAGCACAGGTACGGGTTGTTGGCGCATCCATTCGGCGATTTCTAAATCTGCCGATGTGGGGCCTGTTTGACCATCGACGACAAAAATAGCGCCACATGCTTCTGCAAGGGCTGTCATTGCCTGTTGGCGAATCAGTGGTAAAAATTCGGTATCATCATTAAAAACTAAACCACCAGTGTCCACCACTAAAAATTCACGATCATTCCAGAAAGCTGGAAGATAAGTGCGATCGCGTGTCACTCCCGGTTCATCATGGACAATCGCCGTTTGTTCCCCGGCGAGTCGATTAACCAGGGTGGATTTGCCCACATTTGGGCGTCCGATAATTGCAACAATTGGCAGTGCCATAAAACCAGGGTAAGTGAGAGACGTAGTATATCATGTACTTACATTTTACTCGCTTTAAACTTGAAGTTTTAATAATTTCCCCATCATCTGAGGCGATGTCTACGATGGGCTGTTTGGTAATACCATACTTTGAAAAATAAAAAAGGTAGGAAATCCTACCTTTTACCCAAAAAAAGCATTTTGTAACCAAATACCAAATTCAATATCACACACGCTTTTGACGTATCTATTGCAAACCTATGACGAGGATGTGACGTTTAATTTGTAGCTGATTTCGCGATTACTCCCAGTTGCAATCCAGTTGGATAGCTACCTTCTTCCTTGATGCGCTTAATTTCAGCATCGCTTATCTGCAAATTTAACTTTTGTGCCAGCGATCGCACAATATCTCCCCGGTCAATTACACCAGCTACAGCACCAGCAGGAGACAGGACGGTAATTCTCGGTAACTGCTCATTTTCTAGCTTGTTAATTACCTCAGCGATCGCTGTTGACTCTGCAACGGTAGGTATTTCTGTCAATGGATGTACTATGCTGTGTAAAGTTTCGGTTTCCCATTCACTCCTTTGGGTTAAACGGAAATCGTCAATGGAAACTAGACCCCGATAACGTCCATCAGAAGCAGCAAAATAAACCTGTGAGGGAGTGGTTTCCAACAGGTACAAATCAGCAAAGGAACGTAATGTCTGGTCAGCATCAATTACGCGAAAGTCACGAGTCATCGCATCGGCTGCCACCACCTTGAGCAAGCTTTCTTGCAATGTAGTCATGTTGTCATAGGTGTTAGCGTTGCGGACAGCAAACCAACCTAACAGCGCAATCCACAAGCCAAGTACTAACTCTCTGGTGACGAAATCTACAACAAATCCGAAAGCGATCGCAGCATAACCCAATATTTGCCCAGCCCTTGCAGCCCAGTGTACGGCTTGAAAACGATTACCTGTGATTTGCCATAGTGCTGCTTTTAACACTTGTCCCCCATCTAAAGGTAAGCCGGGAATTAGGTTAAATAGAGCCACTACTAGGTTAATTCTCGCCAAATCTCCAATCATTACACTGAGGGGATTCGTATCAGGTATTGCAAAAGCTGCCAGACGGAGCAGGACAAATAGGATGATACTCACCAAAGGGCCAGCGATCGCAACTTGAAAGGCTTTGAAAGGAGTTTTAGATTCTTCTTCAATGGCAGCAATCCCGCCAAACATAAATAGGGTAATTGAATTAACTCTAATGCCTTGCGATCGGGCTACTAAGCTATGACCCAACTCATGTAACAACACCGAACCAAATAGCAGCAGTGCCATAACTATTCCAGCACTCCAAGCTATAACAGGCCCCCATTCCTGATAAGCTACCCCAAAGTTAAGGGTTGCCAACCCTAAAATCACAAACCATAACGGGTCTAAAAACAGGGGAATTCCAAATAATGACCCAATTCTCCAATTTGTTTGCATTACACTGCCCTAAAACTAGATATAATCAGTACTTTTTATACTGAGATACTATGCATATTCGTATACACATTTATATTGAGCATCAATTCGGTAGTAACGAGTGACGAAATGCCCTTATTTCTAGAATAGACAATTAATGCCTGTGAGCAAAACTCTGGAATTGGGAATTGGGCATGAGGCATAAGAGGCAGGGAAGCGGAGGCAGAGGGACAGAGGGGCAGAAGGGAAAGACTCACTGTAACTTCTCCTCTGCTCCCCTGCTCCTCTGCTCCCTACTCCCTACTCCCCCTGCCCAAAATCATTTTTAGGAGTTTTGCATTGATAGTGCGGTTACAAGTAACACCTCTGTCATCACAAAACTATAGACGACCGATGTTAGTCAATCCTAAAACGATGCCAATGCCAATAATATGACCAAAAGCCATAGCAGCAGCGAATGTTGGAATACTAATCGGCAGAATAGGGAACTTGGGGCCAACTAGGGGTTTTTCAATCCTAGTACTTAGTAAAACCATTACTAAGCTGCTGATGCTGATGATGATTCCTACTGTGGGATTCCACGCAGGTGTTGCGGGAACAGTTGCAGCTGCTGCTAGTAAAATAGAGGAAATCAAGCTTTTGTCTCCTGAATGGAAAATTTAATGTAGACCTACAAGATTATAAAATTACAAGGCCCAAAAATTTTTTAGATAGTTTAGACTTTTCTGATGATTAGTTTAAATTTTTTAAATATTCATGCGCGTTAAGATTTGCGGCATTACTCAACCACAGCAGTCTATAGCGATCGCCTCTCTAGGCGCAACGGCCCTAGGATTTATTTGTGTGCCAAACTCACCTCGTTACGTGACTACATCTCAAATTCGGGCAGCAGTGGCAGAACTCCCGGCAAATATTGACACAATTGGGGTTTTTGCCAATCTTAATATTGCTGAAATCAGTCAGATAGTTGCTGATTCTGGATTGACTGGTGTGCAGTTACACGGAGATGAATCACCAGATTTTTGCGACCAATTGCGTCAAGCGTTACCCAATGTCGAAATTATTAAAGCACTGAGAATTCGTAGTCTTGAGCATCTTGATACAGCAAATAATTATACAAAATACGTGGATACTTTGCTACTTGATGCCTACCATCCGCAACAACTGGGTGGTACAGGCAAAACTTTAGATTGGACAATGCTAGAGCAATTTAGCCCTAGTTGTCCTTGGCTTTTAGCAGGAGGATTAACAGCCGATAATATTGTGCAAGCCCTAAATCAGGTTAATCCTAGCGGCGTTGATTTATCTAGTGGTGTGGAACGGACACCAGGAGATAAGGATTTAGATAAAGTAGCACTCCTATTTCACAGTCTCAAGAACATTGAGTTACTTAGAAGTTAGGAGTCATCAGTTGTGAATTAACTCCTAACTCCTAACTCAGCACGGGCTAAACGCCCCGCTTTCGCTAACAGCACTCAAAAGAATGCTGGTTGGTGGCGAATCAAGTTAAAAAATTCTTCGCGGGTTTTGTGCTCATCTTGGAACACACCAACCATTGCGCTAGTGACAGTCCAAGAACCTGGTTTCTGAACGCCACGCATTACCATACACATGTGGCTAGCTTCCATTACTACGGCAACGCCTTGAGGTTCTAGAATCGTCTGGATTGCTTCAGCAATTTGGCGAGTTAGTCTCTCTTGTACTTGTAAGCGCCGGGAATACATCTCAACAATCCGAGCTAGCTTACTCAGTCCGACAACTTTTTGGTTGGGAATATAAGCAACGTGCGCTCTACCCATAAATGGCAGCATGTGGTGTTCGCACAAACTAAAGAAATTAATGTCTCTAACTAGTACCATCTCGCTATGCCCTTCATCAAAGATGGCATCGTTAACGAGTTCTTCAAGGGATTGGTTGTAGCCACTGGTAAGAAACCGCATTGCCTCGGCTACTCGTTTGGGTGTTTTCAGGAGTCCTTCGCGTTCAGGGTCTTCGCCAACTCCCAATATTATTGCTCGCACGGCATCCTTCATTTCCTCAAGTTGTTCCTCTTTTGGCGGGAACACATCCGGTTGTCGCCCGTTATGAGTATTGCGATCGGGTCTAGGAGTTATGGCTTCTGCCAAGTCGGGAATCAGAGGCGATTGAGAGCAATTGGAACCGTTGGAACTAGCAATAGTCATGATTCAGTCTTGGTTATGGTTTTAATTTAGTTATGAGTTATGAGTTATGAGTTATGAGTTAAAAATTCTAACTCCTAACTCTTAACTTCTAACTTCGCAATTAGAGTGCGCCAGCGCTTGGCATTAGGGTCATTTCATCAATAACTGCCTGTTGTGGTAACAGAACTGTGTAGAGAATTGACTGAGCTACAATTTCCGGGGTTAACATTTTGGAACGGTCTAAGTTGACATGGACTGTTTCTGTATCCCAAAGTTCGGTATTGACTGCGCCGGGACAAATAGCTGTGACCCGAATGCCGTGAGTGCGTTCTTCTTGTGCCAGGGTTTGAGAGAGGGCTATCAGACCCGCTTTGCTGACGCTATATGCTCCCCAACCGGGAAAGGGTTGCTTGGCAGCAATTGAGGCGACGTTGATAATTGTGCCTGTGCCCCGATCGCGCATTGAAGGTAAAATCCCCACAATGCACACAAACACGCTGGTGAGATTCAAGTTAATTACTTGCTGCCAGTCTTCTAGGGGAGTTTCGCTCAAAGTAGCTGTATAGGCAATGCCCGCGCTGTTTACCAGAATGTCTATATCACCAAAGTCAAGGGCGATCGCTTGGATCTTGTCTTTGACTTCGGAAATCCGCGCTAAATCTACAGCGTAAGCTTTAGCTTCGACCCCAGTATGCTCTACGGCTTCTCTTACCGCCTCCAACTTATCCAAAGAACGGCTGACTAAGGCGATATCTATTCCCGCTTTTGCAAAGGCTAAAGCCGTTGCTTTCCCAATTCCACTACTTGCCCCAGTAATCAGGGCGCGTCGTTTTTGCTCAACACTCATGGTGTCTCCCAATTTTTTGGCAGTTCCCAAAGCCGATTACCACCCCATTATTCACACTTCTTGGTTTGGATAGATTAAAGGAATCTAAAAATATGATGATTTCCATTAAGCAAATGCTATGATGCAGCACAATACTCCCCATCTTGTGGGTTTTAAGAGTGAAGACAACAAATTGTTGCCTGGAAAACCACGCCGTACATTCAAATTAGATTATTTACATAAGACAAAACCCACTCAATCAAATTGAGTAGATTTGCCAAACATGCAAATGCCTATGGCTAGATTGTTAAAAATCTTTAAGCACATAGGCAATTATAGCATTGCTGCTTTACTAATAAATCATTATGCAGTGCCGTTAGTGGGCAACTTCTGTAAAAACACCAATTTTGCGGAATTTTTCATAGCGCAGTTGGCGGCGTTCTGGAGCGGTTAAACGATTGAGTTCGTCTAAATTTTCCATCAGTACTTGCTTGAGAGTGGTAGCGGCTTTTAAGGGGTCAGAATGAGCGCCACCAGTGGGTTCAGGCAGTATTTGGTCGATAATTCCCAACTTTTTCAGGTCATGGGAAATAATTTTTAGCGCCACAGCGGCTTGAGGAGCCTTACCAGCGTCTTTCCACAAAATTGCGGCACAGGCTTCGGGAGTGGCGACGGTATAAACGGAGTGTTCAAACATGAGTAGGCGATCGCCTACGCCAATACCGAGTGCGCCACCAGAACCACCTTCACCAATGACTGTGCAGATAATTGGCACATCCAAACAGAACATTTCACGCAAGTTGTAAGCGATCGCTTCTCCTTGACCTTGGTGTTCTGCTTCTACCCCAGACCAAGCTCCCGGCGTGTCGATAAAAGTTAGTATCGGCATACTAAACTTGTTGGCGTGTTCCATCAACCGCATAGCTTTGCGATAGCCGCCAGGGTAAGGCATTCCAAAGTTACGGGCAATATTGTCTTTAGTATCGCGCCCTTTTTGATGACCCAACATCACCACAGGTTGCCCACTCAGACGACCAACACCACCAACTAAAGCCGGATCGTCACCACCACAGCGATCGCCATGCAATTCCATCCATTCATCACTAATTGCCTGAATGTAATCGAGAGTACTAGGGCGACGCGGATGACGAGCGACTTGCAATCGCTGAGACGGGGATAGACTAGTGAAAATTTCCTCACGTAGTTGCATGGCGCGTGCTTCTAGTTGACGAATTTGACCAGAAACATCAACGCCGTTTTCTTCTGCAAGTTGCCGAATTTGATCGATTCGGGTTGCGAGTTCTGCTAGGGGCTTTTCAAAATCTAACAGTAGCGGTTTACGCTCAGTAGTTGCCATCGTAGGGGTTATAAGTACGAGTTATGAGTTTTTCAGAGTGAGGGATGAGGAGTTAGGAGTTAGGAGTGAGGAGTTAGGTATTAGAAGGCGTGTACTGATGAAAGTTATTAACTCTTAACTTCTAACTTTTAACTCCTAACTTTTACAGTTAAACCAGCAGCGGTCTAAATCCATGTTTCACTGATACCTTACCAATCTGCTCCATTTTGTCTACGGTAATCTGATTCCGTCCCCACGAAAAGTTCGTGTATAACTTCTCAAATTCCAACAGCATTGATTCGGCAAAACAAGCAAACAGCTGACGGGCTGGCACGTCCATATTGACGATTTTCATAATTTTCCAGTCAATATCTAGGGAATGCTCGACAATCCCACCATTTAACACAAATACACCAGGATGCTGAACTTTTGTTGCTAAGTTTTTCGGATAGCCACCATCAATCAACAAACAGGGTTGTTTCAAAGTGGTCGGGTCAATTTCCACGCCTCTGGGCATACTAGCAACCCAAACTACAACATCGGCTTGGGGCAGTGCTTCTGTCAAACCCATGATTTTCCCTCGTCCCAGTTCGTCTTGTAACTCTTTGAGACGTTCTTGATCGCGGGCGATCAACAAAAGTTCTTGGACATCTGTTTTCGCATCTAGCCAGCGGGTAACTGCACTACCAATATCTCCAGTTGCCCCACATATAGCAACAGTCGCTTTTGATAGATCGATTCCCAATTGTTTTGAGGCTTCTTCCACCTGCTTACAAATAATGTAGGCAGTATGTGTGTTTCCTGTAGTGAAGCGTTCAAACTCTAGTTTAATGTTGCGGACTTGGCTAAACTGGTCTAACTTAAAGTTTTCAAAAATAATCGACGAAAATCCGCCTAAAGCTGTAATGTTAATGCCATGCTTTTGTGCGTGAGCCATCGCGTTGAGGATTTTGCGCGTCGCGGCTTTGATGCGGCGACTAGCCAGCATCTCTGGCAAAAAGCAAGATTCTACATACCGTCCTTCAATTTTTTGCCCAGTTACACTGGTGACAATAATGGTATCGACAATTTGCGGTGGGGCGCTGCACCAAAAGTCTAGCCCTTGATCGGCATATTCTGGGTATCCCAATTCTTTAGCTACCGATTGAGCGTGTTCTAAACTAGTCAGATGTCCAATTAGACCAAACATGTAGTGATTATTAGGCTTGTGCTGTCTTGAGGCGTGGAATTTAGTAGAGTTAGGAGTTAGGAGTTCTGAGTTCTGAGTTCTGAATTTAAACTACTCAGCACTCAGCACTCGTTACTCAGCACTTTGTTAGGCGGCTATGAGTCCGTAGGCTGACAAGCGCATGATATCGCGAGTCGTGAAGCCTATGTTACTTAATGCTTCACCGTATTGAATCATAAAATCTTCTACCAAAGCATCTTTTTCCATTGCCATTGTGTGGGCATCACCCTCTACTTGGTTAAGCATTCTCCAGACTATGGGGAGGTTATGGCGATTTGCAAGTTCAAGTTCAGCTTTGGATTCTGTGAAATGTTCTTTCAACCAAACTTCTCCAAAGTTGAGATGGCTATATTCTTCTTTTACTACCCCTTCCGTGATTTTGCGGGCAAAAGCGTCGGCAACGGGGATGTAAATGTTATATGCTGCGATCGCAAAACATTCAATAATCAAAGACTGAATCAACAGACAAGTGACGACCTTGCCTTCCGCCGCTGCTGTTTGGAAATTCTGGTGTAGTCCAGAGAAAAATTCCTTGGCAAATTGCAAATCTGGGGTAACATTCAAATTGCGCCCACAAGCTTCAAATCCTTTTTTGTGACGGCTTTCCATCTTGGAGAGGCGAATCAATTCATCATGAGATTCTGGCAGCAGTTCGGCTAATGTGATGTAATTTTCATGGGCTTCTTGTTCCCCTTCAATCACGATCGCATTAATCCGGCTATAAGCATCTTTGTATGTTTCGCTCTTGAAATCTAATTCTTTAAATTGGTCTGCAAGCTGCTGCATGGTTATGTTTACTCCTGTAAACTTGAATTATTTGACACCAGGATTCAATTTACCCTATGAACTGAGGGTAACAATCACTGTGGTTTTATTTAACTTAACAAGTAGACTATGTTTATAGATTAATGGTTGCTGGGGGCAATGCTCTAGTACTAGCGAAATAAATGCTTTGCGGCTCAAGTTATGTCTAAACCAAACCTGAATGTGAAATCTGGTGATTTTTTGAGCCTAGTAATCTTACTGCTAGGAGCATTTATCGTTCTACTACCAATGTTTGTGGTCTTTCTCACCTCCTTTGCACCGACATCCGCCAGCCCAGAAAATTTGTTCAAAAATAACTGGTCTTTAGCAAATTATCGCGTTGCGTGGCAACAAGGAAAATTTTTGCTGGCGTTTGCTAATTCTACCTTGGTAGCGATCGCTGTGACGGCGTTTCAGATTGTCACTTCTGCTTTGGCTGGTTACGCCTTAGCACGATTGAAGTTTCGGGGACGCCAAGCACTGCTATTAGTCGTTTTAGCAACTTTAGTGATTCCCTTTCAGTTATTGGTGATTCCCATCTTTTTGGTATTGAAGTGGGGACACCTGATAAATACATACTGGGCGCTGATTTTACCCACTGCGGTTAGCGGATTTGGGATTTTTTTATTACGTCAGTATTTCCAGACAATTCCCGTGGAATTAGAGGAAGCCGCAGCTATAGATGGGGCGAATCGACTGCAAATTTTGTGGCGGGTGATGTTACCTTTAGCCCGTCCAGCATTGGTGACGCTGTTTTTGTTCACATTCATCGGTGAGTGGAATGATTTGTTTAAGCCTCTAGTATTTACCACAAGACCAGAATTAAGAACGGTGCAACTAGCGTTGGCTGAGTTTCAGGAGCAATTTACGAATAATTGGCCCTTGATGATGGCGGCAGTGACAATAGCGACAGTGCCAGTGATGGTATTATTCCTCATCGGTCAGCGTCAATTTCTTCAAGGTATTGCTGCGACGGGGATTAAGAATTAGTGGGAAAACAGGCGGTAAGTGGAAGCCCGATTTGAGTTACTAGACGAGACGCCCACTCGACAATACAGCACTGACAGCTATTATGCAATACAGACCGCCAGGGAATAGAATTCCCTGTCTAATGGTGCAAGTCCTCTAGAAGAGGACTAGAAAAACTTGGGTTAAAGCACTGACAGCTATTATGCAATACAGTACAGTTTTTCTTTTTGCCCTTTTCTATCATAGCTTTCAGCTTTGAGGATGTACCTCATAGCTGCCGGAAGTGCTGTAAATAATTTGAATTGGTATTAATAAAAATAGCTGTAAAGAAAATCCCGCAGGAAAATTATGAACTTTTATGACACTGAGCGTAATCATTGCTAACTAAACTGAAGCAGTAATTATACACATCCCGTCAGGAACGAAAACACTCATGAGTTCTCAACAAGTCATAGATCCTCAAATATTACAGCAGTTACAAGAAGAGATTCAGCAGAAAATGAATGAAAGCCTAGAAAACGCTGACTTACATTCAGTGCTTGAAAAGTACGGCTTATTAGAGTACAGAGTCTTGAGAATTCATTGGCAGTGTAATCTCGATCCCAATCAACTCAAATCAGATGATGCAGTTGATGAACAGCAACCCAATGCATTATTGCCAACAACTCCAAGACCTTCAATACCAGAAATTGTGTTAGTCAAAAAAGCATTGTGTATCCCTTGTCCATCAACTGGTAGCCCTTTAGGCTGTAACTGCTAAATAATTTAATCTTCGGACTGCAAAGAGTTTATTCTAGTAAATGTAAAAATACTAAACTTTGCTTTTATGTAGTAGTTAGGCTACAAAGATAACCTCAGCGTACTAACATCGCTAATTAGCAAAAAGCAGTATTTTAATAAACTCTGATGTTTTGAGAGCCAGTTTTTCATGTCTCAAAATCGAAGCAGTTGCCACTGGAAGTTAGGAATAGTGAGTACTTTAGTAATTGCTAGAGTGCTCATTTTTGCTGAGAGTTTTGCCTTAGCTCAAATTCAAAAAGATGCCACACTTGGATCTGAAAGTTCGATCATTACACCAAAGCTCATTGATGGTCAGCCTATAGACCAGATTGATGGTGGAGCAGTTCGTGGTACAAGCTTGCTCCACAGCTTTGAAAAATTTTCTATCTCTGCGGGAAGGACAGCCCATTTTAACAATGCAATCAATATTCAGAACATTATCAGTCGGGTGACAGGCAATTCTGTTTCTAATATAGATGGCATTCTCAAAGCTAACGGTACAGCTAACGTATTTTTGATTAATCCTAACGGCATTGTTTTTGGGCCCAATGCTTCTTTAAATATTGGCGGTTCATTTGTGGCGAGTACGGCGAGTAGTGTGAACTTTGCTGATGGTACAAACTTTAGTGCTACATCTAGTCAAACTGCACCTCTACTCACAGAAAGTGTTCCTATAGGTTTACAATTCGGAACAAATGCGGCGCCCATCCGCAATCAATCCCAAGCAAGTCCCAATAATACAATTAATACCTTCGGACAAGGTGTTGGTCTACAGGTGCAGCAAGGCAAAACCCTAGCACTTATAGGCGGTAATATAACGCTAGAGAGCGGAAATTTAACGGCAAGTGGGGGAAGAATTGAGTTAGGAAGCGTTGCTGGCAATAGTTTGGTTGGTCTGAATTCAACGAATCAAGGTTGGGTATTAGGATATGAAGGTGTTCAAAATTTTCAGAACATCGAACTCACCCAGCAAAGTGAGATTCCATCTACTATAGATACCAGTGGCAAAGGTGGCGGTAATATCCACCTGCAAGGACAACGAGTATTGGTGACTGACGGTTCACAAATTTTGGCTCTTAGCCTGGGAACGCAACCAGGAGGAAATTTGACAGTGAACGCTTCCGAATCTGTAGAACTTGGACTAAATGCGTTCTTGTCTACTGGAACTTTCGACACTGGAAACTCTGGAGATATAAATATCACTACCAGAAAGTTGATTGTCAAAGATGGAGCGCAAGTCTTAATGTTCAATCTGGGGTCGGGATTGGCGGGGCAATTGACCATCAACGCCTCAGATTCCGTAGAACTAATTGCAGGCATCCCCATTTCTCCTTTGCCAGATGGTAGTGATTTAACATCCAGTGGATTATTTAGTGCAACTTATGGCACTCCAAATGCTGGCAGCATAATAATTAATACTGGAAAGTTACGTATTGAGGGAGGGGCAGCAATATCAACAAGTTCTGAGGGTATACTTGGGCGTTTTTCTAACCAATTTATACCAGCTACAGGAGATGGAGGAGATTTGATAGTGAACGCCTCTGAGTCCGTAGAATTAATAGGAACCTCAGCAAATGGTTCTAGGCTCAGTAGCTTGTTTGCTGGGACTCAAGGGACTGGAAATGGCGGCAACTTGACCCTAACTACAGGGCAATTGATTATCAAAGATGGGGCGGCAATAACTGTCAGCAGTGAAGCTCGAAAAAATGTTAACTATCAAGGGGATGTACCCAATTTAGGTCTAGCAGGCGAACTCAATATAAGCGCTCGTTCCATTCTGCTGGATAAAGGAAAACTCACATCTAATAGTGAGTCAGGTAAGGGCGGTGACATTGCGGTACAGGTGCGGGACTTATTACTGATGCGTCGCAACAGTCAAATCTCTACTAATGCCGGAGGTGATAAAACTGGCGGTAATATCACCATCAATGCACCTAATGGCTTTCTCGTCGCCACTCCTTTCGGAAATAGCGATATTACCGCCAATGCCAACTTTGGTTCTGGTGGTAAAATTGCGATCGCCGCTAAGAATATCTTTGGATTTGTGCCACGCACCCGTGCAGAGGTGGAGATATTTGATCCAAAAGATATAAACCCGAATAACATCTCAACAAGTGACATCACTGCATTTTCTCAGCAAAACCCTTCATTAAGTGGCACTGTACAAATCAACTCACCAGATGCTGACCCCAGTAAAGGATTAGTGGAACTACCTGTAAATCTGGTTGATGCTTCGCAGCAAATTGTTGCTAGTTGTAGTTCTGGTGGAAAAATAGGAAGAAGTTCGTTTTTTACTACTGGGCGTGGAGGAATACAAGCCGATCCCACGGAGCCATTGATAGCTGATGATGCAGTGCTAGCAGATTGGATTGCCCTTCCTCCAGAGAGTCAGAATCGTGCTGGTGGTATTCAGAAAAAAGTGGTTATTCAGGCGCAGGGATACACAGAAGAAAAATCACAGAAGGTTAATTCTATCGATGAACCTACTCAAATTGTAGAAGCCCAAGGGTGGATTATAGATGCCAATGGGAATGTGGTTCTGGTTGCTCAAGTACCCACTGCATCGCCCCATAACTCCTCGCTCGTCGCGACATCTTGCACTGCTAACTAAAAATTGAGATTCTCATAACTTTTGTTAATGCGTTGGCGTAGCCCATCGTAGACTCCGCTACTTTGCAATGAACTTTATATGAGCGATCGCTCTTTTGACTGAATTCAGGTGTCATATCATGTCCGCATAATTAGTTATGCTAACCACAGTCATTGCACCCCACCCCCAGCCCCTCCCCGCAAGCGGGGAGGGGAGACAAAGCGCAGCTTTGGCGGGGTGGGGTTCTTGGGGTTTAGTAAGTAATTAAGCGGACATGATATCAGTGCGATCGTCCCTTCTACTCAAATCAAGTGTGGTGTGATCGCTTCTTTGCAATGACATTCATACAAGCGATCGCTGATTTGCTATGACCTTCATACAAGCGATCGCCTTAATAAAGCCTGTGAGCTTATCCAAACCATAAGCAGAATGTGAGACTTGAGGAGATATCAATTACTCAATTCTCTTGAGCAATCAACGGTGAGTAGCCAGATTCATGAATACTTTAAACAAATTTGGCAGAAATATATGAAGTTTTGTAACACAGTGCGTAATTATAACTAGCCAAGTTGAATTCATAATTATCGGAGTTCACAAGAGCGTTAGAAACCTAATGCTTTCGTACCACTCTAGACTCCGTATTCTTGATTCGTTAGTTGCCAAACTGTACTAATCAAACTCGCGTTAATTTAGTACATCACAAGATAAGTTTACACATTTACCAGTCTGCAAGGAAAGCAAAATTTATGGAATCTAAAACATTACAGTCAATAGTCATAGATAATCACACATTACAGCAGTTAAAAGATGAAATTCACCAGGAAATATGTGAGATAGTTAATAACGCTAACTTTAGCCAAATCCTTGCCAAATATGGGATTTTAAGACAAGAAGTGCTTCAATTTGAGTACAGAATCGATCTAAATAAACTCCAATTTAGTGATCCTGAAGAAAGCAACGAAACTCAAAATTTTTTACTAGCAACTTCGCAAGGTTGCCCCAATGGCACTTGCACTTGCTGGGACAAGAACCTTAAACAATGGGTTCCTTGCTGATGCACCGAACATTGAACAGTATAAATTTTGATAAAGAGCGCAACGCTGATTACCAGTTTTCATGTCGTCTCTTGTAGTCATTATGCTGCCAAAAACTATTGGAGTGGAAATGAAAGTGGTGATTTTTGCAATGATTTGCTAAGTTGCCAGAAGTATGATCATCCTATTTAGTAATTGGCAGTATTTCACTACTAAATTGTTTTTTTAGTGCAAATTCTGTGATGTATAAAAGCCGAGGTAGTCGTTACTGGAAGCTAGGGCTTGTTAGTGCTTTAGAAATTGCTGCAACACTCGCTTTATCAGGGAGTTGTGCCCTGTCCGAGATTATAAAGGATAACACTTTAGGATCTGAAAGTTCAGTTGTTACACCGCAGCTAATCAATGGCCGCCCTACTGACCAGATCAATGGTGGGGCAATTCGTGGTACGAACCTGTTTCACAGCTTTGACCAGTTTTCTGTGCCAGCTGGCAGCACAGCCTACTTTAACAATGCGCCAAATATTCAAAATATCATAAGTCGGGTAACAGGCAAGTCTATTTCTAATATTGATGGCATTCTTAAAACTAACGGCACAGCCAACTTGTTTTTGATTAATCCCAATGGGATTATTTTTGGTTCCGATGCATCTCTAGATATCGCCGGTTCATTTGTTGCGAGTACGGCAAGTAGTCTGAATTTTGTCGATGGGACTAAATTTAGTGCCACAAATCCTCAAACCACACCCTTACTGACAGTAAGTGTCCCCGTTGGTTTACAATTTGGAGCTATACCAGGAATCATCCGCAATCAATCCCAAGCAAATAATCCAGATGGTGTAAAAACTAATACCTTTGGGCAAGCCGTTGGTTTACAGGTAAAGCCAGACAGAACTTTGGCACTTGTAGGTGGTGATATAACCTTGGAGGGCGGGAATTTAACAGCAGAATCGGGACGAGTTGAGCTAGGAAGTGTTGCTGGTAATAGTTTGGTCAGCCTGAACCCAACG
Source organism: Nostoc sp. EspVER01 (assembly GCF_034530635.1). Classification (NCBI taxonomy): domain Bacteria; kingdom Bacillati; phylum Cyanobacteriota; class Cyanophyceae; order Nostocales; family Nostocaceae; genus Nostoc; species Nostoc sp. EspVER01. The sequence continues at coordinate 59,195 of NZ_JAVRCS010000002.1, forward strand.
AACCAAGGTTGGGCCTTGGGGTATGAAGGTGTTCAGAACTTACAGAAAATTCAATTAATCCAGCGAATTGTTGACGGTAAAGAGATTCCATCTCAAGTAGATGCTGGTAATCAAGATAGCAATGGCGGTAATATCCAGGTACAAGGCAATACCGTAGAATTAATTGGCAAGGGTGTGTACTTAACAACTCAGACAATAGGTGCTGGAGATAGCGGTAAATTAATTATTAACGCTAATAAATTAAGTGTTCAACATGGTGCCCAAGTATTAACATCTACAGTAGACAAGGGTAATGGAGGAGATTTAATTGTGAACGCCTCTGAATCCGTGGAGCTAATTGGTAGCATTACATCTCCAAATAGTATTACTGGATTTGTTAGTGCAAGCGCTGATCAAGGAAAAGCAGGTGACATTACGATCAACACTAAAAGGTTGAGTATTCAAGGAGGAGCAAGGGTAACAGCAGAATCTAGTGCAGTAGTAGAAAATTCACAAGTGATACCAGCTCAAGGAAAAGGAGGCAATATAACTGTGAATGCCTTGGAGTCGGTAGAGATAACTGGCACCTCGACAACAAGTATTCCCAGCCTCTTGTCTGCTTCAACTCGAAATTACGGAAATGCGGGAACAATCAATATCACCACAGGACAATTGATTGTCAAAGATGGTGGTCAAATAAGTGTGTTCTTTAGAGTTGCAGATAATGCAATCTATTTAGGAGATACAAATAACCCAGGGACACCAGGCGCACTAAACGTAACTGCTCGTTCTATCTTGCTAGACAAAGGAACACTCACGTCTATTAGTGAAGAATCAAATCGGGGTGGTGATATTGGGCTACAGGTGCGAGACTTGTTACTGATGCACCACGAAAGTAAAATAACCACTAATGGAGAAGGTGATGCAGATGGCGGTAATATCACCATCAAAGCACCTGATGGCTTCCTCGTCGCCACTCCCTTCGGAAACAACGATATCACCGCCAACGGCTTCTCTGGCTCTGGTGGTAAAATCACCATCACCGCTAAGAACCTTTTTGGTTTTGTACCTCGCACAGGTGCAGACGTAGAGAGGCTTGACACAACAGGCGAAACAAACCCGAATAACCTGGAAACAAGTGATATAACCGCATTTTCTCAGCAAAACCCTTCATTAAACGGTACAGTACAAATCAACTCACCAGATGCTGACCCCAGTAAAGGATTAGTGGAACTGCCCGTAAATCTGGTTGATGCTTCGCGGCAAATTGCTGCTAGTTGTAGTTCTGGTGGAAAAATAGCAAGAAGTTCATTTATTACCACTGGACGTGGAGGACTAGTAGCCGATCCCACCCAGCCATTGATAGCTGATGATGCAGTGCTAGCAGATTGGATCGCGCTACCTCCAGAGAGTCGGAATCGTGCTGGCGGTATTAAGAAAAGAGCCGTTGTTCAGGCGCAGCGAAACACAGAAGGAAAATCACAGAAAGTTAATTCTGTCAACGAACCTATTCAAATTGTAGAAGCCCAAGGCTGGATTATAGATGCCAATGGGAACGTAGTTCTGGTTGCTCAAGTACCTACAGAATTGCCCCATAATTCCTCGCTCACCCCTACATCTTGCCCTGCTCATTAAAATTTGAGATATGGCGATATTTCGTAACTTTGTTATGCACAATACTTACGGCGGGCTACGCCTACGCAATTGCTGCTCTTGTTGAATATTATCCACAGGCTCATCGGGTAAAGGAAAGTCATCAGGTAACTTTTCCCAAGTGACAATGGGTTCAATGATAGTTGTTGACATAGAAACCTGGAGTCAGGTGGTTATTGCTATTATCTCGCACAACTTTTAATTCCCACTCCCTAATTCGTCTCCTGAATTTGCAAACGAACAGTGTGTTCAGTCGCACCAGTAAGTTGCAATTCCATGATTTCACCACCTAGAGGTTCCAAGCAAGTGAGGAGCGATCGCAAGTTGGGTGTACTTGCTCCAGTATCTACATATAATCGATCTGCTAAATTACCGATCCGTTTCCAAGTCATGTACAATTTAGCGATCGTTTGTTCAATTTGCGATGCTTGATTTACCAAATCAGCAGCAATGCTCAAACAGCCGACTCTTTGGGCTTCTTCTAAAGCTGTTTCAATGTCAATATTTTCTTGGGTTAGCGCCTGAACTTGAGCCGCCCCTTTCAGATATTTCGCTAAGTTACGCGCTTCGGTAGTTACCTGTTTCAGGGTATCCACATCAGGATTAGCAGCTATTTCCTTCTGGATAAACTTTTGATGCGATTCTGGCAGTTTTTCCATTTCCTTTACCAGAGGGGCAATGTAGCGCGGGGGAAGGGTGTTATCTGCGGCTTTTTCTTTGACTGCTTCCGGTAATAAATCTGAGGACATGGCTGTCCATTCATCATTGAGTTGACGCACTTCCCGCCTAGTGATGCGATCGCCTTTTTGGGCGGCTTCACTCACCATCTGTTGCACTTCTGGAACTGCTTTGGAGGTTTCGACAAATGCCCGTTTGCTGAAGTTGTTCACAGATCCGGGGTCAAGTTTACCGTCTTCAATGAGAGTATCGGCACTATTTGCCAGTTGAATCCAGGAGTATGCTTGACTTTTACTGATTTCCCGCTCTTTTAGCCATCGGAGAAAGCCAGTACCGCGTCCGTCACCACCCACTTTTTCTCTGTCGCGAATCGCCCGTAAAATTCGCCCCCGCCAGATTTCAGTTTGCAAATCAAAGCGATCGCATACCTGCCAAGCTATTTCTAGCTGCTGTTGAAAATCTGACTCTAGAATCTGTTCATCTTCTGGATCGGGCAGTTCAAAGCTGATATCGGCTGGCTGTAGTAAAGCAGCAGCAAGGTCGTTGATGGAGTCGGTATCTTGCACGATTGATGACTAACTAGTGGATGCGATCGGCTTATTATGCCACAATCTGTGGACTCATACTTAAGGGGGAGTACGGTATTTTGAGTTACAACAAAGATAGTAGGAAGGGGTAAACCACTTCTGTAAAGTCTTTAATTAATCAGAGAGAATAAAAATAAAACGATGAACCAGGTAGACTACCTCCGCATAAGCTTAATCGATCGCTGCAATTTTCGTTGTCAGTACTGTATGCCAGAGGGAGTAGAACTGGACTATATTCTCAAGCAACAGTTATTGACTGATGAGGAACTACTCACCTTAATTCAAGAAGTATTTATTCCAGTAGGCTTTAATCGGTTTCGTTTGACTGGGGGAGAACCCTTGTTGCGTCCGCGTGTGGTGGATTTAGTCGGTGCGATCGCAAATTTACCCCAAACTCAAGATATCTCAATGACCACCAACGGTTTTTTGCTGGCTCCGATGGCGCAAAACCTCTACAATGCTGGTCTGCGACGAATTAATATTAGTCTGGACTCTCTCGATCCCGACATTTTTGACCAAATTATCGGTAATCAGGGGCGTTCTCGTTGGCAACAAGTTTGGCAGGGGATTCAAGCTGCCCATCAAGTCGGATTCGACCCCCTGAAGCTGAATGTAGTGGTGATTCCTGGCGTTAATGACCACGAAGTTCTCGATTTAGCCGCCCTGACAATTGAAAAACAGTGGCACGTTCGATTTATTGAATTTATGCCCATTGGTAATGTGCATTTGTTTGGCGATCGCGGTTGGGTATCTTCAGCCGATTTACGAGAACGTATTCGCGATCGCTGGGGCTTGACAGAATCACAAGTTCGTGGTGCTGGCCCTGCTGATGTCTTTCAAATTCCCAATGCGAAGGGGACACTAGGATTTATTAGTCAAATGTCAGAATGTTTTTGCGATCGTTGTAATCGGATGCGCCTGAGTGCTGATGGGTGGCTGCGTCCCTGTTTATTAAATGAAACTGGTCAAATAGATTTAAAAACTGCTCTGCGTTCTGGTGTCAGCACCGCTCAATTACAAGAGCAGGTCAGACATTTACTCGGAATCAAGCCAGAAATTAACTTTAAACAACGTGATTCTGGCATTTCAGGTATATACACCCGTACCATGTCGCAAATTGGCGGATGAAAAAAGTTAGGAGTAAAAAGTGAGGAGTTAGGAATTATCATCTTGCAACTCCTAACTCATAACTCCTAACTCCCAACTGTTTAAGCTTGTCGTGAGTAGTATTCCACCACAAGTAGTTCATTAACTTGTAGTGCCACCCATTCGCGCTCAATAACGCTGTTGACTTTACCAACCAACTTATTTTTGTCAAATTCCAAATGACTGGGGAGGTTAGCCAAACCGGGATATTGCAAGTTCGCTTCCACCAACTTCCGGGATTGTGCCCGATCTCTGACTGCAATTGTTTCCCCAGGACGGCATTGGTAGCTGGCAATATTCACTACACGACCATTAACAGTTACGTGACCGTGATTTACCAGTTGACGAGCTGCTGGGATAGTCGGGGCTATACCCAAGCGGAAAACGGTATTATCCAAGCGCATTTCCAGCAATTGCAGCAGCACTTGTCCGGTAGAACCAGTAACACGTCTGGCTTTCCGCACATAGCGGAGCAATTGCTTTTCAGTCAAACCGTAGTTGAAGCGGAGCTTTTGCTTTTCCTCTAGACGGATAGCATACTCAGAGCGCTTCTTGCGATTCTGGCCATGCTGCCCAGGTGGGTAAGCGCGTCTGGCACTTTTACGAGTTAATCCTGGTAAGTCGCCCAAGCGGCGGACAATTCTGAGGCGGGGCCCTCTATATCGGGACATGAGTTTCCTTAATCTAATCCTGTTTAAACTTTACCGAAACATTCAATTTTGACATTCCCCTAATTTTTAATAATCAGAGGATTCTTGGTTTTTTGAAGCTGCTTACCGAGGTAAGACGTATCTCACCAAGGTAGACGCATCGATTTTTGCGCCAGTTGCTTTTAATCGGTAAACCCGACAAACTAGCCTCCAAGCCTGAATTCCGACCTGTCACGCCGTACTCCTGCCCATAAGTTTTTTGTGCTTATTTAGTTTCGTAAGCTACTCAATCATCAGATTGGTTCACGCAGTATTCTTACTCTGAAATACTTTTTACGTTGCCTACTTATCTTTCAAACAGCTATGTTAACACAATTTTCGACATAATTAATTATGTCTATACTTTACTACCTCTGAAATTCTTAGATTACAGAGGATTTTTAAGATATTTGAGTTAGCATAACTTTGGGTGTTTGGAGAATGGCAATGTCAATGAGCAAAAAAGTGGTTAGCAGAGTTAAGAACAAACAAGGCAGTTCCACCTCCAGGATTTTAACATTACCAGTTTTGGCTATAGCTGGATGTTTAACAATCTTGCCTAATGTGGCTGTTGCTGCCTCCTACAGGAATGATTATAGTGTTTGTGCGGGTCGCCTGTTGAGTGTGGGCGTAAAGGCAGAAGCGGCATCAGAAGGTTGTGCAGCAGCACTGCGTCCAAAAGATTTGGCTGCTTGCGTGGTGAAAATTGATAAGGAAACCCAAATTGCTGCCACAGATGCGCTTTCTTATTGTGGGAAGGCTCGGCGTCCTGAAGAGTTAGCAACCTGTGTAGTTGGCGTTAGCTTAAGTACTAAGGAAGAAGCTAATCCAACAGTTTTAGATTATTGTGGACGCAGTTTGTTACCCGTGCGCTTTGGCCAGTGTGTGGTTGGCTTACGTAGTCAAATCGACTTTCCCCCTACTCAAGCGCTAGATACTTGTATCAGTGCTGATGATAGTGTTATCGGTGCTTCATCTTCGTCTACACCGCCAACGATAATTCCTGCGGGTTCAAGTCCAAGTTTAGAAACTACCCCATTTCCAAACCAACCAGTTGTTCCAACTCAACCGGGCACTAATTAGATTACAGTGCTTTGTATAATTGATTGAAAATACAGGTTGAATATAGAGTGGCTATTTGCCAACCTGATTCAGGGACTACCAAAAAATAAATCATTCGATTTTAATTAGTAGGTTGGGTTGAGCAACAGCGAAACCCGACCTTACCTGGTCTTATCCAGACTACAAAGATATCACGCGAACCTTCAGGCGGATTGTACAGTAATGTAACTTCCGTCAAACGCTCTATTAGCTCAGACAAACTTCAGTAACACTTCTGCCACTTGTGGGTATACGATACCTAGCACTGTTCCCAAAGTGTCCACTGACCAGGTAATACCAATTCAATTAATGATTGCAACACATCCTTGGGTGAAGACGCGATTCATCGCGTCTCTACAAATGGTCTATTTGTCGCATTCTTTTTTAAAACTGGTATAAGCATTCAAATAAATGAAAAACATTATAATTCTCCTCTCCAACGCAAAGAGGAGTTGGAGAGAGGTTAGTTGAACTCACGTCAGTTTTTCAGCTTTGGTAATTTAGAATTTTGCACAGTTTGCACAGTTAGTTGTACTAGTCTTCTCTTTCACCAAAAGCCGTCTGTAAAACCACTGCAATACCACCATCTTGGTGATATTTGTCTGCCCAGGCACGGATAACTTCATCTAATTCTTCCATAGCCTGATCCATTTTTTCTGGGAGAATATCAAGTTCTTCCAGCAAGCGCATGGCGTTTCGTCGCCGTTCTGCCCAATTTTTCATCATGCGGAAATACCGAGCGGTATCTTCCACGGTGATGTGTGTACGTTCTTCATCGTCTGTTGGGGTATAAGAAAGACGGGTAAGCGCATAGAAGGGCATTCCCCAAGGAGAATCAATGCGTGTTACCGTTCCTGAGTAAAGCAGACGGCGCTTAATATGCTCACCCAAAGCTTCACTCAAAGGCATTTGGTGTTCGGGTGGCAAGTCTTCTTGCGATCGCTTGTGTAAAAACTCGATCAAATCCAGAAACTCAAAGGAGCTAACTAACTGAGCATCAGGTAAATTACTGGGCAGTTTCTGCTCAATTTGTCTTTTTTCTTCACTTGTCAGACTAGTACCAGGAACGCGCGATCGCCCCGGTTGCCAAGGATATTTTTCTAGCCAGACATAAGGCAATTGAATTAAATAGCGAGGTTCCTGAGAACCAAGCATTTTTAACAGTTTGCCTTCTGTTAGTGCCTGTCTGACTTCTTCTACAATAATTTTTACTCGTTTCGGCTCCAAGTGATGCAAGTGCCCTGTCATTCGCAGGTTTTGTCCCTGCTCTAGATAGGTCATGTAAATTGCACACTTTGCTGCTGTTGCGGCTGCGTCTAAAAATGCCCCATGCCTGTGCCCACTCGTCCGCATGGCACTAAAAGCCAGATAAAGCATGATCTGATCCATCGCACTGGGGTCAAGACGTTTGATCAGATCTATGTCGTTACTCATATTACAGACAATTGAATAGCACGTTTACACAATTTTTAATCGAATGAAAATAGGTAGTATACACCTGGCTGAAGGCTGTCTTTACTTCAAACTATATTAGTATGCGATAACGATGATATCGGTGGTAGCGCAAACTACCATTTTCGCATATTTCCTGGTAGAAAAGCAGAGTCGCTAGTTGTAACTATAACTGTCTCTGCATCTAACCGGAAAATTAGAGACGCCACCAAATCTAGCTTAACGGCGGTTTATTTCCCAACAGTCAAATATGCTGCAATTAATCTCCAAAGCCTTTCAGGTTTCTGGTTTTTTCATCTTTCAAGAGTAACAACGTCAAGCTGCTTACATCTAATTATGGCACTATGCCGACTCAGAGTAAAAACTAGTTTGCGCGGTTAATTTGGGATATTTGTTACTAGAAAAAGATGCTTTTTTGCAGCCTTGGCGAATTATTTTTAGTACACAAGTGACTAGAAATAATTGGGAATAGTCTCAAAACAAATCGCTTGCCAGGTGTAGCCACATTTAGAGATTGAGCTATACAGCTCGTTGTGAACTCTCATCTCGTTCACAACCTCCGGTGATGTCTTGGCATTGAGGGAAAATAGTAGACATCAAGTAGAGCAAATAATTCCAATTTCAAAATACCTGTTGCTTTTCAAATATTGTTCCTCATCATATCACTTTTTTTTGGTTTTGAAATAAAATTGTGCATTTTCAAGTTTATAAATGATGGCTATTTAAATATTTTATATCTTGCTTAAATCAAGGTTTGATGATATTTCTATATCTACTTTTAAATCAAGTTTTATTTATTCTTTTATATTGACTATTAGACACAAAAAGCCGCGATTGCTTTAGACTAAATCGCGTATCTATAAGGCTTTGTCGCTCGTGCTAATAACCGAAAGACTAGTTAATAGCCATACATATAATAAAACATCTTGGGTTAAATTCGATAATTATTTAGAGGTTTTTTTGGCATAAATTTATATTTCTTTCATGAAAGAATTTTAAACTTTTATGATTTAACTAATTTATTGGCTACTTTCAAGTATGTTTTTACCTTGCTATTTTATATATTTGAGAGACTTTAATTACGTAGATAGTTTGTTGCTATAAAAGGATGATAATCCGTAGCAAGCTACGATATCAGCTTCTTTTTCTAGGTGTCTGAGCGATACCTACGGTGGGCTACGCCTACACAGATTAAGTTGACTAGTATAAAACGACAGAAATAAAGATACCATTTTACGAAACACAATTAGTAAGTGGGTGTGAATAATTAAAGATTTATAGTGACTGAGTGCGGTCTGGGAGACTTCCCCATTAGCGACAAATAAAACCGAAAGATAAGGACTTTAGCCCTGACTACAAGGCAATTTGATTAAATTTACATTGCTTAACATAAGCTAGTCTATTCTTGCCCACTTACTTTGCCTCCCACGCTGAAAAACAGGTAGGCCGACCGCCTAATATCAACAAAGTGCGTTTGGCTTGAAAAAACGGGGTACTCTAAACATTTCTGCGACTTCTCCATCTCTTAGTTCCAAAATGTGCTGCAATAGTCTTAACTCCTTGCGAATCTTCTCTCTGAGCAAGTACTCGTGCTCAATTGCTGGAGTCAGTACTACTCATATTGCTTACATATACGTGTTTTCCCTACCTGTATCAGGCTAAATCCCTAAAAATATAAATACTGCTTGCCGATCTATAAGTGTTCTCTGCACCCATACAGCATTCTGAAATCATTCGTAAAAATTTAAATCCCCGACTTCTCAAAGAAGTCGGGGATCTTGAAGTTACAAGTGAGTGCATTAGCGTCAGGATTGATGCTGAGAGTGATGGGGGGTAAAGTAGCTCCCATCACCCTTAAGCTGATTGAACTCGCCATTTAATTCGTGGGACTAGAGGGTTTAACCTGATTTCGCATTGTTTCAAAGCTGAAAGCAGCCGCGCCAAAGGTTACAAATAACACTCCCAGAATTTGCACAATATCCAAATTTTCTTGAATGATTAACCCAGCGAAAATCACGGTTAAAACTGGGATGCTACCACCAATGAGCGCCGATCGCGAGGCACCTAGTTTACTAATACCAACATTATTGAGCAAATAACCTGCAAGGGTCAGCACACCCAAAATAAATGCGCTTAAAACCAATTCCAGCATTTTAGAGGGGTCAACTACTACCAAGTTCCAACTGCTTGGCAAAGGTAGCATCAAACAGATAAAGCTCAACAACAGCATCGTAGTGAAGTTAATTAAAGTAAAAGTCACGGGATGCAGTTTGCTAGCACAGACTCGCGTCAGAATTATATAGGCAGCAAAAGCCACACCCGAAAGAATGGCGGTGCTGCTTCCCATTGAAGTATTACCGATACCGATGCTGGGAGAACCCCCTAAAACCAATAATTCACCGCAGCAAATTGCGGCGATCGCTACGATGCGGAATAGAGTGGGGCGATCGCGAAACAGAAACCACGAAAATAGACCGCTAACCATTGGATAGATAAAGAACAGTGCGATCGCCATTCCGGTTGGGACTTGAGCGATCGCAATGTAGATTAGTACCTGCGATAAAAACAAAAAGCACCCACTCACAATTGACAACACCAAAATCTGCTTGGTAGCTGCATTGGCAGGTGTGGAATTTCCTCGGACTGAAGCAGACAAGGTTTCCAAGTCTTGCCATAGTCTTGGATGCAATATCGGAGACAAAAGTACCATTAATGGTACGACTACCATAAACCGTAGCGTCAAAATTAACAGAGTATTGCCCAAAGTCGGCGGTAGCAATTGCTCTACCTCTAATACTCCAAAAATCTGGGAACCTTCGTGGAAAATCACCTTGATGGCTACGTTGTAAAGCGACGATACCACTGCTGATAAGACGATCAAAAACAAACCGATTCTAAGTGTCGATAAGCCAGAGGAATTAGGCGATCGCGATTGTGGAGGTTTTGCTTCCACCTGCGGTTCTGGCGCAGTAGTGGATGAGGGTTCAGCTTTGCTTTGCGATACGTTCTTGCGGCGGACAGAAAGTGGTTCAGTAGGAATCTTTAGAAAAGGTCGGATTGTTCTCGGCTGTAGTACAGATGGGATCGTAGGCTCTGATTTCGTTTCGTTTTCTGGCGATTCCTGATTTAGGACAGAAATTGGTTCGGTGGCATTGTCCTTTGGTGGCGGAACAACAGCCGTAGTAGGTTCTGATGGCGTTTCCCTTGACGACAAATCCTGGCTTGGATTCGCGACGTTTTCTTTAATAATCGGCGGCTCTACTGATGTTGTTTCTTTTGGCGATAAATCCTTTATGGGAGAAGAAATTGGATTCGCGGTGTTTTCTTTAACAATCGGTGGCTGTAATATTGTTTCTTTTGGCGACAAATCCTTGCTGGGAGAATAAATCGGATTCGCAGTGTTTTCTTTAACAATCGGTGGCTGTAATATTGTTTCTTTTGGCGACAAATCCTTGCTGGGAGAAGAAATCGGATTCGCGACATTTTCTTTAACAATCGGCGGCTCTAATGTCGTTTCCCTTGGTGAAAATTGATTGGAGATCGGGGAAATTGGCTCAAGGGAATTTCTTACTATTTCCTCAAACTCTGGCAGGGATGTTTCAACAGAGCTATTTTTTTGTGGCTCCGTAAACTGCAAAACAGTAGGTATACCTGCTGTTGCTGATTTGCGTGAAGTTTCTTCTATAGTTTTTTCTAGTTCTCCATGCAGGCGGTTAACAAACTCCGCCAAAATCGTTTCCCCTTGCTGCTGCTGGCTATACATCCGTGACAGCTGTTGGGAAAGATTACTTTGATAGTTCTTCAGTTCCTGTTGTAAGGAATTAAAGGTAACAGTAACGGTGTCATCGAGACTGTCAAACATATGTTCGACTTTTTCATTAATTTCACCGACTACATTGCTGCTCACTTCAGCAGACTTCAACGCCGCTTGTTCGTAAGATTTGCCCTCCATACTTTGATTAGCTAAAGTTGCCAGAGAGGATTGCAGTTGTGAAGATATATGCTTGGCCAGAACTTCTGCCAGTTGCCGAATTAATACTTGCTGCTCGGTGATTTGGCGCACTTGTTGTAAATGCTCTTTTTCCTCTACCAAGCTTTGAATCTCATCAGATAACCGATTTTTTTCTGACTGAAGCCGCTTTACGTCTTCCTGCAAGCCTCTGAGGACATTCTGCTGAAGATTTTCTAAGTCTTCAACTACAGCCCAAAGAGCATTTTCTGCTGCTCTAGATAGCTCCCCTCTGACTCTTGGGTTTTCTGGTTGCTTCTCGAATCGCCCCATTAGCTTCTAACCTCTAACACTTTGACGATAAAGCTGCTTCCCGTACACTTTATTGGCGGTCATCCTAATTTCCTGTATTTTGTCAGATATCAGATAAATTAAAAATTTTAACAGCACTTCCGCATTTCAACGTAATTCTGTCATACTAGACACAAGTTAGCAAAGCATCTAAGTTTGCCACACAGCTTACTACAGCGTGTCCTCTTCAGCATTGATAAGTATTTAACCATTAGATTTGGAATTTTGGTGAGGTAGCACCCATCTTGACGATTCCCATCGTTAGGGACACCAGAGCGTCTGGGAGATTGCCTAACCCGAAGGGATTGTGGATCGATCGCCATGCTTGGAAGTCCATTAAATAGAGACTTTTTTATTTTTGGTCAGTTTAATTTTCATAAATTATTTGCCAATGAAATTTTACTTTTAAAGAAATCTCACTCCAAATAAATATTTATTGTTTTGCTGCCAATAATAATTGTCAAAGATTCACAGATGCGTGTGCGTAGGCGACTCGTCGCTAGATATCCCCACCAAATTGTCTGACTTGCGAAACTAACTGTAAATTTGTGTGGAATGTAACTGGTGTGACAGTTTATATCTCTAAATGGAGATTAAAGTATCCTTCTATGGAAATTCTAAGTTACGCTATCCCCTGCACAACATTCTAATGAATGAGCAGCAATTCTGCAAAAGTACGCTTTTTTTGGCGTTGTTGCAGTCTGGGTTTTGCTTTGAGTAAATTCCAATAGAGGAAAAGTTTGGAAAATATTAATAATTCTTAGAAGAATAAAATCTGGGCGATGCTGAAGATGGCAGCGCTAAGGGCAGCACTGACTGGGATTGTAATTAGCCATGCGGCGGCAATGCCTTTTAGTGTTTGAAACTTAATCGACTTAATATTTTGCACTAGTCCAATACCAACTACACCGCCGACGAGAGCGTGGGAAGTGGAGACTGGTAAACCTAGCCGGGAAGCGATGAGGATGGTGGTAGCAGTAGCAAGTTCGGCACAAAATCCACTACTGGGTTGCAAGGCAATGATGTTTTCGCCAATGGTAGCAATGACTTTTTTTCCCCAAACAGCTAAACCACCAACAATACCAGCACCACCAAGGATTAAAATCCAAAGGGGGATAGTTATACCATTAGTAGGTACGCTACCAGTGCGATTGATGTAAACGATCGCAGCTAAAGGAGCTATTGCATTTCCCACATCATTAGAACCGTGAGCAAAGGCGACAAAGCAAGCACTTAGGAGTTGGAATCGGGCGAATAATCTTTCTACAGGATTAGGGAGTACTTCTCCCTTGTCTCTCTTATCTCCCAATTGTCGCCAACTCATGATTGTGAGTCCAACTGCTGCTACTGCACCTGTTAATAGGGGGATGTCATGAGAAGGGATTGTAAAACCAACTTGCTCAATTACAAAATTGGTTAGCGGTTCTGTGAGCGATGGTAATACAATCACGCCGAATACACCTAGCAGCGCAGTACTCAACCAGGGAATCCACTCTTGTAACTGGACTACTTGATTAGGTTGATCCAAAATCCAGTGCTTGATTTGACTGTAAAATAAGGCAGCGATCGCACCACTAATTAACGGCGTTAAAACCCAGCCAATGCTAATTAAGCCAATTGATGCCCAATCAATTGCACCTACTCCCAAAGCTACCCAACTAAATCCTGCGATGGCACCAACAACCGCATGAGAAGAAGATACAGGTAAACCGCGTGATGTGGCAATTTGCAACCACACACCACACGATATTAGTACCGTTACCATCCCAGTAACTAATATTTGGGGTGTAGCTGCGAATAAGGCGGGATTAGCAATTTTCGTTGCTAGAGTTTCCGTTACCTCATGTCCAAACAACACAGCCCCCGTAAACTCTAATACTCCAGCAATAATTATCGCTTGCTTGAGAGTGACAGCTTTGGAACCTACAGAGGTTCCCATCGCATTAGCGACATCGTTTGCTCCGAGATTCCAGGCGACGTAGAAAGCTAGTAGAGCTACGAAAAGTAGGGTAATAAGCATTTTGTTGGGGACAAGGGGAAAGTGAGAGAGATGAGGATGAAACTTGAGCTTTTAAGGGTGAACTTTGAAGCTTTGAGCTTCATCGTTAAACCTTTTAGCTCCATCGTTGAACCTTTTAGCTCCGTCGTTGAACCTTTTAGCTTCACCGTTGAATCTCAGACAGAACTTTAAACTTCTAGTTTTAACACTCCCCCATCTCCCTCATCTTCCTTTTACGGATAAATTAAGATTTTATAAGTATCTGGTGTGGGTGCGATCGCTTGCTCCACAGCTGCTGATAAATTTTTCAATGGATAGCGATCGCTAATCAACGCTTGTACATCAATCCGTTGATTAAATACAATATCAGCTGATAAATTCTGAAGCCGATAAGATGAGCTATAACTGCCTATCAAGTCGATTTCCCGACGGTAGAGAATATTGGGGTTGATAGGAATTTCCAACTCATCAGGAAATTCGGCAAAAAATAAGATTTTACCGCCTTTGCGGGTACTATCAAGTGCTTGAAAAAAGGCTTTATCACTAGGAACAGCCAGCAAAGTAACATCAACACCTAGTCCACCAGTGAGGGCAGAGATTTTGGCGACTAAATCAGGATCGCGCGCATCAAAAGCCGCTTCTGCACCGACACTCAAGGCTTTATCAATTCTAGAGGGTAGTAAATCAGTAGCGATCGCTTTTGCTCCAAAATACTTCACCAACATAATGAACATTAACCCAATTGGCCCAGCACCAGTAACTAATACAGTTTGTCCTGGAGCAATTTGGGCTTTTTTCACAGCCTTCAAGCAGCAGTTAGTCGGTTCTACAAAACTGGCTTCTTCAAAACTGATATTATCCGGGATGGGAATCAACCCACCATTTTCGACAATATGTCCGGGAACTTTGACATAATCGGCAAAACCGCCACCACTGGCGTTAAAGCCTGCGGTTGTGGAGATGTTTTTGTAGACATCGCACATGGAGAAATTATCATTTAGGCAGTAAGCGCAACGCATACAAGGGATGTGGTGCATCACTGCTACCCGTTGTCCAACTTGCCAACCTTTGACATTATTGCCTAATGCTGCGATCGTGCCGGCGGTTTCATGTCCAAAAATGCGCGGCGGTTCATAAAGTGGATAACGAATTTTTTTAATATCTGACTGACACAATCCCACAACCCGCACCTGTACCAGTACTTCATCTGGTTCCACGGTTGGAACTGGGATATCTTCGTAAGAGAGTTGATTGACGCCTCTAAATACCTGTGCTTTCACGTTGGTTTTTCCCCGCTCAACGATACTAGATGTAACATTAGCAGTCAACGTTAAGCTATCGATTTGTGATTTCTCTGTCTAGCTTGTTCTAATTCGTAAAATAAATTATCTTGTCTGATGCCAAGCTATCTGGGGAGAATATGTCAAAACTCCAGTGAGGTTAAGTGATGGTTAATCAGACATACACAGCTGATGTTTTAGTTGTCGGTGGGGGAACTGGAGGGACTGCGGCTGCTATCCAAGCGGCGCGACGGGGAGCCAAAACCATTTTGGTGAGTGAATTTCCTTGGTTGGGGGGAATGCTCACTTCGGCTGGAGTGTCTGTACCAGATGGCAACGAATTAGAAGCCTTTCAAACGGGGTTATGGGGTGCGTTTTTGCAGGAATTGCGACAAAGACAGCCCGGAGGATTAGATAACAGTTGGGTAAGTTTTTTTAGTTACGATCCCCAGATTGGGGCAGAGATTTTTGCAGATTGGGTGCAGGAATTGCCCAATCTGCACTGGATTTCTGGACAAGTGCCAATAGATGTCTTCCGCCAAGGTGATTCGATTACTGGTGTGCGCTTTGCTGATTTTGCTGTCACAGCCAAAATTATTCTCGATGGCACAGAATTAGGAGATTTATTGGCTTTAGCTGACATACCTTACAGTTGGGGCTGGGAATTGCGATCTGAGTGGGGAGAACCTAGCGCCCCAGAGACTTTTAACTCTTTAACCCAGAAATATCCTGTGCAAGCGCCCACTTACGTAGTGATTATGCAGGACTTTGGTGAAGCCGTTGCCCCAGAGATTCCGGCTGCGCCTAACTATAATCCATCGCAGTTTACAGGTGCTTGGGATGGCTATGGAGCAGAGGCATTTTTAAATTATGGACGTTTGCCTGGTGGCCTGTTTATGATGAATTGGCCAATCTGTGGCAATGACTACGGCGAAGGGGTAGGGCGATTGATAGAGTCAGATGTATCCAGAGGTGAATTCATCCAAGAATCTCGCTGGCACAGCCAAAATTTTGCCCATTTTATCCAAAATCAGCTTGGTCGTCGCTATGGTTTAGCAGAAAAAGTATTTCCTCACACCTCTACAGCTTTTGCATTACATCCCTATTACCGAGAAAGCCGCCGCTTAGTGGGGCTAACTACTATACGAGAACAGGATATTTTGCCGATCGCTGGAGGGAGAGTTGCATCTATATTTAATGATGCAATCGCAGTTGGTAACTACGCCAATGACCATCATTATCCTGGCGTTCAATTCCCACTGCAACCAAAATCTATCCGTTGGGGGGGACGCTGGACTGGGACGCCCTTTACAATTCCCTACAGTTGTCTTATTCCGGCCACCACAGATGGTTTTTTGGTATGTGAAAAGAATATTTCTGTCTCCCACATTGCCAATGGCGCTACCAGATTACAACCTGTGGTTATGGGTATTGGTCAAGCAGCAGGGATGGCGGCGGCGATATGTGTTGAATTAAACTGCCAGCCAAGGGATTTACCTATTAGAAAGCTGCAAACGGCTTTATTAGAAGATAATCGCTCAAAAGCGCTAATTATTCCTTTGTTTAATCTTCCCTCCAATCGTTCGGATTGGCGGCACTGGCAACTGTATTACTTAGATAACCCACAAGCTTATCCAGTTAATGGCGATTGCCCTGACTCTGCTTTTGACAAAGCATTAATTCAGGAAAGTAACTGTTTTACAGGGATTTTTTATCGCTTGGAACAGCAGGAATACAGATTCACTGTCACAGCGCCAGCCACATATCAAGGGCAAAGCTGGCAGCTTGTGACTTTGCGATCGCATATCGACGAGCAATTACGCGCTTATCCCCACGAACAATTAGTTACATTGTGGGGTCGTTACAATCACTCTGGCAATTGGTTATTAGTCGAACATCTAAACGGAGGATAAGAAGAGTTTATTTTCAGTAAAACAGAATACTTTTTGATGAATTGTCCGGATATTAATCAAAAAGCTAAGTATCAGTGAAGTGGAGAGTTCCCAAATAGACATTTGCTATGCGTGCTGCCATTTCACTTTTAGTATCGAGTCTGGTGTTCGGCCCCTTAGCTTTTAACTGCCAAGCAATGGTCAATCACTTATCAACAGGGCTGCCTTCCACGCCTACTTTGGAACAGCGGCTCTTGGCGGCATCTGAACAAGCTTCAGATGATGCGCCACGTCATCGCGGTAGTGGGCGCAGAGAAGTGACACAAAAAGTCCGAAATATCTATGCTGTGGTTTAACTACTGTAGGGTAATACCTCTTTTCCCAAAGGAACAGAATTACCAGAAAACAGGATGTTGTGCTAACGTCTCTTACACAGCTTTTCTGGCAGAGATATATACAGTTGACACACGAAAATCTTCAGCGATCGCTTAGTATTTCAACTGCAAACTTTGTATATATAATAGTTGGTCTCAATCCTGCCGATCAAAAAGCAAATCAAATTAAGGGCTTTGGTCGATAGCATTACCAACTCCTCAAAAGCTCTACAACTGTTGCTCATATTCGCTAGAAAGCTTTGTATTTCAATCCTTAATGGCTCTAGAAATAGATATTACTTAGGCTATCAGTTAATCTAAAGTACATCTAATTCAGACATTTTGTTTGTTGAGAAAATAGTCTTAAGGCAACTTCACTTTATTCCCCAATAAATTTTCTTCTCATACATTCAGTAGCTGATTATCTACATAAGCAAGTAACTGATCTTCGCTCTGACATCTGTTTAGCGTCCTTTGCCGAAGCATAAAATCCCTTTCGTTTCATTTCTTGCTTATCTAGCGTATGGATTCACATAAGTAGTATAGGTTTATTGCACTTGCTAAAAATCTACTATTTTTGAACTACTTTTGACCCTTGGTTCGTTCTCTTCGTAGATGGCTCCCAACAAAATAGGTGTTAAGAAGGATCTGCCAGATCATCTTAGTCTTTTTAATTATTTTACACCCAAGGCCAGATGCAAAGTTTTGCATTTGGCCTTTTTAGATGAATTTTATTTAAAGAAAAGGTAGTAGGGAGCAGCACTTCTCTACAAGACGCTGCGCGTAGCTTGCTTCCCCGGAAGGGTACGGCTACGCTCGGTGACTAAGTAGAAGTTTCAGTAAGTTTTTTCCCTCTGCCCCTCGGTCACTGAGCAACTTGCCCTGAGCGTAGTCGTAAAGCCTGCGGCATAGCTACGCTTCGGGCGCAGCCTCTCGTAGAGAAGGGAGCCGAAGTGCTGCACCTCTGCCTCTTGTATCCAATGCCCTTTTACACCGTTGTTTTCTTGCGGTTATTGTCTCTTCCCTGGATGCCGTTGAGGAACATTGGCACAAACTTCTCAATAAATGTCTGTGGATCTCGCTGCCAAGCCTTTTGTGCAGCCTGAATCCTAGTAAATTGCAATTCAGGTGCTAGCAAAGTCTGGGGTAAGCGTTCCATGAGGTATTGGGGACGTTGCCAAAGCGGCATGGTATTTGCCACTTCCACCAAGTTGGCAACTCGCCGTAGTTCTGCACCCAAGGTGATGTCCATTCCTGATTCAAATGCGGCTTGTTCGATTGCGGTATATTTTCGCTTGGCTTGCTCTACTTTTTGCTGATGTTCTGGACTCTTACGCGCAATCTCTCCTAGCCAACGATTACCCCAACGGACATGTCCTGCTTCTTCTGGGAGAATTTTTTCAATCGTTTCCCGAATTTTGATGTTTTCTGCCGTTTGCGCTGCTTGCTTGAGTGCATAAATGTGGGCAGAAAAATATTCACATCCCCGTTTTTCGGTGACGTTAATTGCGGCAAGGGAAGAAATCACAAAATCTTCGAGGTTTTGGACTGGATTTTGTTGTTCGTGATCGAGCAGGCGTTCAAATTCATTGATATAGGAGGAACCGGGTGGCTTACCAATATCTGCTCCCAGTTCTGCCAACAAGTCAGTTAACCACATTGCATGACGAGCTTCATCTGAGATGTGGTGAGACAAATCCCGCACTAGTTCCCGTGGCTGTCCATTTAGTTGCTCAATTAAATCAGTCAGGTCTTTGCAACTGCGTTGTTCACTGTAACGGTAGCGGTTGAGAGTAATCAGATGGATTTCGCGATCGCATACCACCCGTTTTAATACATCTCTGGCACTCAAAACATTCTGAAATTTACGCGGGTAGGTAACTGTCATAAATTATGTAAATTTTTGTAAATCTTTATTTGATAGTAACTTAGTTTTTGCGAGTGCTGTATTTGTGCCGCTTCACCGAAAGAAAGAGTAAAAGTTACAAGAATTAATCACTTAAGTTCAATTCAAGTGTAAATAAAAGTAACGAATAAATGTTCAGTCTTGGGTAAAGTGTGTTTTTAAGGTCAGACCAATCTGAAGTTAGATGATTTTAGTTATCAAAAGTGGTTTGGAGAGATTTTCCCCCAAAGCCGGAAAACTGTAGGCAAAACAAAATATAAATTTTTGTAAAAAGTAGCTTATGTTACAGAATTTTTGTTATATTAGTCTTGTAAGGAAAGGAAAATTATATATTCACGAAATAGAGAGGACTATGGTTATGTCTATTGCAGATAAATCTCGTGCATTAATGGTACGCGAACATCAACAAGTCAAGAATCGCCAACAATCAATGCTGATGCGTGCGGCACAAGAACTTGGTCTTCCTGAAGAAGTATCTCACTACTGGAACCCGATTCAAGGGAAAGTAGATGCTAGCAGTCGGATGATTTATGGTCCCAGCCACGCTTCCATGAGCTAAGCTTCAGGAATTCTAAGCTGGATTTTTTGAGTGAATGTCTGAACTGATAAATCTGAAAAAAAAGCCACCCTTTACTTTAGGGTGGCAAAACTTATTACTTTTTAGTTAAGATACGACTCTTCATTAAGCATCGTAGTAGAGGTAAAACTCGTAGGGATGAGGACGTAGCTGTAACTGCTTGGCTTCGTTAAGCTTGTAGTCAATCCAATTTTCGATAAAGTCTTCCGTGAATACGCCTGATTCTGTCAAGAAACCGTGATCGTTTTCTAGTGCTTGCAATGCTAGTTCTAAAGAACTTGGAGTTGAGGGAACCTTTGCAAGCTCCTCTGGAGAAAGTTCATAGATATTCTTATCTAAGGGTTCACCAGGATGGATTTTGTTCTTGATGCCATCGATACCAGCACAAAGCATTGCAGCAAATGCTAAGTAGGGGTTAGATGTAGCATCTGGACAACGGAATTCTAAACGCTTGGCTTTGGGGTTCTTACCAGATAGAGGAATACGGATAGAAGCAGAACGGTTTCCTTCGGAGTAAGCCAAGTTAACAGGAGCTTCATAACCAGGTACTAAGCGCTTGTATGAGTTGGTACTAGGGTTGGTAATTGCCAACAGCGCTGGTGCGTGTTTGAGAAGACCACCAATGTAGTACAACGCCATATCGCTCAAACCAGCATACTTATCACCTGCAAACAGAGGTTGGCCGTCTTTCCAGATGGACTGGTGACAGTGCATTCCCGAACCGTTGTCGCCAAAAATTGGTTTTGGCATGAAGGTGACGGTTTTGCCGTATTTCTTGGCAACGTTCTTGATGACATATTTGTAAATCATCAACCAGTCAGCCGCTTCGATCAACTTCCCAAAGCGGAAACCTAGTTCGCACTGACCACCAGTGGCTACTTCGTGGTGATGCTTTTCAATGGGCACACCTAATTCTGCCATTGTCAACAGCATTTCTGTACGGATATCTTGGAAAGAATCCGTTGGTGAGACTGGGAAGTAACCTTCTTTGAAGCGTGGTTTGTAACCCAAGTTGGGTTTTGCATCTGTACCAGCTTTACCGGAATTCCAAGCACCTTCTTCGGAGTCTAAGAAGTAATAACCTTCGTTAGCAGTTTGAGCAAACCTAGCACTATCAAAGATAAAGAACTCAGCTTCAGGGCCAAAGAAGGCTGTATCACCAAGACCACTGGAAACCAGGTAATCTATTGCTTTTTGGGCAATAACGCGTGGGCAACGGTTGTAAGGTTCACCCGTGCGGGGGTCTTTAATACTACAAATTATACTTAGTGTTGGGACTTCCATAAATGGGTCGATCCAAGCAGTGTTGGGGTCGAGTACCATCGTCATGTCCGATTCGTTGATCGCTTTCCAACCCCGAATGCTGGAACCGTCAAAAGGTACGCCATCAGTGAACGCAGTTTCATCGATTTGGTTTTGGTACAGTGTGAGGTGCTGCCAAGTGCCTACTGTATCGATGAATTTGAGATCAATCAGCTGAATTTTTTCATCTTGAATTTTCTTCAAGAGTTCTTGTGGTGTTGTCATTGTTACTCCTTCTCTACCAATTTCCTAAAGTCAACCAGAATCTTACATTGCATCCTAACCCTGCTGATCTCAATCAGGCCGTGACACACCAGAAATATCTTAAATACTAGACATTAGCTGATTTTGTAGCTTGTACTACAGATATCTGGATTATCAGGTTATATTAACCTTTCAGCGTTCATCTGTACAAAACTGGAAAGTTCATCATATAGGGGTCAACTTTGACATAAAATCCTTATGTAGTGGATAGATTGTTTTTGTGCCGAATCTATTTTTAATAGCACAAAAATTTACTGGTGCATAAGTGCAGCCAAATAAATATCAAACCATAAATAGCAATGATTGGGAGAAGAAGGAATGCGCGATGCGGTAACAAGTTTAATTAAGAATTATGACTTAGCTGGTCGGTATTTTGACCGGAATGCGATCGATAGCCTAAAGTCTTACTTTGATAGTGGTACAGCAAGAGTACAAGCAGCGGCGGCAATCAATTCTAATGCGGCTGCACTTGTCAAGCAAGCTGGTTTAAAGTTATATGAAGAACTACCAGAATTGATTCGTCCTGGTGGAAATTCTTATACGACTCGTCGTTATGCGGCTTGTTTGCGGGATTTAGACTACTACTTGCGTTACGCCACCTATGCGTTGGTTGCTGGGAACACAAATGTGTTGGATGAACGAGTGCTGCAAGGGCTGCGGGAAACTTACAATTCTCTAGGAGTGCCTATTGGGCCTACTGTTCGTGGTATCCAGATTCTCAAGGATCTAATTAAGGAGCAAGTAGCAGCAGCAGGTGTGGTTAATACTGCTTTTGTAGATGAACCATTTGATCACATCACACGCGAGTTGAGCGAGATAGATATTTAGCATCTAGTTCTGGGACTAGGAATCGCAGAACTATACAAACAAAGTTCGTGTAAGTGGACTTAATCATGTATCGCACTTTGACTTGATTGGCAAGGTGCGTTTACTTTTATTAATGCAAAAAACTATTTCTTGTGTGACAAATTAATTAGTACTACAACGAGAATAAGTACTGGAAAAATTTTATACCTGCTCTTCTGATGTTTATTACTCATATAAATAATTTTTGCCAATAGTTCTATGAGTATTAATGATCTAGAATTTCTGCACGGTGCGGCTTTTCTTCGACTCCTCAAAGGAACATCTTATATCTCTATCAGTTATTTATCTTATATTTATTCATCTTTTTATACTATAAAAAGCTCAAATCAAGAATCAGCTATTCTATTTAAAATATCAAACTACAACCTGTTTGGATAGGAGGAAATCTTAAACCAACTCGTTCTAATGTTTTAGATCCTTCAGTAATTGATGTATTAGTGCCAGGTTCATTAGTTTTTCCTCAAAGCCCAGCCTATAAAAAAGATGAAATCGAGAATAATTTCCAAGAAATTAATAACCTTTTAATAAATTACCAAGGCAATAATCAATATTATGAAGTTGATATAGAATTTATCATTAAAATACTCAATTATACAAAAAGTCATTATGTCCTATCGGAAAAATGGGAAGATAAACGTATTATCAAAGGATTAACAGATATAAAATCAAAGGGTATGACAAAGGGTCGTTTAAATGTTCGTAGAGGTGAAAGAAATAATAATCAGGGATTAGACATGACGAGAAAAGATCCTTTTGAGTGGATGTTTGGCTTCGGATCAGGTAGATGGTCATTAGAAGCTAAAGAAAAATATCCTGATGTCCCAACATTAATTATTTGCTATCAAAAAGGTGAAAAAAGCAAGAAATGGGATGTCATCCTATATATCTACTATATCTACCTATGTTAGTTTTACCTAAACAAAAATTTGTTTTAATGTTTAATTATAATGAGGATGAATAGGTGATATTTTGAATTAGCGATCGCTCCTAGATGAAATGCATTAGCCTATCTTATCTAGACTAGAACCGCTATAAGCCACAATAGAAGTTGCCGATGTTTGAGGCGCTGATTATGGAAGAATTATTAACTCTGAAAGACTTGCTTGTTAAGGGCGATGTTCAAGGAGCATTAATTATAGTTGAAGAATTAGAGGAAATGAGCCGAAATGACATAATAAAGACGATTCGTAGCTATGCAGTGATTTTGCTGTTGCATTTGATTAAACAACAAGCTGAAAATCGCACTACTCGCTCTTGGGAAGTATCAATTCGGAATTCGGTTCGGGAAATTCAGCGGGAAAACAAGCGGCGCAAAGCTGGAGGCTATTATCTTGCGCCAGAAGAATTACTAGAAACCTTAGCAGAAGCCTATTTAAATGCCATTGATGAGGCTTCCTTAGAAGTAGAAGAAGGTCGTTATGAAGCCCAAGAATTAGAAAAGCTGGTTAACCGAGAACAAATTATCAATCGTGCTTTGGCTTTAATCTTACCAGGAGAGTCTAGTTAATTGGCTAAACAGCGACTCGATACACTATTAGTAGAGCTAAATTTATGTTCTTCTCGCGCCTTAGCACAGCGGTTAATTCAGGCGGGGGAAGTTACTGTTAATCAGCAGTTAGTTGATAAACCTGGTACTGAAGTTGATATTGCAGCTCAAATAAATATTAAAGAGCGATCGCCTTTTGTTTCTAGAGGCGGTGAAAAACTCTCTAAAGCTTTATCAGTATTTGCCATTCCTGTAGTAGAGCGCATTTGTTTAGATGGTGGGATTTCTACTGGTGGTTTTACTGATTGTCTCTTGCAAGCTGGAGCAAAACAAGTTTACGGTATTGATGTCGGTTACGGACAAGTTGACTGGCGGTTGCGAAACGATCCGCGGGTGATTTTGCGGGAACGCACCAATTTACGGCAACTACGACCGGATGAGTTATATGGTGAAAATGACCCGATTCCTGATTTGGCGGTGGTTGATGTCTCGTTTATTTCTTTAACGAAAATTCTACCTGCTTTGTGGCAACTAACTCAAGCTAACCGAGAAGCTGTATTGTTAGTCAAGCCACAATTTGAAGTCGGCAGATCCCGTGTGGGTAAAAAAGGTGTTGTGCGCGATCCAAACGACCAAGCTGATGCCATTTTCCAGGTGTTGCAAACAGCCCACGAATTAGGGTGGAAATACAAAGGCTTAACTTGGTCGCCGATCACTGGCCCGGCTGGGAATATCGAATATCTGCTGTGGTTGGGAATGGAAAGTGAAATACCATCACTTGATTTAGAGGCAATTAAGCTAATAACGCAATTAGCAACAACTGATTTACGGAAAAGTTAAACAAGAATGCAGAATTCAGAATCAATTAGTAGGGTGCTTAAACCCACATATTCATTTGCACTTGGACTCTAATTCATACTGTTAGCGGATAGCTAAGGTTTAGCCCATTCTGACTCCTGACTCCTGAATTCTTTCTTGTTAAACGTCGTAGATCAAACATTCTACGGAAGCTGGATGGCGATCGCAATAATTTTCCAAAGAGGTTTTCTTTGATTTTGCTTGCTGTTGATGAGATTTCTCGGCTTGCAATTCTTCTACAATGTCCCAGGCTACAGCACAACCAGCAGAATTACTGCCATCTAAATCGCAAGTTGTCCGAGCTTCAGTAATGGCTTCAGTAATGGCTTCTTCAAGATTTGCTGCCTTAGCAGTTTCAAATTTTAGGGTAGTTGTCATGATCATTTCACCTTTAATTTACGCAGATAGATATTAGGAAATAGGGAATCGTTTTATTTCCTATAACCTGTTCCCTCAATCTTGCATCCCAAATTCAGAATGTCAGTCAATTGTCAGAGGAGTTTGATAGAAGTTGATAAACACTTATAAACGGTAACAAATGCTTAATAAATCTTATTTATTCTCAATATTTTATGCCTAACTCTTGTCGCAGACGATACAGAATTGTATTCTGGTCAACTTGAGATAAAATTTCTTGAATGACACTGCTAGCGCCCAATTGTCCCCAAGTGCAGCCTTTTTCGAGATAGACTTGGGCAGCTTTACCAACGGAATATGCGCCATAACCTGCGATACCAGCTTGAGCGATCGCACTGCCAGCAAAAGCAGTAATATTGCTGGGATTATCACCACTAGTTATTGCGGCAGTACTCTTACCTAAACCCAAAAGCAAACTACTACCTAGTTCTCCCAGTAGTAAACCACCAGAACTAAATAAAATCGTTTTTAAAATTTTCCCGGCTTCATAGCTAGTCATCGGCAAACCATATAATCTAGCGAGAGCGCGAATTAAAGCTAAATCAGCAACAGTTCCGCCAAGGATATCTAAAAAGGCGATGGGATTGAGCATTACTGCCAAAGCTTTGTATTTGGTAAATTGCCAAATAATTTCTTCGGCTTCCTTTTCGCGTAAATCGATGGTTTTTTGAGCGATCGCGGCTTCTGCATCCCGTGCTTGGATGAGTGCATTTAAAGCCAGAAGCGATCGCCCTTCCCGATTGAGAATATTCAGAATTATCTCTTTGAGTTCGTCTACTTGCGGTGGTGGTGTTTCCCATTCATAACTGACACGCCCATCAGGCCATTCCACCCGGACTTCCATTGCTGCTGGTTCCGCTGCCACCATCACAATTTCATCAGGTAGTAGAGGCTTTGCTTCAGGATGCCCTGCACCCAGTTGTTGTAAATTTTGGTAAATTGCTCCTTGGTCTGTATCTGGGTAAAGGTCTATTTTGTTAAACACTAAAATCAGGGGTTTTTGCGATCGCCTTAATTGCAGCAGCGCTTGATACTCAGTGCGCGTGATATCACCAGACACGACAAACAAAATCAAATCCGCCTGATGTACCACCTCTCGTGCCATATCCGCCCGTGACTCCCCCTCAATTTCATCTAATCCAGGGGTATCAATTAACTCTACTAGCACCTTATCACTGGGCTGCCAGCGCACGGAACGGGGCCATTGGGTGACACCATTCAGGGGCCCAGTTTGCAAAATCTTGTCTCCCAGCAAGGCATTTAAAACTGCTGACTTTCCCCGACTCACCAAACCAAAGACGGCAATTCTAATGACGTTAGAATCTAGCTTGTTGAGTGTGGCATTCAAAGCTTCCAATTCTGGTTTCATCAAACCTACCAATTCTGGGTTAGATGACAACTGTCCTGACTTACGAAGATATCCATACCAAGAAAGCGCTTGTCTGAGACTGGCGCGGGCACGATTTAAGTGAGTTTCTTGCACATTACGATAAACCGACATAATATCAACACTTTTAGCCTTCACTCTCTCTAAAATGCTCATCCAATGCTCAAAAAACTTACTTTCAGCATTCGATTGTGAATAATAGGTATGAATTTGTACTCATTAACCATGCTTAACTAATGCTCACTTTTTCAACCCCATGATCAGGGGAAGGAAAAGTTAAACACACCTCTCTATCTTATATCCCTAAGTTCTTGGACTAATACTCTATATATAGGACATAAAAAGTCTCTAACTTTATGAGGTCAGAGATTAGGTGTTTTATAAATCTTAAGAAATATGTGACTAATGTATAGCTTCAAAGAGAGACTAACGCCAAAATCTACACTTAGATCGGAGGCGGATTGGCTCCGGCTTTGTTCAGTTTTAGTCTGGTTTGAAATCCTCTTATGTAACTCTCTTCTCTACAAGAGGCTGCCCCAACATGACGTTACACGTAGGTTGCTTCCCTGTAAGGGTACAATTTTGAAATTTTAATTTTGAGTTGTTAATCTGGGTATCCTAAGAAAGACAAGGTTAGATGATATAGACGCAGGAACAAAGTTTATAACTTATGTATGAGTAGAGAAAACAACTATAATTTCTACTACAAAAACTGATTGAACAATTAGCCAACTCATTCTATAAAAAGAAGAGTGCTGAGTTCCGTTAGCGCTGAGTGCGGTCAATCATGAAGGTAAAGGCTCGTCTACACCCTCATACCAATTTTGCGATGCCTGCGGTAAATGCTAGCCTACGCAGATGGTGAGAACTTTGATTGAGCAAGTTTTCTTATAAGTGCAGCCTGAAATTCTGGACTTATAGGAGCAGTCTTTTTCAGATTAAGACATAAATACTAATTATATAAGAAATTGAGGAACAGCCATGCGAGGAAATGAGCGGGAAAAAATACGCCATCTGTTGGTCATCCAAGACCTGGAAGGGCGGCGAACTGTCCCCTTGCGAGAGACTACTTATTCTCTGGGGCGGCATCCTGCAAACACTATTGTCTTGGCTTCCCGATCAGTATCAATGCAACATGCAATTTTATTGCGAGTAACTGTTCCAGAAACTGACCAATACGGCTTCCAGATTATTGATGGTAACTATAAGGGAAAAGGAAGTACTAATGGCTTATTTGTAAATGGCACTAAATGCTTTTCTCATAATCTTAGGCATGGAGATGTCATTGCTTTTGGCAGTAATAAAGCTCAGGCTAAATATTATGCTATTTCCAACATTTCCGAACAAGCATTTTCTGAATCTTTTGATGTTGAAGACTTATCTGGTTTTTTTTCAGAGCAAGCCAGTCCTGCCAATCCTTTTCAAACCCTAGCCATTGATCCCAGTTTTGAAGCAGCTAGTGAGTCTGCTCTAGCTCGCCTAGCATCCTTTCCTGAACTTATTCCCAATCCAATTATTGAGATGGATTTTGAGGGAAGAATTACGTATCTCAATCCAGCCGCAGCTATCAAGTTTCCCAATCTTAGGGAAGTTGGGACAGAACACCCAATTTTAACGGGACTTTTGATTGGAGCTAACAATTTAGAAAAAAATTCTTTTGTGCGGGAGGTGGAAGTAGGTACAGAAGTTTTTGAACAATCCGTACTCTATCTTCCTGAAAGCGATTTAATTAGAACTTTTATTATTAGAGATATTACAGAGCAAAAGCAAGCTACAGCTGAATTGCGCCAGCGCGATCGCTTGCTACAAGCAGTTGCAGAAGCTGCCAATTATTTGCTAGGAGAAATGAATTACGAAACTGGTATCGATCTAGCTCTAGCTGTACTGGGTGAAGCTGCCAAGGCAGATCGTGCCTATCTCTTTCAGAACCATCTTCACCCGATTACAGAGGAAATGGCAGTCAGCCTAAGGTTTGAATGGACACAATCTTTTATTGAATCTACCCATCACCATTGGCAGAATCAGCCTTATCAAGCTCCTGAATTAGCCCGTTGGTACACAATTCTCTCTAGCGGCCAGTCGATTAGCGGTATCACTCAAAAATTTCCTGTCGCCGAACAAAAATTCCTGATTAGAGATGGCATTAAATCCCTTCTCTTGGTACCTCTTCGCTTGGATAATGATTTCTGGGGGTATCTTGGCTTGGCAGACTGCACCTTTGAGCGTCATTGGTCAAAGCATGAAGAATCTACTCTTTTGACCATGGCCGCCAGTATTATTGGTGCGCGGCAGCGTCAGCAAGTAGAAGAAAAGATTCGCTATCAAGCCCTCCATGACTTGCTGACAGGGTTGCCCAATCGTCTGTTATTTAATGAGCTGCTCAGTAAAACTCTGCCTAACGCCACTCGAAATGGCGAAAGTTTAGCTGTGATTTTCCTCGATTTGGATCGCTTCAAGGTGATTAATGATACTCTGGGGCATACTCTGGGAGACCAATTGTTACAAAGCGTCTCTCAAAGATTAAAAGACTCACTCAGAGGCGGAGACACTGTAGCCCGTTGGGGAGGCGATGAATTTACTATTTTACTCCCACGAGTCAATGATATTGAAGAGGTAACTCTGGTGGCGCAGAGAATTTTACAAGCCTTAGAGGATGCTTTTCATCTCCAAGAGCATGAACTTTATGTAACTGCTAGCCTCGGTATTGCCTTACTTGATAGCAACAGCCCTGACACCGAAACACTAATCCAGCACGCAGATGCTGCTTTGTATTACGCCAAGGACAAAGGGCGGAATAACTATCAATTTTACAGTGTTTCCCTGAGTGCTAAAAATCCTGAACTCCTGACTTTAGAAAAGAGCTTGCGCTATGCCCTAGAACGGAATGAATTTAAGCTTTATTATCAGCCTCGTGTGAACATTGCCACAGGAGAAATTACTAGTATGGAGGCTCTGTTGCGTTGGCAGCACCCAGAGATGGGATTGGTTGCCCCTAGTGTATTCATTCCTCTGGTCGAAGAAAGTGGATTAATTGTCCCCATCGGCGAATGGACTCTACAGACGGCCTGTAGCCAAAATAAAGCATGGCAAGATGCTGGATTGCCACCGATTAAAATCGCTGTCAATCTTTCTCTGAAGCAGTTCCGCCAACCAAAATTAGTAGAGACTATAGCTAAGGTTTTAGAACAAACTGGTCTGGAGCCGCGCTTTTTAGAATTAGAAATTATGGAAACCACAGCGATTGAAGACTTGGGTTTTACCAGAAGGGTGTTAGAGGAGCTACAGCAGATGGGTATTTACATCTCCATCGATGACTTTGGTACAGGTCATTCCTCGCTCTCGCGCCTACAGCTTTTGCCACTCCACAATCTGAAAATAGATAAATCTTTCATTCAATATTTGACGCAGGATGCCAAAGTAGCTCATATTATCCAGGCCATAGTTACCTTGGGACACAGCTTGGGATTAAAGTTAACAGCCGAAGGGGTAGAAAAGGAAGAGGAATTGGAATTCTTGAAATCTATCAACTGCGAGGAGGTGCAGGGTTTTTTATTCTACCGCCCACTTTCTGAACAGAAAGCAACAGAAGTTCTCGAAAGCAAACGACTAACGATCTAGACCAGTGAGGATACAATAAAATTCATCGTCCTGCTGCCGACCTTTTTCGTCCTATGCTACCAGTCATATATTCCGACGAATTTTTAGATCACAAGACTGGAAAATACCATCCCGAAAAACCAGAACGTTTAAGTGCGATCGCAAATGCCCTAAAAGCAGCTACATTCGCAGATCAAATCACTTGGCACTTGCCTACACCAGCATCAGAACAAGCATCACTGATGTCTTCGTTGGTTAAAGCACATAGCCCAGCCTACATCAAAAAACTGTGGCAAATCGCTTCTAGTGGCGGCGGCCCTTTGGATGGAGATACGCCAGTTTCCCCGCGTAGTTATGATGTGGCATTGTTGGCAGTCAGTGCATGGTTGGATGGAGTTGAGGTTGTGTTAGGGTCGGCTAATCCAGCTTTTGTACTAGCGCGTCCCCCAGGACATCATGCTGAAAGTGATGCAGGGATGGGCTTTTGCCTATTTTCTAATGCCGCGATCGCTGCTTTATTTGCTTTAGAACAACCTGGAATTAACCGCGTCGCCATCCTTGATTGGGATGTACATCATGGTAATGGTACTCAGGCGATCGTGGAAACTGAAGCACGCATCGCCTATTGTTCTCTACATCAGTACCCATGCTATCCCGGTACGGGAAGATCGACAGAACGAGGTTTTCACAATAATGTATTAAATTTACCAGTACCCCCTGGTAGTGATATTGCTGTATATCAGCCACTATTTGAAAAACAGGTAGTACCGTTTTTAGCCAACTTCCAGCCAGATTTACTAATTGTGAGTGCTGGTTACGATGCCAATGCGGAAGATCCTTTGGCAAGTATTAATTTACAGCCAGAAGACTACGCTTTATTTACTGATTATTGTTTGGGGCTAACTCGTAAAATTCTGTTTGGCTTAGAAGGTGGTTACGACTTCGATACTCTTTCTCAATCAGTTGTAGCGACGATTGAACGTTGTTTACTTTAAGCTTGTCTTGTTTGATATATAGCCGTAGTCACATAGGTTAGGACATTTTGAAAACGTGAATGCTAGGAATAGTAATAGTTTTACCTTCTGCCTCCTGCCTTCTGCCTTCTGCCTCCTGCTATATATACCGACGATCGCAATTAACAAGGGTAATAGCCTAAATTCTCTACGAAGATTTGGGAACACTGAATACTGACACGGTTATAGCTGACATACAGTTATGAAAATTTCTCACAAACTGGTTGCAAGCTTTGTTGGTGTTTCCTTATTAAGGATTGTAGTTGGTGCGGTTGCGATCGCCAACGATGGTTGTGCGATGCCTGAAACAGTGCGCTCGCGCATTTTTGATCCTTTTTTCACCACGAAACCCATCGGCAAAGATACTGGTATGGGCCCCATGCCTCACTCCCTTTCTGATAAACTTCATAGAATCTTCAGAAAGAAAAATTTTCAGCGGGGTTCTGAAAGAGCTAAAGTTTTGTTAAGATGCAATTGCTAGCAGTTTCTCAGCGAAATTCACCTATCGGGGTGTGGAGAAATAAAAAGCACAAGCAGCACAAATTTAAAAAGGTGAAGCAATGACCACCTATATTTTTTTCGATGAAGCCCTACGAATGCTGACCAACGCCTATTTGATATCAGTAGTACTGTTAATGGCAGCTTCTGGTATAGGTTTGGCGGTGATTGAGACAATAGAAAAGACAGGAGAACGCTAAGTTTACGGATGGCAATGTAGTTCCTGCCAAAAACCTTTGGATACAAGTGTTCGCTGTGAATAAATCCTGGGAACACTAAAGGATGAAAGTCTTATAGCGTTATAGTCTTACCTGTAAATCTACCAAACATACAGTTAAAAGTAACGCTATTGGGACTCTAACCAAGGAGCTACTACAATGGGTCTATTCGACGCTGTGTTGGGTACAGAAAGCCAAACCCAAGCAGCACTCAATCCAGCGGAAGCTTTTGCTGTCATTATATTGACGGCAACGGCTTCAGACGGTTATCTTTCTGTTGAGCAAGCAAATTCTACCATTTCTGTGCTGTCTCGGATGAAACTTTTTAAAAGTTATCCCAATGAAATGATGAACAGGCTGTTTGACAAAATCTTGGGCATTCTCCAGGGTGATGGCTTTAATGCTTTGTTTAATGCAGCCAAAGATTCTCTATCTCAAGAGTTGCGGGAAGCAGCCTTTGCAGTGGCCACTGATTTAGTCTTAGCTGAAGGTATTATACCTGAAGAAGAAAAAAACTTCTTAAATGATTTATATCAAGCTTTAGGGGTTTCTAGTGAGATAGCAATACAAATTGTGGAAGTAATCTTAATTAAAAATCGCGCATAGGGCAATCGAACATAACTTGTTATGCCCATTGTCCTTACTTGATTAAACTGTATAAGTAGCTTATAAACAAAGTGTGGCAAGGAAGTTGAGCTTCTTTGCCACTATTTTTTGCTGTTCTTTGATTATTTATTTGCGATCGTTCAATATCGATTAGAGATATTGCATTACAACGTCTCTAGATTGATCGTATAAATTATCTCATCTCAACAATATTATGTCATAATTCGATTTTATGATTTTGAACTTTAAATTGTAAATTGCTTATGCGTTGTTCTGCCACCCTAAACCAACTGGCTGAAGTTATTTTGGCCCATTCTGTAAACTTATCTGAAACTGCTTTAACACAAGTCACTAGCGGTATCCAAACAGATAGTCGTACCTTAAAACCAGGTGAAGTATTTGTCGCTTTCCGAGGTGATAAGTTTGATGGACATGAATTTGTACCAACTGCGATCGCCAAGGGTGCAATAGCTGCAATCGTAGATTTTGAATACGAAAATCCGGGATTTCCTGTACTAAAAGTAAAAGACACCCTCAAGGCATATCAACAAATTGGCAGATGGTGGCGCGATCGCTTTAATATTCCTGTAATTGGCGTAACGGGTTCGGTGGGTAAAACTACAACCAAAGAATTAATCGCCGCAGTTTTAGGAACGAAGGGACGAGTTCACAAAACTTATGGAAATTACAACAACGAAATCGGTGTCCCGAAAACTCTCTTAGAACTTGGCGCAGAAAATGACTACGCCGTGATTGAAATGGCGATGCGCGGTAGAGGACAAATTGCCGAACTGACACAAATAGCGCGTCCAACAATTGGTGTGATTACCAATGTTGGGACGGCGCATATTGAGTTACTGGGTTCAGAAGAAGCGATCGCTGAGGCAAAATGTGAGTTATTAGCTGAAATGTCTGCTGATAGTGTGGCAATTCTCAACCACGATAATCCTTTATTAATGGCCACGGCGGCGAAAGTTTGGCACGGAGAAGTTTTGACTTACGGCTTTTCTGGCGGCGATATTCAAGGAAAGTTAATTGATAACGAGACAGTGGAAGTTGCAGGAATCCAACTACCACTGCCTTTACCCGGTCGTCACAATGCGACTAATTTCTTAGCAGCTTTAGCGGTAGCAAAGGTGTTGGGAATCGATTGGGCAACCCTTAAAGCAGGTGTGATGGTAGATATGCCCACAGGGCGATCGCAGCGATTTACTTTACCTAATGATGTGGTAATTTTAGATGAAACTTATAATGCTGCACCAGAAGCTATGATCGCAGCGTTGCAATTATTGGCAGACACACCCGGAAAGCGGAAGATTGCCGTATTGGGTGCAATGAAAGAATTAGGAGAGCGATCGCAGCAGTTGCACCAGCGAGTGGGAGAAACAGTGCGAAAGTTGAATTTAGACGGTTTGTTGATTTTGGTAGATGGAGAAGATGCCGAAGCGATCGCTCAAAGTGCCGAAGGTATCCCATCAGAGTGCTTTGCAACTCATGCCGATTTGGTGGCTAGGTTGAAAACATTTGTGCAAACAGGCGATCGCTTATTATTCAAAGCTGCCCATTCTGTAGGACTAGATCGGGTAGTTAATCAGTTACGTGCAGAATTTCCCAAATGATACCAATAGAAACTCTCACAACAATCCCCGATAACGAATAAAAAGCAAAACCACCGCCCACGACCCTAACGCGACTTTGACTGCAACTAGAATATTCAGCAAGGGGACAATTCCCCCACTCAAAAGTGCGCCCATTTCTCCGTGGGGTAACTCAACTCCAGTCAGAGTTATAGCCGCCAGTACAATGAAAACAAGAACCGAAACTTTCTCCCATGTAGCGGCGTGGTAGCGCTGGTAGATTTCTTGCATCCACTCCGGTGATGAGGTGATGGCAATCAAACCGATCGCAGTTCCACCTGCGACTCCAGCCGCAAAACCACCGCCAGGGCTGAGATGCCCCCGAATAGCTAGTTCAATACTTACCATCGCAGCAATAGTCGCTCCCAGACGCGCCAGCACAATGGATGGTTGATCGGTAAAACGATAGATCGCACAGGACGGCTGTTCATTCGCTAGCAGAAAATTAACTCCCATAATGGCGATCGTAAATACCACCACCTCGAAGATAGTGTCATACAACCGATTCCTAAGAATGATCACTGTTACCGCATTGGGTATGCCACCATCTTTAACAACCGATTCAACGATGGAGAAATCCGGTATGACTGGCGCTGAATTCGGCAAGACGAGCATTTTTACAAACAGCGCTATCCCTGCTGCAATGTAGATCCATTTCATTTATGCTTCTCCCCTTCAGCTGGTGTACTTACATAACTCAGGATTGTCGCTGTTGATGCAAGTTCGGTTTGCATGATCTCATAGATGCGTTTTACCCTAATGGTGGTGTGATAAAACTGTTTTTCGTCCTCACTGGTTGGCTGGTTTTGTTCTCGTCTGACACAAGTTGCATGGACTTCTTTATCCATCAACGCCCGTTCTAAAGCTTGGGTATTTGGGTAGGGAACCAGTTCTAGACGCATCTGGCGTTTGCGAAAAATTGTGCGTAAGTCGTCCATCAGTTGCCCAAAATGCTGTTCGTCATCTGCCTCGTCTTTCACCAAGCCAAGACGCATCACCAGGGATGAACGTACTGCCACCGCGTAAAGGGTAATTGCCAGCATAGTACCCACCAATGCTTCAGTCAAAGCAACATCTGGCGCTCCTAAAACCGCATATACCATTGCCGCCACCGCTCCCAATATGCCGCGAATTACCAGCGCATGATAGGGATTGACCTGAAATACCACCATACACGCAGCCAACGGCAGTAGGGCGATGATGATATAGAGATAGCTATCATTCATAGTTACCCTCGCTACTAGAACAGTAAGCCAATACATACCCCAGCACTGTATTCCAGATGGCCAAGGAGATGAGAGCGAGGATGAGTAGCGGCCATTCGCTGGGTATCTTTAAGAGCAGCCCGATAATGATACTCATTGAGCCAAGGGTGTCTGCAACCGAAAGACTATGGAGTTTGAATAATAGCGATCGCTTGCCCAACAGAGGAAAGGTTCCCCAAAACCAGAAGAAAAGTCCTAACCCTATGCATATATAACCCAAAAAGTCAATCATACTTCATTCATTCGTTTGATTACATGAGCCAGCAACATTAAGCCAGCATTTCCCACACTTAGGATGATGACCCCGACAACACCAATCATCCAATCATCACGGAAGACGGATACCACCAGAATCATGATTGAAGTTTTGGTGGCAGCACTGGCAAATGCGAGCATTTTTTGCCAAATATCATCATCTTGCCATGCCTCATACATGGGGATGAGCAGTGCCAAAATCATGGCAATCAATACTAGATTCAGGATCATACTTTTCTCCTCCGTCGCACCCAATGTACTTCGTACCAGCCTGCTTCGTGGTATTTCAAAACAATGGTCTTTGGCGTAAAGGTAATTAAGAAGATATCTAGGAATACAAGCCCTGGTGTGCGTCCTGGTTTAACTTGTTCCATCGTTATATCTTCGTATTTATGCGGGCGGAGGATGAGTTGAAATGCCTCAATATACGCCTGCGGAATCGCCACCATAATTTCACCTAGCACACGCAGCCAATCTTTTAATGATTGTTTAGCTGTGCGACCACCCGGCAATAGAAGTGCGATGCTGATGCCAATGATGATATTTGCCACGCTGAAATCGGCAGTGAGCAAAAACCAGATAGTCAGTCGCAATATTAGATTTAAATACCCAACCATGCAAATCCCTTCCAGAACAATAGGATTAAAATCAGACTCATGACACCGATCAAATGGTCAAATTGTTCAAGGACACGCGGTAGCTTGAGTGCTGAGTGTTTAAAAATTAGTAAATACGCCAACCATCCAATGCCGATGGTTGCGAGGGGTTTAATGATATTCTCAACGGTGTACGCCTCGTAATACGCAATATTAGCTAGGAACAGCCCACCGAGCAATAGAATCATGGCTGCCCAAAAACCAGGCTTTACCTCCGCTTTTCCCCCACGCGGCAGAAATATGAATTTGGCAAAGGATATTGCTGTTCCGAGGGCGGCAATATTCATAGCGATCGCTTGCCAAGGCAGCAAATTCTTCGTTGTCAACACCTTCGCCCCAAAACCGGATAACAAAGGAAAACCAGAGATCGAGAAGCTGGCTATAACTAAGGCGATCCAGATTGGGGTAGCGATCGCTTGATGTTGCAGTTCCTTGAAATTGCGACTCGGTAAAGCCCCGGCAATTAGAAAAAGCGCCGATTTAACCAGTCCGTGCGTCAGCGCATAAAAACCACCCACGGACGGCGCAGCGAGGATAAAGCCCAACTGCGAAACCGTGTGAAACGCTAGCATCCGTTTGGTATCTTTTTCAAATACTGCATAGAAAACTCCCAAAAGCGCCGTCCCAACTCCAAAGGTTCTTACTATCGGATCAACCTCTGCCACCATTAGCGCACACCGCACCAATGGATAGACACCAGCTTTTACCACAACTCCCGATAGCATCGCCGACACTGGCGTTTCCGATTCCGAGTGAGTCAACGGCAACCATAATCCTGATACAAAAATTCCTCCTTTTGTCAAGAGTCCCAAAAAAATCAGGGCAAGGGCTTCTGGAGGTGCTACGCGCAAGCCTTCAAAACTAAAGGAATGATGCGCCTGATATGCCAACACCGCGCCAACCAGATAAAAAAGCATTGCCACGTTGCTGATAAACAGATAACGTAAGCCAACCCAAATCGAGCGGTCAGTCCGGGGATAGGCAATCAACAGAAACGCAGCAATACCACTCACCTCTAACGCCACGTATAAACTGATCAAATCCGAACAGACAAACGCGGCATTGACACTGCCGTGCAAAATGATCAGTTGTGCGTAAAAAAAAGCTGTCTTATCGCTGTGCCAACAGTAGAGGATGACTGCTGCCGTCACCAACGCATTAGTTAATATAAAGTAGCCGCTTAATTGATCGACTGTTAAAATAACGCCAAAATTATCTATTAACTGTAGTGTTAGTGGCGACTGAGTGACAAATAGCTGCAATGCATATCCTGCGGAAGCAAAAGCAACGCACAGAGCAAGATATTTGTCAAATTTTGGGAGCAGATAAATGACAAAGCCCAAAAAAAACGGTAGTGCAATCCATGCGATGGTAATGCTATTCATGGCGTATTATTCTTCTCGATTTCGTTGCTTTCCAAAGTCGGATTATCTCGTGCCAACTTCATAACGCCGACGAGCATTAACGCCTGAATCGAAAATCCGATCACAATCGCCGTCAATATAACCGCCTGGGGAACCGGGTCGGCGTATCTGATATTTTTGACGTTGGAAATAATTGGTGTGAATAAGCCATTTCGTGATGCAATTAGCACGTAATAGGCGATAACCCCGGTACTCATGACATCCATAGAGATGATCTTCATAACGAGGTTCTTTTTAAGGATGATGCCGAAAAATCCGCAAAATATTGTTGCGAATATGCACGCTTCTAACACGGAAATTGCCTGTTGGATAAGGATTGAAGGTAAAAGAGAAAAGAAAATTCGTCTCTTTTAGCTATTTTCTGTTTAAGAGGATGTTTTAAAATGTGCTGGCTGATGTATCAAAAACTTTAGATCCTCCTAAATCCTCCTTAAAAAGGAGGACTTTGATTCCGGTTCCCCCCTTTTGAAGGGGGGTTAGGGGGGATCAATAAGTACCTAAAATTACAGCCTAAAACTTTTCAAACAACCTCTAAAGGTAAAAGTAACTAGCCTATTAAATTGGCTTTCT
The DNA here is from genome assembly GCF_034530635.1 of Nostoc sp. EspVER01. Classification (NCBI taxonomy): domain Bacteria; kingdom Bacillati; phylum Cyanobacteriota; class Cyanophyceae; order Nostocales; family Nostocaceae; genus Nostoc; species Nostoc sp. EspVER01. The sequence goes on from NZ_JAVRCS010000002.1 coordinate 97,128, forward strand.
CTAAAGCTTCTTTTTCTTCTGGTGATTGTTTGAATGCAAACCGCAATAAAGGCGGTGCTAAGAAGGTTGTCAAAATCACCATAATCACGATCGCAGCTTGCAATGGTTTATCAAGAGTACCACTAGCTGCACCAATGGCGGCAAACACTAACCCAACTTCGCCACGGGGAATCATCCCCACACCAACCGCTAACCGATTAATTCCGGGTTGTCCAAAAACCGACCAACCTGTGACAACTTTACCGATAATTGCGATCGCAATTAAGAAGGTAGCAATAATTAATCCTTCTCGATTTTCTGGAACTAAAGGATTAAGAACGCCTAAATCAACTTTCGCACCAACTGTCACAAAGAAAACTGGTACTAAGATATCAGCAATCGGTTTAACCTGCTCATCTAGCTCTTTGCGTTTATCCGTTTCATCCAAAACTAAGCCAGCTGCAAATGCGCCTAAGATAGCTTCTAAATGAATGGCACTACCCAGAAAAGCCATGAAAAAGGCAAAGATAAATGCTGGGATAATTAAGTTGCCTCGCGTTTGTAATTTATCAGCAATGGCAACAAAACTTTGATTGAAATATTTCCCTAATAAAATCGAGCCAATGAGAAAGACTGTAGCACTGACAATTAGATAAATGACGTTGAAAATATCAACCTCACCAGTTTTAGCAAGACTCGCAACCACTGCCAATACAATGATGCCTAAAATGTCATCAATTACCGCTGCACCGACAATAATCTGTCCTTCACGAGATTTTAACTGCCCAATTTCTGACAAAACTTTGGAGGTAATCCCAATACTAGTAGCTGTGAGCGCTGCACCTGCAAAAATCGCTGGAATTACTGGGGCATGAAACAATAAAATCAACCCCGCCGTACCAGCCGCAAAAGGAACAGCTACCCCAACACAAGCAACAATTGTCGCTTGATAACCGACCTTCTGTAATTCTTTTAAGTCTGATTCTAGACCAATTTCAAATAACAGAATGATCACACCTAGTTCGGCAAGCACAGAAACAACCTCACTCTGGCTTTGAAAGATTGATGTGACGGCATCAGGACTGAGGTTATTAATGAATTGCAGGATAGTCATGATAATGGAGTCGCTACCAGCTGCTCCACTGTCGGGAAACACTACCAAATGCAGAGCAGAAGCACCCACAAGCACCCCACCAACTAATTCTCCTAAGACAGGTGGCAAGTCCATCATTCTAAATAATTCGCCACCAATTTTACTAGCCAGATAAATGACTACTAAACTTAGCAATACTCCAGTCAGCACAATAGGAGCATATTCCGCCTCGTTAGTTGTTGCTAGTAAAGGAGACTGTAAACCTACGGTGAGAAAACTTAAATCGGCAAACGAATTAACTATTGGTTCTGAAAAAATCATGTTTTTGCTTGTGTTTCTGATTTATTTTGAAGCCAATTTAAGAAATGCAATTTATATCTCGTAATTCGTAATTAATGATGTAATTACGAATTACGAACTTGTACTGAGCGTCTTGCCCTGAGCGTATCGCTAAAGCGAAAGCTCCGCTAACGCGTAGCGTCTCGTAGAGAAGCCGTTGGCGTGGTAACTGAGCGTAGTCGAAGTGCAGCCTCTCGTAGAGAAGGGAGTCGAAGTATTACGAATTACGAATAGGTGTCAGTGTAAGTACCAACGCCAGGATTATTAGCCTCAGCTGCATGAGGATTAACTAAAGCAACGGCTTGTTTAAGTGCATCTATACGATCTGCAAACATGTGATGCTCTGGTACAAACCTCGAAATGCCAAACTTGTCTAAGCGCTTTTTGACTTTGCTAGTTGCACCAACAACTAACACATTACGACCTTGTTCACTAGCATCTTTGATAGCGTTTTCAATTGCCAAAGAAGCAGTCACACCCAACATTGGTACATCTGTCAAATCCATAATCAGCACATCAGAGTCTGCCATTGCTGAATGTTCACGAGCGATCGCTTTGGATACCCCAAAAATCATCGGCCCGCTCAGGTAAAATAGCAGTACACGTCCATTAGCTAGATCAAGCCATTTTTTCTCTTCATCATCCAAGATAACTGCGTCATCAGCATCGCTAATTACCTTCACTTCCTGAGATTGTAATTCCGAGAGGCGATCGATAGTTAAGATATTAGCAATGAACACTCCCACGCCGACGGCAACAATCAAGTCAACAAATACGGTTAAAAACAACACACCGTACATGATGATTGTGCCTCTCAGCGACACCCTGTGAGCGCGTTTCAAGAAGCTCCAATCAAGAATGTCAACCCCGACCTTGAGAGCAATACCAGCCAACACCGCCATTGGGATAGGTTGAGTGATACGCGCAGCCCACAAAACTACAACTAACAAAATTAATGCGCGAGTTAAACCAGAGACAGCTGTTCTAGCACCAGTTTGGATATTAACTACCGTTCCCATCGTGGCACCAGCACCAGGTAGCCCACCACACAAGCCAGATACTAAGTTACCGATACCTTGACCAATCAATTCTTTGTCAGATTTGTGTTCGGTACGGGTCAAACTGTCTGCAATTACTGCCGTTAGTAGAGTATCAATACAACCCAACATCCCCAACATTGCCCCATCAACAAACATGATTGTCATTTGGGATGCTGTAAAGACAGGCAATTGTAATGTCGGCAATCCTACGGGAATTTCCCCAATTCGTCTGATATCCGTACCGCCGAAAATGGTCAAAGAAACTATAGTTCCGATAATTAATGCTACTAACTGGGGAGGAGCAAAGCGCTTAAGCTTGCGTGGCATGAAGAAAATAATTGCCAGCGTCAGCAAGCCCAAAGCTGTTTCAGCAGGATTAATCTGAGTTAATAACTGAGGCAGATTTTGCACCATCCCCAGTACGCCACCTTTAGGGTTTGGCTGTCCGACAAAAGGAGCAATCTGCAAAATAATCAGAATCACGCCAATCCCAGACATAAACCCAGAAATCACGCTGTAAGGCATGAGGGTAATGTATTTACCCAACTTAAATATCCCAAAAAAGATTTGAAATATTCCCGCTAGCATGACTACGGTAAATGCCATTGCCAAGCCGTTTTCGGGGTTAGCTGCGGTCATGGAACCGACAATTGCAGTCATAACCACAGTCATTGGCCCGGTTGGCTCAGAAATTAAGGTTGGTGTCCCACCAAATAAGGCTGCGAAAAAGCCGACACAAACTGCACCATAAAGGCCAGCTACAGGCCCAGCACCGGAGGCAACACCGAATGCTAGCGCTAGAGGTAACGAAACGATCGCAGCAGTTAAACCACCGAATAAATCGCCTTGTAAGTTTCTAAAGTTGATCGTATTAGTCAATGACATACTGGGGTTTTGGTTACAAAAACAGCAAAATAAATTTTGGGTTGTAAAAATTGCCAGCTACTTTGCGTAAGTTTCATGTTTTATTGCCATGAAAAATTAGACAAAGAAAACTTTAATTCTTTGCAAATCAGCAGGCTATAGTGCCTTTCTAGATGGCGAGTCGCTAAACACGAATCTCCAATAGGGAAGGCTTAGACCAAAGACGGTTCAAAAATTTGACTGGAAAAACTTACAAGAGTTGCAAGTTTTATTGATTGTCAAGTTCAATGCGATCAATAATAGCTTACAGCTTTATATGACAATGTTATTAATTTACAAGCCATAATATTAAATCAATATTAAATTGCTTTCATAGATAAAAGGCTATACGTGTTGGCTAACTTTGATTACAATATTTTTTTGGCTTGTGACTATATAGTATGTAGCTTGTTAATCCAAAACAATGAATCTACCGCTAGAAAGCCAACGTCTCATACTGCAAGACTTTGTAGAATCAGATTGGCCAGCAGTTCATAAATACGCTAGCGATCGCGAAGTTGTGCGTTATTTGACTTTTGGCCCAAATAGTGAAGAAGATACTAAAAATTTTTTGCGAAGAGAGATTTCATTGCAAGGCGAAGAACCCCGTCAGCATTTTGCCTTAGCAGTGACTTTGAAAGCCCAAAAGCACTTAATTGGTATCTGTCGCATATCCGTTAAAGATACTGACAATAAAACAGGCTCTATTGGATACTCTTTTTCTAAGCAATTTTGGGGGCAAGGATACGCAACTGAAGCTGTAAAAGCAGTTATATCATTTGGTTTTCAGGAGTTAGACTTACATCGCATCTTTGCAACTTGTCACCCAGAAAACATTGCCTCAGCAAGAGTTATGCAAAAAATCGGAATGCAACAAGAAGGATATTTGCGAGAACACCATTGGATTAAGGGAGAATGGCGAGACTCTTGGCTATATGCCATCCTTGAGCATGAATGGAGAAGCGTCAACATAATTCGTAATTGATAATGACGCTCGCAGACTCGCTACCGCTACGCTAACGTAATTCGTAGTTGCAATTACTTTAGGGCTTGAACCCTTTTTAATTAGGAATTACGAACTTGTACTGAGTTTCGACTGCGCTCAACTACCGCGTAGCCGTAAAGCCTGCGGCATAGCTACGCTTCGGGCGCAGCCTCTCCAAGAGTTGTATTACGAATTACGAATTAGTAATTATTTGGTCAAATGATGATCTTCTGAAAATATCACCCATAGACGCCTGGATAGACTTCAGTTAGAAAGACTAGGGCTGTTACTGTAGCGTCTTTGAAAAAGAATTGCTGCAAAATTAGTCACTAAACAGGTGATTGCTAGCCACAGCAAGATATAAGTAGGAGCCATCACCACACCAATCATGAACCAAGTATATACGTGCAATATCATTACAGAAGCGAAAAAGCTAGCGATTCCAGCAGATTGCCACACTTGATATGATGGGCGACGTAACGCTACCAGGCTCATCGTTAAAATTGTGACAAGTAAGTTCGCTGGTACGAGAAATGCACAGATACCTATGCAGTTGCCACGAGAAAATTCAGCTAAGGTGTTAAAATCGAGCATTAATTTTGTTGGGATAGATGTTAACTGTTTAAGAATTTAGTTTATTGTATTTAAAATAACGAAATATATATTAAGGTGTAAGTGAGTAATCACATTGCAAATATAACATAATTTAAACTATTGAGTTGCCTTTTGATACTACCAATAGTTAGTTAATTATAAAGATTTTGGATAAGTAGGGTGGAAAACACCCACCCTAGCTAAATTAACCCGGTAAAATTACCGTATCGATAACGTGTACCACACCATTATCAGCTTCGATATCTGCTGCTAAAACTGTGGCATTTTTAACTTCAAAACCATCAGAAGAATGAATTTTAATGGGTGAACCTTCCACAGAATTAACCGTACCGAGTTGTGCCAAATCAGCCTTTAGCAGCTTTCCCGAAACGACATGATACTTTAAAATCCGCGTTAACTGGGGAATGTTTTGTAACAAAGTTTGGATAGTTCCCGCTGGTAACTTGGCAAAAGCATCGTCATTTGGTGCAAAGACAGTGAACGGGCCAGGACTTTTTAATGTTTCTACTAAACCAGCAGCTTGTACAGCTGCCACCAGTGTTTTAAACGACTCAGCCGTAACTGCAATATCAACAATATCAGCCATATATCTTACCTAAATCTCTGCAAAAGATTTTAAAGGATAATAAACCTCTTTTAAGTTTTATTAAACAAAATAAATTTAAAATCAGGCGTTGAATAAACTACATCTAGATGCGTACTCCTGTCAGACATCACCTTATGATTGTTTCTAGGAAAATTCCGTTATAAAAGAAATGTCCGATCGCACGTATGCCATTCTGGGAACTGGAGCATTAGGTGGGTTCTATGGCGCCAGACTGCAAAAAGCTGGGTTGGATGTCCACTTTTTGCTCAAGAGTGATTACGAACAGGTAAAGAAATATGGTTTAGTGGTAGATTCCAAAGACGCTGACTTTACCCTTCCTGAAGTCCACGCCTACAACGACGTAGAAAAAATGCCACAATGCGATGTGGTAGTGGTGGCACTGAAGACGACGCAAAACCATTTACTACCAAAGATGTTGCCACCTGTAGTTAAAGATAATGGGGTGGTGTTGGTATTACAGAATGGACTTGGTGTAGAAGAAGAAGTCGCTGAAATTGTTGGTAATGTAACGGTTATCGGTGGATTGTGCTTTTTATGTTCTAACAAAGTGGGCCCAGGGCATATACACCACTTAGACTATGGGCATATAACTTTCAGTGAATATACCCCTAACTATCAGCCTAGTGGGATAACTGAGAGGATGCAGCAAATTGCTGATGACTTTGAAAGCGCTGGTATCTCAATTGAATTAGCTGAAGATTTACTACTAGCACGTTGGAAAAAGTTGGTTTGGAATATCCCGTACAATGGGCTTTCTGTGATTCTCAACGCTAGAACAGATGAATTAATGGCGTATGAGTACACCCGCAAGTTAGTTGAACAGTTGATGTATGAAGTAGCGGCGGGGGCGAAAAGTTATGGGCGGATTATTAGCGATCGCTTCATTCAAACAATGCTCGATTATACTGTCAAAATGACGCCCTACCGCCCCAGCATGAAAATTGACTACGACGAACATCGTCCCTTGGAAGTAGAAGCAATTTTCGGCAACCCATTACGAAAAGCCCAAGCAGTAGGTGTGGATTTAGTGCAGATTAGCTGTTTATACCACCAGTTGAAGTTTTTAGGTGCTAGGGGAAAGTGATGGAGATTAAGGAGATGGGGGAGAAAAGGGGAATGAGGGAGACAAGAGAAGCAATTCTATTCTTAACTCTTAACTCCTAACTCCTAACTTACCACTCCCCCAATTTTTAACGCAGGGATTCAAAAATGACGGCTATTGTAATTAAACACAACAGGATAATTCCCAGTGGAAGCAAAAACTGTTGTAAAAGGTACAGCAGTATGGGTATGATTTGTAAGATGCCCAAACCACTTGATAAAACGTAAGCGATCGCAATGCCGAATAGCACCAACAAAAAATATTTTAAGGATTTTGAGGCAAAGCGAAATATTTCATGCTGAAGAAAACAACTTTACCCAAATCAAAGCTAAAGCTATAAGTTCTCTAGCTGGACTTTTTCGAGAACAGGGAGAATTTACCAGAGCAACTTTTCATCATTCAGAAGCAATATAAATTCTGGATAAAATCGGTGCAAAATCAGACTTAGCTGAGGCTTATTATCAGTTGGCATTGACTCATAAAAAAATGGGTGAAATTGAGCAAAGTAGAGAAAGTTTTGTACAAGCGGTCGCACTCTTTAACGAAATGCAAGCACCCAGGCAAGTTGAGAAATTACAAACAGCAATGGAGTATTTTGAAAAATAGTAATAGTATTTGATTTTAACTGACGATTTTTCGGCTAATAGCCTCTCCAATCTGCGTCAGTGTTTCTTGTTCTTCGGCAGTAAATTCGTAGGGAATCGGCTTGGCAATGCCTAAAGTACCATGCAATTGGCCATTCAGCATCAGCGGTACTGCGATGGAACCTTCTACCTTCGTTTCTTTTGCTGAGGGTCTGGCCACTCCTGATTCGTCGGTTTGCAGGTTGCAAATCTGTACAGGTTGCTTGCGTTCAGCGGCGACACCGGCCATTCCTTTACCAATAGGAATTATTGTCATTTTAGGCAAAAGCAATTCTGGAATGCCTTGGTAAGCCTTTACGTGCAATAACTGGCTGTCTTTATCTAGGGTATGGATGCTACCTGTAGAGCAGTCGAAAGCGTTCAGGATTTCGGTCAGCAGTCGTCTCCAGTCGATGGCAGACCCTTCTTCAGCCAGGGTATCAAAAATGGGTTTGGTATCTGAAGTCATAGTCGTAGAAAATAAAGTTTGGCCGAAAACGCGCAAAATAATTAGGAAAATTCATTTAGTAAAACCAATCTCCCCTTTCCACATTCCGTAAAAAGTCACGGGAATTCATGGGGCGATCGCACCTAGAGAGGTCTGTTGTCTCCATAATTAATATGGATGGAATTAGAAGTTGATGCGATCGCTTTCAGTACAGATGGCAAAACTTTGATCGGTGGTAAGGATAAAATTATCAATATTTGGCAACTACCATAGTGATTTAGTCCCCAATCAACTGAGGAACGGTAGAATATACCTAATTTTCGTAGCTTCAAAAGCCAAATTATGACGATGCATTCCACACTCCAACGTGCATTTACTAACCGCCGCGTTCTCAAAGTGATTAGCGGTTTAAATAACTTCGACGCCGCTAGTGTCGCTGCTACTGTCAAAGCTGCTGAATTTGGCGGTGCTACTTTTGTCGATATTGCCGCCGATCCAGCTTTAGTCCAGCTAGCTAAAAGTTTGACAAGTTTACCTATTTGTGTATCAGCAGTAGAGCCAGAGAAATTCGTGCAAGCTGTCGCAGCTGGTGCTGATTTAATTGAAATCGGTAATTTCGATTCCTTCTATGCTCAAGGACGGCGCTTTGAGGCTCCAGAAGTGCTAGCGCTGACTCAGCAAACCCGCGCTCTCCTTCCAGAAATTACCTTATCTGTAACCGTTCCTCACATCCTGGAACTAGATCAACAGGTACAGCTAGCAGAAGAACTGGTGAAAGCTGGAGCGGACATTATCCAAACCGAAGGCGGTACTAGCAGTAACCCAGTTCACCCCGGAACTCTAGGATTAATTGAAAAAGCTGCTCCCACCTTGGCAGCAGCTTTTGAGATTTCCCGTGTGGTGTCAGTACCAGTATTATGTGCTTCCGGCATTTCTAACGTTACCGCACCATTAGCGATCGCGGCTGGCGCTGCTGGCGTTGGTGTTGGTTCTGCCATCAACCAACTCAATAGTGAAGTCGCAATGATTGCCGCCGTGCGTGGACTAGTAGAAGCCTTAGCGACTGCAAATGTAGTAAGGAGTTAAGAGTTATGAGTTAGGAGTGATGAGTAATGAGTTATGAGTTATGAGTTATGAGTTGAAGAAACTTATTTATTCCAAACTCCTAACTCCAAACTTCTAACTCCTAACTCCTAACTTCTAACTCCTAACTTCTAACTCATAACTTCTTTCAACGCATAAATCACCTGATCTTGCTGCTGTTGTGTCAGTTCTGGGAACATAGGCAAGGATATAACCTCATGGCAAGCTTGCTCTGCTATTGGTAAGTCCCCAATTTCATAGCCCAGACTTTGATAAACTGGCTGCAAATGTAAAGGGTGGGGGTAGTAAATCATTGAACTCACGCCCTGTTCTTGCAATTGACTACGCACCCAATCTCGGTATTTGGCACTAGAACCATTGCGCCCTTCGCCAGATATGCGAATAGTGTATTGATTCCATACCCCAATACCCCCAGGTAATTCTTGGGGCGGAACAATCCCCGGAACTTGACTGAGGAACTGATAGTAATAGTTGGCGATATCTCGGCGGCGATCGTTCCAAATATCTAAATAACGTAGCTTAATCTGCAAAATGGCTGCTTGGAGAGCATCTAAGCGGCTATTTACACCGATTTCCTCGTGTAAATATCGAATCTTACTACCATGATCTCTTAGTATTCGCAGTTTCGTGGCGATCGCTGGATCGTTAGTTGTTATTGCTCCACCATCGCCGCAACCACCAAGATTTTTGGTAGGGTAGAAACTAAAGCAACCAATATGTCCAATACTTCCGACTTTTTCACCAGCCCAAATCGCTCCTGTAGACTGAGCGCAATCTTCAATAATTGACAAATTGTGAGACTGAGCGATCGCCATTAATGATGTCATATCCACAGGTTGCCCAAATAGGTGAACCGGGATAATCGCTTTAGTTTTAGGTGTAATCGCCGCTGCGACTTGCTCCACATCTAAATTAAACGTAGTCGCGTCAATATCAACGAAAACAGGCTTTGCACCGACGGCGCTAATTACTTCAGATGTCGCAATAAAGGTAAAAGGCGTTGTAATCACTTCATCGCCTGCACCAATGTCCAAAACTCGTAACGCTAAGTAGAGCGCATCAGTACCAGAATTACAAGCCACACATTCAGTGACAGTATTATAAGCGGCAAACTGTTGTTCAAAGCCTTCGACTAAGGGGCCGCCAATATAGCGGCCGGAAGCCAAAACCTCTAAGACGGCTGCACTTACTTCTGCTTCGATGGTGGTGTATTGCTGCTTGATATCAAAGGCAGGGATGGGATTTACACTTTGGATCATGAGTTCTCATTTTATCGGGAGATACAAAGGATGCACTTCGACAGTCAATTTTTGCTGATTGAATTATTAATCAAAGAGGAGCTACTAAAAGACTATCGCCCAAGATACGCATCTATTAGGGTTTTTACTTAAATTGTGGTGCGGCAAATCACCGCACATTTAATTTACAGATAGTAGGCATACTAGGTGTTTGCCATGTTAAGGTCGTACCATTTTGAATTGATGAAAGTGATATATATCAACCAAGATCCAACACATCTGGTCAAAGTTCCAGGAGTGTGTGCTGCTTTGAGAAGAAAATACTAGGAGATAGAAAACCCATGCAGGATCTGATCGAGCTGGATTTCGTGGATTTAGCTATTGGCGTGGGATTGATGGCGATCGCCATTGGTTTATCTGCCTGGGAAAAATTAGGATTAGAGTTGAACCTAGCCCTTGCTACTGGGAGAACCATCTTACAACTTCTTGTATTGGGATACATTTTAGATTTCATCTTGGCTTTAGACAATCCTTGGGCAGTTTTGGCGCTATTAGCAATAATGCTGACAATTACGGCGATTGTCGCACGAAACCGCATCAGCCAAAAAATTCCTCATGTGTTGCCTTTGGTGTGGGGTGCAATTTTAATTAGTACCGCCGTGACAGTGTTTTACATCAACTTTTTAATCGTTCAACCAGAGAGATGGTACGAACCACAGTATATAATTCCCCTAGCAGGGATAGTCTTAGGTAATGCTACCAATGCAGCTGCGATCGCAGGCGATCGTCTTGTCAGCACCATTAATTCCAGCCATCTCGAAATAGAAACCCATTTAAGCTTAGGTGCAACTCCAGAGCAAGCTGTTAGCCAGTATCGCAAAGACGCCATCAAAGCCGGATTGATTCCTACTCTCAATCAAATGATACTCATAGGTATGGTCGCAATACCAGGAATTACTACCGGACAGTTATTAGCTGGTGTCAAACCTCTAGATGCTGTATCCTACGAAATTTTGATTATGTTTATGGTTGCTTTTGCTAACTTGTTGACAACAGTTTTAGTCACAAAGGGGTTGTATCGTCAATTTTTTAATTCCGCCGCGCAGTTGGTGAGATGAAGAGTGCTGTATATAAATCAATACGCTTGGGTTAAGGCTAAAAACTAAAACTGGCGTAGGTTGGGTTGAGGAACGAAACCCAACATTATTAAGGCTTTGTTCGGTTTCGCTGTTGCTCAACCCAACCTACTATTCTTCTTAACCCAAGCGTATTGGTATATAAATAGCGGTACGTTGAGCCAGTGCTGAGTAGGCTAAAGGGATTAATTTACTCCAAAATAAGTATTTTATTTCCTTGTAGGGGCGCACAGCTAACTATGCGCCCCTACAAAGTCTTTACACATTGAAGTATAAAGATATTTTGGTAACGCATCTATCCTATGAAGCATTTTATGCAAAGCATAAATAAATATTTATATGGTTATTTAAAAATCATGTGATTTCAGTATTCAAACCTGACGCTGTAAAGCTGAGAACTCAACCTATTGCCGTCTATCGGAGGTAACAGAACCAAAAGAGGAATGTCATCATTAGGAGATGTACCTTTGGGTAGGGATGTCAAGTAGGTGAAATATTTATTAATATTGTTAATAGATAGTAAATGTAAATTCAGCGTCAGGAATCCAAAAAAATTCCTAATGGCAGGTATTTAGCATCAATCACCAGATTCTTCACCAACGGAACAGAAGATTATGAAAGATCAAAAACGATCGGACTCTAAAGAATTCGTCGGAAATCTCAAGAATGGGATTTGGCTATTTGGCCTGTCATCCTGGGTATTTGGCATTACCGATCGCAGTATTGCTTCATTTGCAGATGGCTATCTATCTGCTTTAGATTTGACACAACTATTTACGGCGGCTACATTCTTTGTGGCGTGGCTATTTTTGAAACCGACATCCAGAGTGTAAGTTAACCAACTGATTAGTATCCAGTCACTTTTGGCGCTAGTCCGATCGAGATTTAGAAAGTCATCTATTTGATGTCATGAGGGGTGCGCGACAGAATGCATAAACTATTTTGCAGCGATCGCAATCAAGGTAATTCGTAAAATCTCCGAGTTACCCTGATTTCGAGTGATTACGGGAGAGAATCAGGATCGATACCAAGTTCGCGTAACCACTATGCCGGGATTTGGGCAAGTTCTGCCGACGTTAGTAATTTGATTTTGGTGTCTCTAAAAAAAATTTTCTAATTTTCCGGAACTGGTTATGCTCATGTGGTAGTCATTATCATCAGATTAGCGATTTATACTGAAACTCTATAACGAACTTCCGGGGAATATAACCCCATTACGGATTAAAAGCCCGGTCTTCACGATCGGGCTTTTGCCATTAACTCCTAACTCTTGTAAAGACGCGATTCATCGCGTCTCTACTTCTAACTATTCATTAAATTAGGCAAACGCAGCAGTTGTCACATCGTTATTCGATAGAATTTCTTGCAACTCTTCAGCGTCTACTGTTTCTTTATCAACCAGCATTTGCGCTAGCTGATCTAGAATGTGGCGATTGCTCACTAACACTTCTTTGGCGCGTGTATAGGCTACATCTACAAGTTTGCGGACTTCTTCATCAATGGCGGCGGCGGTTTCTTCAGAAAAATCGCGCTCTGACATGATATCGCGTCCGAGGAACATGTTACCTTGTTGACGACCAAGAGCAACAGGGCCTAAGCGATCGCTCATCCCAAATCGGGTAATCATTTGACGAGCAACACGCGCTACTTGTTGGAGGTCATTAGAAGCACCCGTGGTAACTTCTTCTTCACCAAAGATTAATTCTTCAGCAATCCGACCACCCAAAGCTACAGCCATCTGATTTTCTAAATAAGCGCGGCTGTACAAACCAGTGTCCATGCGGTCTTCACTGGGGGTAAACCAAGTTAAACCACCTGCGCGACCGCGAGGGATGATGCTAATTTTTTGTACTGGGTCATAGTCGGGCATCAAAGCACCAACTAAAGCGTGACCAGCTTCGTGATAAGCTACCAAGGTTTTGCGCTTTTCGCTCATTACTCGGTCTTTCTTCTCTGGCCCAGCTAATACGCGGTCGATTGCGTCGTTGATTTCATCCATTGAAATTTCAGTCAAATTCCGGCGGGCTGCCAAAATTGCGGCTTCATTCAACAGGTTGGATAAATCTGCGCCAGTAAATCCAGGGGTACGACGGGCAATTTTATCCAAGTCCACATCTTTCGCCAAGGTCTTGCCACGGGCGTGTACCTTGAGGATTTCGCTGCGTCCGGCGTAGTCAGGACGGTCTACCACAACTTGACGGTCAAAGCGACCAGGACGCAACAAGGCTGCATCTAAAACATCAGGACGGTTGGTAGCGGCAATAATGATAATGCCAGTGTTACCTTCAAAACCATCCATTTCGGTGAGCAACTGGTTGAGGGTTTGTTCCCGCTCATCGTTACCACCACCTAAACCTGCACCCCGTTGACGACCTACAGCGTCAATTTCATCGATGAAGACGATACAAGGAGCATTGGTCTTAGCTTGTTCAAACAAATCGCGGACGCGGGATGCACCCACACCAACGAACATTTCCACAAATTCTGAACCGGAGATTGAGAAGAAGGGTACACCTGCTTCACCTGCTACAGCACGAGCTAGGAGGGTTTTACCTGTACCAGGAGGGCCAACTAACAACACACCTTTAGGAATTTTTGCACCAACGGCGGTAAAGCGATCGGCGTTTTTTAGGAAGTCTACGACTTCGTTTAATTCCAACTTGGCTTGGTCAATACCAGCAACATCGCCAAATGTTACCTGAGTTTGTGGTTCCATTTGCACTCTGGCTTTAGATTTGCCAAAGTTCATCGCTTGGCTGCCTGGCCCACTTTGAGCGCGACGTAGTAAGAAGAATAAGCCAACCAAAAGCAATACAGGGAAAAATAAGCTGCTCAGTGCCTTAAACCAAAATCCTTCGTCGGTTTGGGGCAATACAGAAATATCAACGCCTTTAGAAGTCAGAGTATTAATCAAATCTGGATCATTGACTAAGGTAACAATCCGTTTAGCTGGGTCATATTTGGGTGTAACCAGTGCTGTAGAGCGGTCTGCACTCAAACTGACTTTTTCTACTCTGCCTTGCTGAACTTCTTGAATGAAGCGACTGTATCGCCATGTCTCTCTGCTTTGGGGTTGTTTGTCAAAAAATGCTGTTCCCAGCGCAATTACGACAATAAACAGCAGCGCGTACAGCCCTGCATTTCTCCATCTTTTATTCACTAAGGTCTATCCTCCGGTATTTTTCGCGCAATCGCCTAGCTTCTCTGCTCGGAAAGGTGATTATTAAGAATTATGTTAACTTATCTTAAGATATAACAAATTTGGCGTGGTTGTCATGCTAAAAAAAGCTCCCTTATTAGCTGAAAACTATGATGGTGGGGATTACATTGTAGCGACCCTGAAGGCTGATTAACGGTATGAATGGGAATAATCTCTACCACACTATTAGTGTAGGCGATCGCTTCAAATCTCTGGACTAACTCGACGCTCCAAGTTTCTTCTCGCACTGGCTGATGGTGGTTTTGCAACCAGTTTACAAGTTGCGATCGCCCAATTCCCGGCAAAATTCCGGCCTTTATTGGTGGCGTGTACCAACTGCGATCGCACCATCCCCAAAGGTTGCCTGTACTGGTTTCTAGCCAATTTCCTTGAGTATCGACTAATATTGCTTCTTGAGCATCTGAGGTAGTTTTTGCCAACCAAGCACTCAAATAGTTTCCAGTTTTATGAGAGGGGAGAGAGCGAGAAAATTCTGAACTGGCAACAGCGCATAAAATACCATTCTTTTGTTTTTCTGTCAAATCTTGCGGTAAGAATCTGCCAGTTATCCACTCTCGTCCATCAGGAAAAAGGGTAATTCTGAGAACGGGGAAGCGTGAGAGAAGAATTTGAGCGCCTTGACGCAGACGCTTCCAATCGGGTTGCTGCCAACCAAAAGTTTGTAGTGAGAAGAGTAAGCGATCGCAGTGTGCTTCCCAATTAGTTAAATTACTATCTAGGGAGTTCTCATAAACCCGCAATGTTGTAAAAACAGTTGCCCCATAAAGTAAACCTGGATCGTTAATGTTTAATTCTAGGGTTTGAGAGTGAATTAACTTGCCGTCATACCAAAAAATATTATTTGTCACAACCACATTGCTTGTTGCTACAACTCCATTGAAAAGTGATGACTTGTAATACTCATACGCTGCATGAAATAAAAATAAATAATAATTTAATCTTTAGAAGGAAATATAATTTTATGAGTACCTTCAGGAGTTGTAACTATTTTTCCTCCCAAGGCTTCGATTTCCTTAATTGCGCGTTTCTGAGTTCTTTCATCAGCATGATTATTTAAAACCATTGACCATGTAGAAATTTGAGCATATTTACTGTTAGGATTTCGACTTAGAAATTCAGCAGTTTTTTGGGAAGTATTAGCTATAAGTTGACTTTCTCCATCTGAAAATTTACTTGCCCAGTTGGCCGCCGTTGCAAAAGATTGTTGGGCAGCTTGAGCGTTCCCTAAAAATAATAACTCATCAACTCCTTTAAAACGCCATATATAATAAGACCTTTCGGGAACTGAGGGAGATAGTGATTTTAAGCCTTTCTCTGATAGTGCGATCGCACGTTCCGGCATACCAGCATATAATGAAGTACTGATCGAAAGACTGCGATACGCTGCTAAAAATCGTGGATCGCGTTCTAGAATAACTTCAAAATATTCTGGACTTAAACTGTAGCCTGTTTTATCCCGAATTTCATCATCTCCAAAATATTGGAGAAAATTGAGATATACCAAATCTGCGATCAAATTATCATAACCAAAACTAGGCGTTTTTTCGAGGAAATTCAGACGAATATTTTCAGCTTTTATTTCTTTTTTTAGAGTTTCTAAAGAGGCAGATTGTTTTCTATTTATTAGTTTTTGCAATTGGGGGAATTGAATCAAGCCAACTCCTAAAATACACAGGCAAATTACAAAAGGTGTAGCAAAAGCTTGACGAGATAACAACATATTTTTCTTGTCTTTCTTTATCATCATAGTCAGATCATTGTATACAAGTGGTATAAAAAAAGTCAGCCATATTTATGAGACTATGCTTTGCTAAGTAAGATAAAAAAGTTTACTCAAATAAACTGATTGAAGTATTTAGTGTTTATTTATACTTTGATATTATCTTTGTTTTGAGATAAATTACAGTAATTTTTTATATATACCAATATCTAATTTATAGCTACTGGAACGAAACACCTAAAAGCTAATTAAATAATTATTTCAGAATCACGCCACTTAGAACAACGGGAAAACCCCTGCCGCAGTGCTGGATTCACTGCAATGCAGTACCTCGAAAATCTAAAATGGTATTATTCTTTTTCTAAGATAAATTTGGCTCTTGGAAATCATAACTTTTTTTTAGTAAAAATTTATTAAAATATTAAGTTGTTTTGACTTTAGTTACTTTTTTGTAGTAAAAGCCTTCCAAAATTTGACATAACATAAGATTGTATTTTGTTTATATTTGAATCTATCTGTAACCTCTAAATTTCATGGTTAATGATACTCTTAACGAAAACACAAAAATTCATAGTCAAGACATCGAAAACATGGAAAACAATAGTCAATTTAGCAAACCAAGTAGTGAATTTAAAAGAAAAGTTAAGAAGCTGAATAGTCAGGGAGAAAGATTCAACATTGATGAAATTATTGATGCTATTCAAACAGCAATAGTGGAAGTTGTAGAGCTAGAAATTACTACTTGGGTTCCAGACTCATCTACTCAGTTAGAACAACCACAAGGGCAGCAAATTCCTCAAGCAGGTAATCGAATGCACACCATAATAAATTTAATTGATGGTGATATAACTAATGAAGTTGGTAGTCAATTTGTTGGTAGCGGGCCATATACAGAACTTCGTGAATTTCATCTAACTCAAATCAAAGAAAGTCGGGAGATTATGCAAAAAAATATAGAAAGTTTGCAGAAGTTGTATGGATTTTTTATAGAAATTATGAAATCTCGTAAAACTTCACAACAATCGCTATCCCGTCCCCAGTAGTTGATATTTATTAATTGATATTAACCAAAAAATACCTACAGGATATGAGGTTATCCTAACCTGTAGGTTAATTTGCTTTAAATAAATCAAGGAAATTATGGCTATGCCTAATAAAATTCAAGAACAAGCCAAAGATTTGCTAGAAAAAGTAGTCTCATCTGTACATGGATTAGTTGATGATATTACAGCTTTAGAAGTCAATACAATGGTTGTGGATCAAATTACTGGCGCAAAGTTTAATGCTTGGCAAGCGTATGAAGAGATTTATTCAATAAATGACAAAGACTACTTTGATAGCAAAGGAATTCCAAATCCAGACGATTTACCAGAACCAGAAAAAACTCAAGCTCAAGAGCTACGCAAGCGTTATACAAGTCTATTTTCGCAACTTGAAAGAGAATATTTTTACATTCTTCTTGAACAAAGTACTGAGACTAGTGAGCCAGACTCCAGGATAATACAATATCAGGATCGTCTTAAATATCAGGTGGAACATAAAGCAAATATTGTTCCAACTGACGAGGTATACATAAAGTTAGCTCGACCAATATTGCCTGCTCCAACACCTTTTGCGGGTGAAGAAGATAATCACAAAAAATTGCAGCAAAGGTGGCAAGAGATTGAAGAACTTTTGAATAATGATAAATTTATTCGTACACTGCGGAAAATGTCTGAGCTTAAAGCTGCACTTAATAGTGGCAATATTACCAGCGTAGATATTGATATTATTTATGCTCAAACTGTTATGCAGCTAGATGGAGATATTATCAGCCGTTACCATAAAAAGCTATTTCAATTACCTGAAGGTGATAGAGATTTAATCCTAAAAATACATAATGAAGGGGTAGTTGCTGGAGAGAAACAGTGGCGTGGAACACTAGACTTTCTGATTGGTATTGTACAAAATATCGCGAAATTATCCCGACAATGAAAGCTGATAAAACATACACTGATAGTGAAGCTGATGTTCAACTATCTTTTTTTGTACAAATCCCTCAAGGCACTCCTATTGAACTTGAAATTAAGGTTGAGCCAGGACAGTATACTTTTTATCTAAATAAGACCATTTTAAAACAAATTGAAGAAGCACGAGAAATAGGCTGCTCTTTATACATTCCGTCAAAATTACTAGCTTATATTTGGTACTACAACTGTTTTAGCGAGCAGATTTGCGTTAATAAGAACACTACGCCATACCAGAAATTAGTAATTACTAAAAAAAACTTTAAAATATTTGATGATACTTTTATAATAAGTTTTATCAAATTATTCTGGAATAAATCATTACAAAAAAAATCAACGCTACAGTATGGAATTACTTTTAATTCTTATTATAGAGAAGATACATCAGATTTATATCTCTGGAAAGAACAAGATATTGTTTTACAAAGTAATATTTTATTTTATGGTGACATAATTCACAAAATCAAGAGTGATTTTATCAAAAATCCTGAGTGCTTAAATATTGTTTATTTGCATTATTGGCTTATTGAACAAATACTAAGCTGTCTTCGGACTAAATTAAATTTATTCTCTTGGGAACTAGCTTCGTTATTCCCTGCTACTTTTTTTGTATGGAGATTAAACTTAGCATTTTCATTATCAATACTTGCTGGATTAGTAACATCTGTTGTATTTGCTACTATTCGCTATTGGCTGGTTAATCAGCTTCCAAGATGGACTTATATTAGTTATCAATATCGAAATTGGCTGGCATGGGGACTAAGTTGTGTCACTTCTAGTATTTTTATTTTTACTCCCACTAATTTCTTATTTTTGCTACTTTTGTCACTAACTGGGCCGTTATTACAATGGGTTTTTAGTTTTATAGTAGGGCAAATTGGTAAAGTCTTTATGCGTTGGTTACTAGCTTGAAAACTGGGTGTGAGGCATTGAAAAAAGTATTTTCTTGTGAAAGACTGTTTTAAGAAAAAGATTAGGGTAGCTGAAATATTCAAACAATCTTACCCAAATTCAATTAGACTTTCTAATTATGTTTCAACAACTGCCAACATTGTCCGGCGATCGCCCAATCTTCTTGAGTATGTATCACTAATACTCTCACCGTTGAGTCAGGTGTGGCAATATCTTTATCGACTGGCTGCTGTTGATTTTTCTCAAGGTCTATTTTCAGTCCGATAAATCCAAAGGCTTCACAGGTGGCTTGGCGAATTTGTGGAGAGTTTTCACCCACGCCAGCGGTGAATACTAAAGCATCTAATCCGCCCAAACTAGCAAGCATTGCGCCAATACCAGAACGCAAGCGATGCACGTAGATATCCCATGCTAGTTGAGCGCGGGAATTACCTTGAGCGATGGCTTCTCTCACTTCACGCATATCGCTAGATACACCCGAAATTCCCTTTAACCCAGAAGCTTTATTTAATAACTCATCCAACTTTTCTACAGAGTAATTGCAGTGCCGCAACAGGTAAATCAGAATCCCCGGATCGACTGAACCAGAACGACTACCCATCATCAATCCTTCTACGGGCGTGAATCCCATAGTAGTATCAATACTGCGACCGTTTTTAATCGCCGCTAAAGAGCAACCATTGCCCAGATGACAGATAATTAACCGCTCAGATGCAACATCTCGACCGAGAATTTGGACAGCACGTTGAGAACAGTATTGGTGACTAATACCATGAAACCCATAGCGACGAATACCTTGCTCTACCCACTGATATGGGCCGGGATAGATTGCTGCTGCATCGGGTAAAGTACCATGAAATCCGGTATCAAAGGCTGCTACTTGGGTGACATTTCCTAAGATTTGTTCAATTGCTTCTATGCCTTCCAAACCCACCGGATTATGCGCTGGGGCAAGGTTAGACAGATCGGCGATCGCCTTTTTGACATCCTCCGTAATTACCACGCTATCTCGATAATCCTCTCCACCATGTACTATCCGATGCCCCACTACATCGATTTCTGATAACTGATCGATTACCTTGGTAGCATCACGATTAAGTGTATTGAGCATATAGGTGAGGTGCGCCTCTGGGGAATCACCAGAGATTGATTTTTGCAGCGTTTCACCTGTTGCAGTTTTCACCTCAATTTCTGCCACACTTCGATCTTGAGTCCAGTTGATTTTCCCTTCCCAAAGGGGTTGGGGTGCTTGGGTAGGCAGAGTTTCATCTGCAATTTCATACAGACAACTCTTTTGGCTACTCGATCCGGCATTCAGTACCAATATTTTCATAGTGACAACATAAAAACATGATCACCTTTGATCGTGTCACTAAATCTGGCCTCATGTTTAGTTTTTTCAACGATGTATAAGTTTTTAGAGTTTGCGATCGCGAGAAACTAAAAATACTGCTCCCCTTAATGAAATCGTTATACTAACTGTGGGAGGCTGTTTATCTATCCAGCCAGATTCCATAGTTGTATTTTTTTATAGCTTGTTGCACTATGTCTTTCTTCAAAACCCCGCTGATTGGTTTAAAAGCTGACTCATTTCGTCATCCATTAGACCTGGAAGCTACCAAAACGCTCAAGCAGATACCAGGCATAGATATGTTGGTGCGAAATTGGCTTGGGCCAATGGCAGAGCAGGTTTTCTATGTGGAAAATATTGCCTCTAGCATTTTGGTGGGTGAAAAGCAACTACCCGATTTATACAAGCTGTTGTTAGATGCCTGTAAAATCCTGGATATAGAGCCTCCCCAGTTGTACGTCCGGCAACATCCGGCTCCCAACGCCTATACTTTTGCTGTGCGGGGTAAGCAGCCTTTTGTGGTGCTACACACTTCCCTGATTGATATTCTCACACCAGAGGAAATACAGGCAGTAATCGCCCACGAGCTGGGACATCTCAAGTGTGACCATAGCGTTTACTTGACTCCTGTAAACTTATTAATATTAGCTGCGGCGATTGTCCCCAATGTCGGTACTTTTGTTGCTCAAGCCATACAGGCGCAACTTTTGGAATGGGTACGTTGTGCTGAGTTTACCTGCGATCGCGCCGCATTACTAGCAACCCAAGACCCGAAAGTTGTCATGTCGGTGTTGATGAAGTTGGCTGGTGGTTCTCCCACCTTAGCGCCCCAACTGAATCTCGATGCCTTTGTTGCCCAAGCCCGCGCTTACGATGATATTAGCAAGACAGAACTGGGTGAAATGGTCAAAGCTGCCCGTACAGCCCAATTAACCCATCCAGTGCCAGTACTGCGGGCGCGAGAAATTGACCGTTGGGCCAGCAGCACCGAATATCAAACTCTGTTGCACAGTCACGGACTGAAGTCTACTAATAATGAAGTTGCACCCAAAGGTGGATGGCGCAATTGGTAGAGCTTCTATTTACAACGGCTTTTTTGCTATATAAGCGCAAAATTTTTAATATATGGTAAGAAGCGATCGCCAAAGTGCGATCGCTTCCCCTTTTCATCCAAAAATGCAAACTTTCCCTAGACTACATACAATACAGTTCGGATAAATATTTTGAACTCAGAATTACCTTTAGGGAAAAGGTTTAGTGGGTTTGGGTTAAAGATTTTTCTCCCCCTTTCCCTTTTCCCTTTCCCCTTTCCCCCAACCGTAGTTACACTACATATCCCTTTTGTCAACTAGAAGCTTTCACGACTGCTTCTGCTTGGGAATGTAACAACAAACCGTATTCTAAACCCTCCACCACCGCTTGATAGGAAGCCGCCAAAATATTGGTAGAAACCCCTACCGTCGTCCAGCGTTGACGACCATTGCCTGATTCTACCAACACACGGGTTTTCGCCGCAGTGCCCGTATGTCCGTTGAGAATTCGTACTTTGTAATCTGTCAAATCAAAGGTTGCAATTTGGGGATAAAAGTTCACCAAAGCCTTGCGTAAAGCTGCATCCAAAGCTGCAACGGGCCCGTTACCTTCCGCCGCCTCCAAAATATTTTTCCCGTCAACAGCGACTTTAACTGTAGCTAGGGCATTGCTAGTTTCTTTCCCCTCAATCAAGTCGCAGTGGACTTGAAAACCTTTGACTTCAAAAAACTTTTGGCGACCTCCCAAAGCTTCGTGCATCAATAGCACAAAACTCGCCTCTGCGGCTTCAAATTGAAATCCTTCACTCTCCAAATCTTTGAGGCGCTGGAGAATTTCTCTAGCCTCTGCCTTTTGTTGATCCAATTCAATCCCAAAACTGCGGGCTTTGGCTAAAACATTGCTCAGTCCAGACTGTTCCGAAATCACAATGCGGCGACGATTCCCGACTTGTTCCGGCTGAATGTGTTCGTAAGTCAGGGGATTACGTTCCACCGCTGATACATGAATACCGCCCTTGTGGGCAAAAGCCGAACGTCCCACAAAGGGAGCGTGTTCATCTGGCGCAAGGTTGACTACCTCACTCACAAAACGACTAGCTTCTGTAAGTTGTGTGAGCTGGTCTTCTGTGATACAACTGTAACCCGCCTTCAGTTGTAAATTGGGAATTAACGAACAGAGGTTAGCATTACCGCAACGTTCACCGTAACCATTAATTGTGCCCTGTACCATCTTTGCCCCTGCCATCACGGCGGCTATTGCGTTAGCAACCGCCATTTCCGAATCGTTATGAGTATGAATTCCAATTTGAGGAATTATTGAAGCCGCTAGCGCGTCTATGTCCTCAGTTATTGCTTCTTGACAAGTGACCAATGACAAATGACTAATGACATCTTGAACAATTTGGCTAATTTCGTGGGGTAAAGTGCCACCATTGGTATCACAGAGGACTAGCCATTCCGCACCAGAGGCGATCGCAGCCTCTAATGTCTGTAAAGCATAATCTCGATTGTGCTTATAGCCATCAAACCAATGTTCGGCATCGTAGATAATGCGACGACCTTGAGAACGGAGGTACTCAATAGTGTCGCGAATCATCGCCAAATTTTCTTCTAATGTCGTCTTGAGTCCGGTTGTCACATGTAAATCCCAAGATTTGCCAAAAATCGTTACCCAGCGAGTTCCCGCAGCCAAAATATCCTGTAGCATCGGTTCGGTGGCGGCAGTAGAGTTGGGGCGGCGAGTCGAGCAAAAAGCGACAATTTCAGCCTGTTTGAGCGGATCTTCTTGGAGTTGCCAGAAAAATTGTACATCCTTGGGATTGGCTCCAGGCCAACCACCTTCAATAAAGGGAATTCCCAGCTGATCGAGTCTACGGGCAATGCGTAACTTATCTTCTATCGATACAGATAGCCCCTCGCGCTGAGTGCCATCCCGTAATGTAGTGTCATAGAGCCAAAGTTGAGGTGAAGAATTTGTGGTCATAAAACTGGGACCGACGAGACAACTTTCGAGGCAATGTGTCAATATACAACAAAAAGCCAGTTTGGCAATTTAAAAATGCCTAAAGTAATAGCTGAAGGTAAAACAATTGATTGCGAGCATGGAAGCAATCTCCGCAAGATTTTGCTGCAAAATGGTATTAACCTCTACAATGACGGTGCTAAGGTAATAAACTGTCGGGGCATTGGCAGTTGCGGTACCTGCGCGGTTAAGGTAGAGGGCAAAGTCTCAGCAGCGAACTGGCGCGATCGAACACGGCGTTCGCTTCCTCCCCATTCTCCTACAACAGACTTACGTTTAGCCTGTCAAACTCAGGTTTTGGGCGACGTGAAAGTGACAAAGTTTGATGGATTTTGGGGACAAGGTTCTCGAATAGTGTGGACACCAAAAGGTTAAAAAGGAGTTAAGACAAGATGGGTAGATGGACACCCTTAATTTTAATGGCTGGCGGTTTAGCCATTCTGCTTGGTACATTACTGGGCATCAACTTTCCAATGGGCGTACAAACTGCTAACGCTCCTAGTGACAAGAAATCAGAAGTCCTGCCAGCTAATATCAATGTTAATAGCAGTGCTGGCAGCAAGAATGAAGAAACTGCAACAGAAGGAAACGAAACAACTGAAACCAACGAAAATAGACGCGGTATTGTAGCCCCAAGACCTGATAACAGGAGTAATGTTGCCCAGAATTCTGGCGATGACTCAACTGACAATACAACAGATAACAATACAGATTCTTCAGAAACAAGCACACCATCTAGCGATCCAAATCAAGGCAACGAACCAATTCGCGCCTTGTGGTAACGATCAGATCCTTCTTCAGACCCGTCTTTAGTTACAAGTTATAAGTTATAAGTTATGAGTTATGAGTTATGAGTTATTAGTTATGTACTAATGATAAATGGCTAATGACAGATGACTAATGACTAATGACTAATGATTAGTGAGACTGTGATTATTGGTGGCGGCGTTATTGGTTTAGCGATCGCCATTGAACTAAAATTGCGCGGGACAAACGTCACCGTGCTTTGTCGTGACTTCCAGGCTGCCGCTACCCACGCCGCCGCCGGGATGTTGGCACCAGATGCGGAAAACATTGCTAATGAGGCAATGCGTTCCTTGTGTTGGCGATCGCGTGCCTTATATCCCGACTGGACGCGCAAATTAGAAGAACTGACCGGCTTAAATACTGGCTACCGTGCCTGTGGTATCCTTGCACCTGTTTTTGAAGAGGCAGGGGAGCATACTTCTCTACGAGAGGCTGCGCCAACGACTACGCTCAGTAACCGGGGGGGCAGCACTTCTCTACGAGAGGCTTCGCCAACGGCTACGCTCAGTGACCAGGGAGCAGGGGAGCAGGGGGGCAGAGGGGAAAGTCTTTCCTCCTCATCTCCTTCATCCCCCTGTTACTGGTTAAATAAAGAGGCAATTCATCAATATCAGCCAGGATTGGGAGCCGAGGTAGTTGGTGGCTGGTGGTATCCTGAAGACGCACAAGTTGATAATAAAGCTCTAGCTCATGTATTGCGGACGGCGGCTGAGTTTGTTGGTGTTGAACTCAAAGATGGTATTACGGTAGAAGGATTTTTACAGCAGCAAGGACAAGTGGTTGGGGTGCAAACCAATGCTGGAATAATTCGCGCCGCACACTATGTTTTAGCTTCAGGTGCTTGGTCAAATGAATTGTTACCGCTACCTGTGCTACCTAGAAAAGGACAAATGCTGAGTGTGCGGATACCAGAAGTTTCGCCGGAATTGCCTTTGAAGCGGGTTTTGTTTGGGCAGGATATTTACATCGTACCAAGACGCGATCGCCTGGTTATTGGCGCAACCAGTGAAGACGTTGGCTTTATCCCCAACAACACCCCAGAAGGAATTCAAAAATTACTACAAGCTGCCATCCGCCTGTATCCCCAATTAAAGCATTATCCCATCCAGGAATTTTGGTGGGGATTTCGCCCAATCACCCCTGATGAATTACCCATTCTTGGCACTAGCCACTGTCAAAATTTAACCTTTGCTACGGGTCATTACCGCAATGGAATTCTACTTGCGCCCGTAACCGCCGCTTTGATTGCCGATTTAATCTTAGAACAAAAATCTGACCCCCTACTTGCTGATTTTCACTATTCGCGCTTCCAGTCCCAGTCATCTACCTCCACCCCAATGCTGACTCACTCTGCCAATTTCTCTAACGGACATCACTCTGCTATATCCCCACTTCCCACTCAAGACTCCCCACTGATTATCGCTGGCAAAACCTTCCAATCCCGCTTGATGACGGGAACTGGTAAGTATCGCAGCATTGAGGAAATGCAGCAAAGCATCGCCGCCAGCGATTGCCAAATTGTCACCGTGGCAGTCCGACGGGTACAAACCAAGGCTCCGGGACATGAAGGTTTAGCGGAAGCCTTGGATTGGACGAAAATCTGGATGTTACCCAATACAGCAGGTTGTCAAACTGCCGAAGAGGCGATTCGGGTGGCGCGTTTAGGGCGAGAAATGGCGAAATTGTTGGGGCAAGAAGATAATAACTTTATAAAGTTAGAAGTAATACCTGACCTTAAGTATTTACTCCCAGATCCAATTGGGACACTGCAAGCAGCAGAACAACTAGTTAAAGAAGGCTTTGCAGTATTGCCCTATATCAACGCCGATCCTATGTTAGCCAAGCGTTTAGAAGAAGTAGGCTGTGCTACAGTCATGCCTTTGGCATCACCCATTGGTTCTGGACAAGGACTGAAAACAACTGCCAATATCCAAATTATCATTGAAAATGCAGGTGTGCCAGTGGTAGTAGATGCTGGTATTGGTTCGCCCTCAGAAGCCGCCCAGGCAATGGAATTGGGAGCAGATGCTTTGTTGATTAATAGTGCGATCGCTCTTTCTCCAAAACCAGCAGCAATGGCTCGTGCCATGAATTTGGCAGCAGTTGCCGGTCGTCTAGCATACCTTGCTGGCAGAATGCCTATTAAAGATTACGCCAGTCCTAGTTCACCTCTAACTGGGACGATTACTAGTTAAAGAATGAGGACAAGAGGCAGGGGAGCAGAGGGGTAGCACTTCTCTACGAGAGGCTTCGCCAACGGCTACGCTCAGTGACCAGGGAGCAGAGGAGTAGCACTTCTCTACAAGAGGCTGCGCCAACAGCTACGTTATGTTACCGAGGAGAAGTTGCAGTAAGTTTTTCCCCTGTGCCCCTCTGCCTCTTTTAAATCCAAAATGTAACGATTTATCTAGCAGTTTAAGACCAGATTTAGCATTTATGTAACATTAAATTAACGATAAAGATAAAGGAATTTATTCATGCCCTATACCAATGAAGAAGGCGGTCTTCTAAATAATTTTGCCCGGGAACCAAAGGTTTATCAAGCAGAACCTCCCACAGAAGGGCAAAAGCGAACTTACATCCTACTAGGAATTGCCGCTACAGCTTTGGTTGTCGGCTTGATTCTAGTCGCCTTCTTTGTTTCTAAGAGCAGTTGATCGTAAAACATTTTAAGAAAACTTCATCTTTTTTATAGTTTTTCAGGTTCCGATTTTAAGAGGGGCCTGCTTTTTTATTTTTTGTTAAAATTGAACTAGGAATGAAAGTATATAATTATACTTTATTGTTCTTACTATAATTGAAGGCTCAATATATCTTGAGCAGCACAACATCTACTTATTAAAAATCATTTTTATTATGACTTTAGCCCACTTGAATGCACCCAAAAAGGTGATATGTACTGTGTTTTGGCTCTTTAGCCGCTATGAGCGTGAATGATACTGCACACAACAATAATTCTACTTGGAATCGGCAAGTATACCACCGCCTGAAACTTGCCTTAAGTCTTGGCTTACGACGACAAATTCTTTTGGCAGTTTGTGATGATTTATACCTAAGAAATCAGGTGGCAGCCCGTTTGCATTCTACATTGGCTTATCCTGTTGGACAGGTGCTATATCAATCATCAAATGCTCAGGAAAATAGCACTCCAGCTTATCCGCGATTAGTCACGTTGCGTTTGAATTTAAACGATCCCAATCCCATAATCCAGATTAATCAATGGTTGACTAACTACCCACCGCCAATAGTTGGGGCATCAAAAGATACTCCTGGAAGACCTTTTCCAGTACC
Organism: Nostoc sp. EspVER01; assembly: GCF_034530635.1. Lineage (NCBI taxonomy): Bacteria > Bacillati > Cyanobacteriota > Cyanophyceae > Nostocales > Nostocaceae > Nostoc > Nostoc sp. EspVER01. The sequence goes on from NZ_JAVRCS010000002.1 coordinate 124,701, forward strand.
AGCATTTCAGATTGTCGGCGTGGAGCATCTCACTAAGCAACCAGTGGCGACACAGCGGTTATTTTTGCACTATCTCCGCTTAAGCGAACAATATTTCTCTACACAAGAATCCAGCCGATTTCTAGAATCTAATTTGCTTTTGTGGATACCGCGTCCTTGGTTATCGGCTATCAAGCAATCAGCACCACAGTTTTGGCGTTGTCGTACTGGCGTATTTGTGTTTGCTGGAGAACCCACACCAGCAACTCAGAATTTGGCCTATCCAGAACGTTTTTCACGTTCTGGAAGCTTAGATTTAGGGAATATTGAGCAGTCAATTCTAGATGAATCAGCTAACCAAGCAGAACTCAGAACCGCAGCCACTGAATTCAAATTTGAGAATAATTCTGATTTCCCAGTAGAGGTACAAGGGAATCGCGTACACAAAACTGAGGAAGTTTCACCATCAACAGCAGATTTATTGAAGGCTACGCCACAACAACAGGAATCTACAAATCGGTCTGGTAGTGGGAGTAATAATCAATCGCTGTCATCTTTATCTTATATTAGCAGTGAGTTAACGGAGCTAGTAATAGCAACAATTAATACAAGTATTGCTAGAAATACAGAGGATTCCTTACAACCACAGCAGATTTTATTGGAGATTGAAGAATTACACGAAAATCTTGTTTCAGAGGAGATACTGGCAAAGGCTTATCATCGCTTGGGTACTTTATACCGTCTTCGCATTGAGCAAGGAGAGGCGACTTTAGAAAACCTGATGGTGGCAATTATTGCCTATCAGGAGGCAATTAGCTATGACGAAAGCTCACCGCAACTCCCAGATATCTTGAATGATTTGGGTACACTCTACTGGATGCTATACCGCACACCACCCAATTCTGAGGAGGGACAAACTTATATAGAGCAGGCAATAGAATTTTATCAGTTGGCGTTAAAGATAATTTCGCCCCAGACACATTCGGAAACTTACGCTCGTGTGCAAAATAATTTGGGGACAGCCTATGGTGATTTAGCTCGTTTCTCTCACCCATCGGAAAATTGGCAACAAGCAATTTTCGCTTACAGTGAAGCACTCAGCTACCGTACAGCGGATATGGATTCATTAAAGTATGCGGCTTGCCAAAATAATTTGGGTACTGCCTACTGGCATTTAGGGCAATACAACCAACCGATTGTGCATTTAAAGAAAGCGATCGCAGCTTACAATGAAGCACTTATACACTACAACCCTGAAGAGGAACCGCTGAAGTATGGGATGATTCAAAACAATATCGGTACTGCGTGTTGGAATCTGGCACAATACGAACAACCTGCCCAAAATCTCCAGCTAGCTATAGATGTTTATAGCGAAGCTCTCAAGTATCGCACTCCAGCTAATGTTCCCAGTGCTTGCGCCGCTACACAAAATAATCTGGGTACTGCTTACTGGCATCTAGCAAACCTATCTGAGACTACTAAAGAGGCACGGCAAAAGTATCTGCAACTATGTATCAGCGCTTACGAAGAAGCTATAGCTTTGGCTAACTCACTTAGCGGTACTTCTTTAAGTTTTGATTTGCTTGCCTCTCACAATAACCTAGGATTAGCACATTATCAGCTAGTAATAGATAAGTCTTTTAATGGCGACAAAGCAACACGCTCTCAACACTTAGAAGTGGCATTAGATAACCATTTGCAAGCCTTAAACGGATTAAGTAAACAACTAGAGGCTTATCAAACAACCTTTGCTTATGTGGTGAAAACTATTCGTGCTTTTCATAATGAGTTGGGGATACAAGGACAAAATCTGGCTTTATCTAAAGTTCCAAGCCAGTTGTTACCAGAGATTTTGTCAAAATTGTGAATCCCATTTCTCCCCATAGTCTGGAGAATGTCAAAAAACTGTAACTTCATATCAGCTTGACAATTTATTGGTAAGTCAAGTAAGGTAACGATGTTTACGATGGTCACTGAGCGGCTGGTGAGCGGAGTCGAACCATGCCGTTCGTGTTGTGTCTCGTAGAGAAGTGCGGGCTACGCCTACGCAATTACTAGACTTATTGCATAAATCCAAAAAAGAACCCCACTCCGCCTTTGACTTACGTCAAAGTCTCCACTCTTGCCGGAAGGTAGCGTGTTAGGGAAATTTTGCAATAGGTTTACTGTTTTACTAATTACAAACTAGTGAAATATATTTTGACAGTCAATAATTTTAACTTCATAAATATAAATTATTCATTAAATTATTTTGAAATAAACATAAAGATTTTATAAAAAATACAAGAAGACATTGGCATATTTTCCGTAATTTTACTAAGGTAGACTGAATACTTACTTGAAATAAGCTCCAGAATGAACGTTAAAACCTAGAATTATGAAACTAAGTTTTGTTTTGGCTACTGCTATATCTAGTTTTTTTGTGAGTTCGACCACAGGATTTGGTTTCTCTGGTCAAGCACAAGCTCTAACTTTTTCTGGCATCTCTAGTGCGACATGGGGAAATCCTACTCCAGGAATCAGCGATACTAATCCCATATATACAGGTGTGGGAAGTAACACATTTACTTGGGGTCAAGCTGATTTGCCGCCAAAATTTCCAAATAAACTAACCTTTAATGGAACTTCATTTTCTGCGGACATTAACTCTGTATTCAAAATAGCTGATTTGACTTACTTCAATGGAAAGATACGCACTGATTCAGGCGTTGGATTTGTACCTTTAAATCTCAATGTATCTTTCAGCCCTCCTGTGGGAACCAGCCAAGTTTTTGACTTCAACTTGCGTTTAGTAAATACACTTAACGACCCAAAAGATCCTGAAAAGAGTGCAGACTTAGTATTTTTAGACACAAATTTGAGTAATCGCAGTTTCAGCTTTGGAAGTAATAAATATACCCTTGAGTTAATCGGTTTTAATCCAGACCGTCGCCAGATAAGTATTAAGGCTCTCGAAGAAGCTACAACTACAACAGCTATTTATGCCAAAATCAAAACTATACCCGAACCTGCATCAGTGTTGAGTCTATCCTTGCTAGGGATATACCTGATATCTCGTAAAAATTCTTGGAAAAAAAATACAGGGAATAGGGAATAGATATATACTGAGTCTTGTTCAAAAATTAAATAGGAGTGCTACATAACAATCCGATTTGATTTTTGAATTTATTTACGGGGACAGATAAGAGGCAACGCTCAAGAAGGCTCTTTGAATTGTACGGATTTTTTTCATGCAATCAAAAATTTGGGTGATAAAAAAAATGTAGAGACGCGATTTATCGCGTCTCTACAAGGGTTTATGGTTTTTTGATAGATGCGATGAATTGCGTCTTTATGCAGGGTTAGGTTGGGTTCGGCTTTGAAGTAGCTGGATAATTGCAGCTTTTTCTAAGATTCCAACTAGAACGCCATTCTCACGAATCACGGGAAGCACAGATAGTTTTTTTTGTTCGAGTAACTGCATGACTTCTAGCAGAGGTTGATCTGATTGGACTGTGGTAGATTCAGTAATTGGTCGCATGACTTGTTTAACTTGAGTTTCTGACCACAGTGCTGTAGGGATGGTTCTTAAATTATCAACTGCGATCGCACCTACTAATTGTCCATCATCATCAGTCACTAAGAACCGATGCCAGTTTTGTCCACTTATGACTCGCTCATCGGCAAACTCTCTGAGAGTAAGATTAGCAGATACAATCGGGCTGTCATGAGTTACAGCATCTTCGGCTGTCAAACCTGTGAGTTTTTCCTGGACTCTGGCAAATTGAGCCGAATTACCAGCATTTTGCAACAAGAAGAAGCCAATTAACAAATTCCAGAAGTTACCGGCGTTGCCAAATAATAGTAGAGGAACTACACCAGAAAGAATTGCTACCCAACCAAAGATTTGCCCAACTCGACTCGCAAAGGTTACACCTTTATAAGGATTACCTGTAATTTTCCAAACAAGAGCTTTCAGTATATTTCCGCCATCTAAGGGCAAGCCAGGAATCAGGTTAAACAGGGCTAATGCCAAGTTAACAGAAGCTAGAACACCAAGAATTGCTGCTAACGGCCCTGATGCAGATGTAGTAACACCAATCGCTGTAACGATGCCGCAGAGTAGTAAGCTTACCATTGGCCCGGCGATCGCTACCCAGAAAGCCTCACCTGGGGTTTTCGACTCTTTTTCTAAGCTCGCCAAACCGCCAAATATAAACAGTGTGATGGATTTGACATCAATTCCCTGACCAATCGCAACAAAACTGTGGCCTAATTCATGGGCGACGACAGAGGCAAATAACATCAGCGCTGTCATCAATCCTAGTAGCAAAGCTAATCCCGCTGACAATTGGGGAAATTGCGCCGCCAGTCCACTGCTATAGCTCCAAGTTACCAAGCCCAGAACTAAAAACCATGACGGATGGATATAGAAGGGAATTCCGAAGAGATTACCAACGCGAATTGTGCCATTCATGTCGTTCACCTTTGATTTCAGCTTCGAGAGGTTTGTTTTCGTCCTTCTCGATGTCTCTAGTGTAACGAAAGGTTAAGAGATTTTAATCTTGATGGCGGTAGTGGTGTCCGTCTGTAAAGGTGCGGTTATTAGGAATATTGTCCAATAACTCTCACTACCTCTCGATCGCTACATCAGGCAAGCGACTCCACTCATTCCAAGAGCCATCATAATTGCGAACATTCGGATAGCCCAATAAATACTTTAAGACAAACCAGGTATATCCAGAACGCCCACCGATGGCACAGTAGGGGAACACTTCCTTATCAGTCGTAATGCCTTTACTCTCATAAAGATTTTTCAATTTGTTGAATGATTTAAAAGTTCCATCCTTATTGAGAGTTAAAATATGCTCAAGATGCACTGCACCGGGAATATGTCCAGTACGTTCGCCTGCTTTTGGTGGCCGATCGAAAAACCACTCACCAGAGTATTCTTGCAGTGTTCGGACATCTAACAACACCCTATCGCTTCTACCTATCGATGCCTGAACTTCATTGTGTAATACTCGCAGATGAGCATCAATACCTTTGGTACAGTAATTAGTGGAAGCAAACGTAGATAATTCAGTTGCTAGTGGACGGCCTTCTGATTTCCATTTTTGGTAGCCGCCATTGAGAACTCGTACCTTCTCATGTCCAAAGACTTTCAACAACCAGAAAATCCAGGCTCCCGTTCCCGGATAGCTGCCATAAGCAATCACTGTGGTGTCATTGGTGATGCCTGAACGTGCCATCAGCCTTTCAAAAGCGATCGCATCCCAATTCACCTTCAAATCCGGCAATAGTAAATCTCTAACGAAGTTCCAGAAGACAGCACCAGGTATGTGAGCATTTTTGTATGGCTTTGGGCTGATATCCACTTCAATAATGCGGATGTTTGGATCGTTGAGATGATTTGCAAGCCACTGGGTATCAACGAGAACAGATGGATCGGCGTATTGAGTCACTTGTATTTCTCCTGTAATAGGGCGAAAAGAATTGAAACTTGTGTTTTCTGAACGATTTAGTCTTGGTTGTGGTTGGGAAATACGATGTGCGATGTCCGATGCACTAGGGTTGTGGAAATAGAGAATAAGGAAAAGCCGATGAGTGGGTGGAATACTGCTAAAGGCAAATAATGCAAGTGAATTGTGATAAATTGCAGTCCCAGTAGCACTGGCATACTTGCTGTTAGGTTTCGGACTCTTCGAGGAAAGGGAATCAAAAACACCCATATCAACAAAATTAGTGAGAGTCCGCCATATCCTCGCACGAGCCAAATATGTAGGTTCCACCAATCAGAGTTGTAAAAGTAAGCCAGTCCAACACTGAATACTTGGATTATTAAACAGAGATTGAAAAGCACTGTGGCGATCAAAAAACTGATTTGCATCCAGCGCCCGGATATCTGTGTGTCATCAATGCCAGAATTTACAGTCATGTAAAGTCATCCCAAAAACCAAACAAAGGATTTGAGTTGGTGTGACTAAAGCTAAGATAGGTCTGGTTGCGATACTGCGCCTAGACCTCAAACGAGTACACTTTGCAAATCATGGTTGCCTTACAAGCTCTATTTCATGGAATTGCTCAAGCTCAAGATGAACAGACTTTGCGATCGCACATATCCGCAGAAATGAGTGAGTATTTTTCAGCTACACGATGTGGGCTGTTTTTCTTTGCCCAAATTTCTCTAGTTGACAAAGCACTGCAAATTGCATTATCACCTCAACATAATCCAGTTGCACGCTACTTACTAGAACGCCATGCCCCTGTTCATGAAGCTTTGGTAGTAGAACCTAAGACATGGAAATTGATTTGTCCTCGTGCCGATCACTGGCACGTGATGGCAGGGCCAATTGTCAACAATGGTGAGTTAGTGGGTGTAGTAGGTTTGACACGTCAGCAAGGAATGCCTGCATTTAATTCACAAAATCTTACAGATTTGAGTGCGCTTTGTCTGCATATTTCTACTTGGGTGGCAATGGCGCGATTGCAACAACCACTATTACAGACAAAGCGTTTAACGCCTCGAGAAATGCAAATTGCTTCCTTGGTGGCTCAAGGACAAACCAATGCAGAAATTAGTGCTGAACTTTGGATTACTGAAAACTCTGTCAAGCAAGCCTTAAAAAGGATGTTTCGCAAGCTTGAAGTTTCATCTCGTGCTCACATGGTTGCAAAGCTTTCCACAGTTTCAAAATAAATAACTTTTTATTGGCTTTATTAATCCTGGATTTCTCTGCTTATGTCATCGAAGAAAGGCAGCGGGCAGTGTTTCGACTCCCTTCGACTACGCTACCTCGGCTCCGCTCGGCACAAGTCAGGGCAAGTCGCTCAACAACCAGGTAGGAGGTTTTAGAAAAGAATTTTCTCTGGAGGCAAAATGGTCTGAGAGCAACTAAATTTATTTATGAAAAACAAAAAAATATGTATTTTATTAAGTAGGCGCAAGAAATACAGCGTCCTTGTTAATGTCCGTTCGGCTAAGGCTCACGGTGGAAGCCTAAATTTATTTATCAGGATTTGTCCAATATAGCTGCCTCCTTAACTTGCCCCCTGATAACCATTTCTAGCAAAATTCAAGTGAAACGTTATCAGGGGTGTATTTTCTGGCTTAGGCATTCACTTATGCTGGAATTTTCTCCATCTGCTGAGAAGTTTTCTGCAACATCGGGGTAATTATATCAGCGGGTACAGGACAACTGAAGTAGTAACCCTGACCTTCATCACATCCCTGCATTTTCAGGTAGTCAAGCTGTTCTTGGGTTTCCACACCCTCTGCCGTGATGTTTAACCGCAGGCTTTTTGCCAGGGCAATAATCGCATTCGTGACGGCAGCACTATCAGGATTAGATGTGACATCCTGTACAAATGAGCGATCGATCTTGAGCATATTCACAGGAAAGCGCTTCAAGTAGTTAAGGGAAGAATAACCAGTACCGAAGTCATCTAGAGCTAACCATATACCCAGTTCTCGTAATTGTTTTAAGGTTTTAACCGATCGCTCCATATCAGCCATCAAGAAGCTTTCTGTCACTTCTAATTCCAAATAAGATACTTGGAGTCCAGTCTCCTCAAGAATTTGACTGACAACCTCAACCAGATTCGGTAGTTCAAACTGTCGAGCTGACAGATTTACAGATATCCGAATTGGGTTAAATCCAGCAAGCTGCCAAGCACGGTTTTGGGCACAAGCAGCTCGCAAGACCCATTCACCAATTGGTAGGATCAAACCATTGGCTTCTGCAATGGGAATAAACTTTGTTGGAGAAACCAAACCTAATGTCGGATGCTGCCAGCGAACCAACGCTTCCATAGCTGTAATTTGTCCGCTGTGTAAATCAATTAGAGGTTGATAATAAACCAGCATTTCGTTGCGCTCAAGCGCTCTATGTAATTCATTTTCTAAAGTTATTCGCTCCTGCAACTGAGCATTAATTTCTGGTGAATAGAATTGGTATTTGCTACGCCCTTGCCGCTTCGCCTGATACAGTGCTATATGAGCCTGTTGCAAAAGTTCATCTCCGCTATTATGCTCATTTATTCCATTAATTGTGATACCGATGCTGGCGGTGATATGAATCAAGTTACCCTCTATGGAAAAGGGTTTACTCAGGGTACTTAACAGCATCTGAGATAGCTTAATTACACTTTCAAAAGAAACAATATCTATGCGGGCAATGGTAAATTCATCTCCACTCAAATGGGCAAGAATATCTGTTTGTGTCATACAAAGTGATAACCTCTGACCAACTGCTCTTAACAACAAATTTGTTGTTTCATGCTCCAAACCATGACTCATAGCAGTGAAATCATCAATACCTAGTAAAAACACCGCTACAAAGCGCTGGTTATTTTCAGGTTGAGATAGAGTCTGATGGAGGCGATCGCGGAATAAATCGCGATTGGGCAATCCAGTTATATTGTCATAATTACTGATGTAATGAATTAACTCATCTAATTTGTGAAGAGTTTGTGAGGTATCTGCCATCAGTGTACCGACTTCATCAGTAAATTCTGTGGGCAATTCAGGCAAGGTTTTGGTGTTTAGATAATTTTGCAATGCCGCAGATGTAAAAATAACCGGTTTGAGGAGGTGGTGTATTGCGTAGAGGGTGGCGGCTGTACCCGCTAAAGTAGCCAACAGAGCAATAAGCATAACTCGGATCGTCATCTCTAAGGAATAGGAGTTTGAGATAACGAAACTCAAGAGTAAGCTTAGAAGTGGTATGTGAGTACCCAAAAATGCCACCAACATGATCTTAGCGGTGTAACTTTTTTTGAGTAATGGAAAACTAGCTAGGAACGAGTATAGATTGAGCTTCATAAATTCTGTTCGATAGTTGGTAAATTAGTTCCGAGCTATTCTGGCAAAAGGGTATTTGTGATTTACAATTCAGTACAATTAGCTCTCATGGAACCCAACCCTGATAAGGTTATATATTATGGTTCCCAATCTAGGTTTCTCTTTGATATGTTTAGCATAAAGTTTATGTAAAAATTATCCATAAATAATCTCACAATAAATACCTACACCAGGTTAATTTTTATTAGTTTGTCTTCAGGTGATGTCAGAGTAAAAAAATATATAAATTCGATTTTATTAGTGAAAAATAGTGAAAAACTATTTTTATAACTAATGGCAAAGACGCAGAGAATGCAAAGAAAGTAAAGAGATGTTTTCAAAAATAATTTAGGATTGCTATATTTTGTCAGGGCATAGCAAAACTGTGTCTCTACTGCATGGTTATTTATCTAAAAATTGCTGTAAAGACGTAACAGATTATTTATTGCTAAAGCCTGAAAAAAGCAGATTTGTAACTTGCTCTAACACCTTTAATGCTGTTAATGAACCTCGAATCAACCTAGTAGCGGCAAAGGGTTGTCGAAGCATGGCGATCGCTAACGGCAAAGGATTGAGAGAGCCATCAGAGTTAATTGCTGGTGTGAGATCGGGGATATTATGCTGACAATCGTCGCTAACTACTCGCAGCATTGCCACGGACACTCCAGCCGCATTGAAAAATTCTAAAGCGGTAAATCCTTCCATATCAACAACATCAGCCGCCAAAGTCTCACCTAAACGACGTTTTTCGGATGCAGACCAAATTAGGCGATCGCTTGTCAGGGACTTGACTAAGGATACTTTTTCTGATAGTGAAGAGTGCAATTGTGTTGTAAGAGTGCGATCGCATTCTTGCTGTTTCCCCTGATAAATACAATTTTGATACAGCACAATATCACCAACTGTATAGCGATCGCTCAAGCTGCCACATATACCCATAATCAGCACTCTGGATTTTGGAGTCCGAAATTGTCCTTGTTGCAGGTATTTGAGTAAAGGCTTCATCCCAACAGGTATGGCTACTACTTTTGGGATGGAGGCAGTAATACCGCTTAATCCGTGACACACAGCTTTGTATTCTGCTCCTTGAGGTACCAGAATTGTGTTGATGGGCAAAAAATTAGGCACTAGCTGTCTCGATAGTTTTAAATTTTAACGGTCAATATGTAGTAACCAAAATTAGCAAACCGAAGATGATTGCTGTAGCATGACTAAATAATTGTGTCATCCACACGATAATTTTCCAAGATGGTAAAGCTTCATAACTCCAAATCCGCACGAGAACTCTTCAATATTTCCAAATTGGCAATTCAATTTTCGTGGCTGACGGTGAGTTTTTGGATTGCCGTAACGGTAGCTGGTGTTCTAGCTTTCAGTTCCCTGAAGTATGCTTTGTTTCCAGATATTACCTTTCCAGTGGTGGTTGTAAATGCTACAGCCCCCCTGACAACTGCCCTGGATACAGAAGCAAAGCTCACCAAACCCCTAGAAGAACGCCTCCGCTCTCTAGAAGGACTGGAGAATATTCGCTCATCAACCTATCCTAGTCAAACAGCGGTTGCCCTTTCTTTTGCCGTTGGGACGAATTTAGAAACATCGACTAAAAAGGTTGAAACTGCCCTGAAGCAGTTGACTCTACCTCAAGGAGCGACTTCTAAAATTATTCCCCTGAATCTAAACGAGTCAGCCGCCATTAGCTATGCCATAGAGAGTCCGACACGGAATCTCAAAGATTTGACGAAGTTAGCGCAAGATGAGATTGTCAGTGCGATCGCTAAATTACCAGGAGTATTAAAAGTCTCACTACTAGGCGCTGCGACGGCAACTCCTCCGGTAAATCCAGCGAATGCGAGTGCAACGGCTCTCCCCCAAGGTGGGGCGACATTAGTCCGGTTTAACGGTCAAGATGCACTGGCATTTCAGGTAATCAAACGCGGTAGTGCTAATACTTTGGAAGTCGTGAGTCGAGTTGAAAAAGAAGTCCAAAGACTACGCTCTACCCTAAAAGATGTCAAACTCACCTTAGCTGCCACCCAAGCAGAATACATCCGCCAAGCCACCCAGTCAACAATCGATGCTTTGCTGGAAGCAGTCTTATTGTCTATCGTAGTGATTTTTCCTTTTTTGTGGAATTGGCGGGCAACTCTGATCTCTGCCTTAGCGATTCCTACATCTTTGTTGGCGACGTTTATCGTTATGGCGATTTTCGGCTTCAACCTGGAAACGATCACCCTGCTGGCTTTAGCTTTGGTGATTGGTAGTGTAATTGATGATGCGATCATTGATGTCGAAAATATCATGCGGCACATTGAAGATGGCGAAACTCCTCGCCAAGCCGCTTTTTCTGCTACAGATGAAATTGGCTTAACAGTTATCGCCACCACTGCTACTGCTGTAGCAGTTTTTTTACCCATTGGTTTGATGGGAGGAGTCATCGGACAGTTCTTCAAGCCATTTGGGATCACAGTTTCAGCAGCGATGATTGCTTCAACATTGGTTGCTCGTACATTATCACCAGCTTTAGCTACCTACTGGTTAAAACCTGCTAATTCAAATCCCCAACGCCGTCAGAAAGCAAACACCTGGGTGAATTTTGCCCAATTTTATAGAAACTTACTTAACTGGTCTTTACACCACCGTAAGACAGTTATTGCATTAGCCATACTTAGCTTTGTTGCAGGTATGGCGCTGAGTCTACTAATTCCCAAAGGATTTATTCCTAAATTAGATCGCGGCGAGTTCAATATTACTTATACCGCACCTTTGCCGAGTATTCCTAGTGGAGCAGGGGGGCAGGGGAGCAGCACTTCTCTACGTTCGCGCAGCGTGTCGCAGACAGAGGCTGCACTTCAACGCTCAGTGACCACGCCAACGACTACGCCCTTCGGCTACGCTCAGGACAGGCTCAGTGACCGAGGGGCAGGGGAGCAGGGGATAAATCCTAGTCTCCAGTCACCAATTCCTAACCCCTTAAACGATTCTCTAGAGGTTGCCAAGAAATTAGAAGATGTGGTGAGAAAATCTCCAGTAGTAGAAACAGTATTTACTACTGTTGGTTCTCGTGAGGGTGAGCCAAATAAAGGTACGCTTTATGTAAAGCTCAAGGAAGATCGCAACATCCAGACTGCGGAAGTACAAGACCAATTACGCTCGTCTTTGCCTAATCTCTCTGGCGTGAGTACGAGTGTGGAAGATATTCAATTTGTTGACACTGGTGGACAAAAACCCTTACAGGCATCACTACAAGGCGATAACCTCCAAAGCCTCAGCAAAGCTGCCAAGGCAATTAAAGAGCGCATCGAAAGACTACCGGGATTTGCTGATGTGACCGTAACAAGTGAAACAAATTTGCAGGGCACAGTTTTTCAAATTGAGCGGCTCAACAATCAAAGAGTTGCTTATATCAGTGCCAATCTGGGCAAAGATTTGTCCTTGGGGAGTGCCACAGACCAATTAGTAGAGGAAGCAAAAGCAGTATTACCTGCTGGTGTAACTTTAGACTTGGGAGGAGATTCTGCCCGCCAAGGTGAAGTATTTAGTAGTTTTGGCACTACTTTGCTTTTATCAGCACTGTGCATTGTCGTAGTACTGATTTTGCTGTTCAAAAGCTGGATAGACCCTTTAGTTATTGGTGTTTCTTTGCCCTTGTCAATTGTCGGTGCCATGCTAGCTTTACTCTTTACCAAAAGTGACTTTGGCATGATCTCGCTAATTGGTTTTGTGTTTTTGTTGGGACTAGCAAACAAAAATGCCATCTTGCTAGTAGATTACATCAACCAACTCCGCAAATCTGGCTTAGACCGCACAGAGGCGATTCTCAGAGCAGGGCCAGTGCGCCTTAGACCAATTATGATGACCACTGCCTCTACACTTTTAGGGATGCTACCGATCGCATTAGGTTTTGGTGCTGGTTCGGAATTGCGATCGCCTATGGCTGTAGCGATCGCAGGTGGACTAGTAACTTCCACTATCCTCAGTTTGATTGTTGTGCCCGTAGTTTACACCATCTTGGATGATTGGTTTCCTCGGTTTAAGAACAGGAGCAGCACTTCGGCTTCGCTCAGTGACCGGGGAGCAGGAGAGCAGGGGGGAAGTTGATGCAGGTTTTTATCACGGGGGGTACGGGTTTTATTGGCGCTCATTTGGTACGATTGCTCCTACAAGAAGGATATGCTGTCAAAGCGCTGGTACGCTCAAGCAGCAATTTGGAGAATCTACACGGTTTGGATGTGGAAATTGTCAAAGGTGATTTGAACGATCCAAATCTCTGGCAACAGATGGCAGGTTGTCAATACCTATTTCATGTCGCAGCCCATTATTCCCTCTGGCAAACAGACCGTGAATTACTCCACCGTCACAATGTCCTGGGTACGCGCAATGTGTTGGCAGCCGCTCGCAAGGCTAACATTGAGCGCACCGTATACACGAGTTCAGTGGCAGCGATTGGGGTAGGATCATCTGGTCAAGTCGTTGATGAAACACATCAGAGTCCCTTAGAAAAGTTGGTGGGTAACTACAAAAAGTCTAAGTTTCTGGCTGAACAAGAAGCCATGCAAGCCGTTGCTACAGGTCAGGAGGTAGTTATTGTCAATCCCAGCAGCCCCATTGGCTCGTTGGATATCAAACCTACCCCGACGGGTGATATAATTTTACGGTTTTTGCAACGGCAAATGCCCTTTTACTTAGATACTGGTCTAAATTTTATCGATGTGCGGGATGTGGCATGGGGGCATTTACTGGCTTTGCAGCGGGGTAAATCTGGCGATCGCTATATCTTAGGTCATCAAAACCTCAGTCTCAAGCAACTACTCGAACAACTCGCCGATATCACAGGTCTTAGCGCACCTCAACAAACAGTACCCGCTTGGTTGCCCCTGAGTGTTGCCTGGGTTGATGAAAAAATTCTCGCACCACTAGGTAAATCGCCCTCAGTACCATTAGATGGTGTTCGGATGGCGAAACAACCTATGTATTACAATGCTTCAAAGGCTGTACGAGAATTGGGTCTACCCCAATCTTCGCTGAATGCCGCACTCAAAGATGCTGTGGATTGGTTTGTTGCTCAGGGATATGTTAACCCCTCTGGGAAATTCAGAATTCAAAATTTAAGACCCCATAGATAAATTTTGGGGTTGAGAAAGTGGTGCATTTATCTTTAAAAGAGGAGCGATCGCAACAATGGCAGTGAATCTACAACAAGCTATGGATATTGGGAAGTATCTTGTTACACAGCGTTTGAAAGGACGCAAACGCTTCCCCTTAGTGTTGATGTTGGAACCTCTTTTTCGGTGTAATCTCGCTTGTACTGGTTGTGGTAAGATCCAACACCCAAAGGAAATATTAAAGCAAAATCTCACCCCAGAACAGTGTTTTGCTGCTGTGGAAGAGTGTGGCGCACCAGTTGTCTCAATTCCTGGGGGAGAACCTCTATTGCACCCCCAGATTGATGAGATCGTCCAGGGATTAATTGAGCGCAAGAAATATATTTACTTGTGTACCAATGGTTTGTTATTAGAAAAAAGCCTAGATAAATTTCAACCTTCCCCTTATCTAACTTTCAGCGTGCATTTAGATGGAATGCGGGAATTACACGATCAATGCGTCGATCGTAAAGGTGTTTTTGATATTGCTGTTAAAGCCATTCGCGCCGCTAAAGCTCAAGGCTTTCGTGTCACCACTAACACCACTATCTTTGAAGGTACTGAACCTAAAGATATGCAAGAGTTCTTTAACTTTCTGGAAACACTAAATACTGACGGGATGATGATTTCTCCCGGCTACAGTTACGAGTGGGCACCAGATCAAGATCATTTTCTCCACCGCGAACAAACCCGCGCCCTCTTCCGCGAAATTTTGGCTCCTTACAAAAGTGGTGAAAAAAACTGGAACTTCAATCACAATCCGTTATTCCTAGATTTTCTCACTGGTGAGAAGGACTACGAATGCACACCTTGGGGTAGCCCTAGTTATAGCGTTCTCGGTTGGCAAAAACCTTGCTATCTACTGAACGAAGGTTATTACTCTACCTTTAAGGAATTACTCGCACAAACTGACTGGAGTCAATACGGCCAGAAGAGTGGTAATCCTAAGTGTGCCGATTGTATGGTTCATTGTGGCTACGAACCAACCGCCGCAATGGATGCAATGCAGCCGCAAAATATGGCGCGTGCCCTTGGCAGTGTGTTTGGTAGGAATTAAGAAGTAGTAAATACTACATATCAAGGGTGCGACGCTTATGCACCCTTTAAGGATTCTGATTGCACTGGAACTATGTCTAACAACATACGATAGTTAAAAAAGGATGCTTATTTAGAGATATTGCGATCGCTCCCTCAGCCAAATTCGCCGAAATTCATCAGGAAAAATACTCATGCCATTTGTATCTGGTCGTGACCTGCAAATGTATTATGAGATTCGTGGCACTGGTCAACGCCTACTTAGTATCAGTGGTACATCGTCATATCCACTACATGAACTCGCGAACCTTCCTAGTGAAAAACTAGCTCATCGGCAAATCACAATTGCTGATACTCGTTGGCAAGAGGAAGCTTGGCTCTCTAGCCGAACTACACAATTTCAGAAATTAGTGAAGTTAACACTAGCAGTTTCTCAAGCGGGTACAGACGAACCAAGTCGTGAAGTTGGGCGTCGTCGCCAGCTTGAAGCTCGTGCTGCTCACGATACACATAATCGACTTTCTCAACAATAAATTCGAGTAATTTTACATAAGACATATAAGACATAGCTACAAAGTGACAGTAACTACAACACCTATTGTCCTTCCACAAGAGCAGCGCTCGGCTCATAAACTAAAATCGAGTCCAAAATATGAAGTTATGTAAATAATTTTCACAAACATAATAATAATTTGTAATAAATTATGATACGGCAGCATTGTATAAAGAGAACTTGGAAGTAAAAAACAACATCTTAATCAGGTTTTCCAGTCGTTCATAGAAGTTTGAAGTTTTTTAACAAAAGTTTTAATCTGAAAGCCTGGAGATCGTAAACTTATTTCTTGGGTGTCTGTTTTAAACCTTTCGTAACTCGTCAGGCAGTGCTGACATCAAAAATCTAACTGAACCATTCAGTTTTGAGTCCAATTATTCTTAACCAAGCAAATTAGGAGATTTAACGCAATGGTTTTAGATGCATTTGCAAAAGTAGTTTCCCAAGCTGATACACGCGGCGAATATCTCTCCGATGCACAATTGGATGCATTGAGCGAACTAGTCAAAGATGGTAACAAGCGTGCAGATGCTGTTAACCGTATTACCAGCAATGCGTCAGCTCTTGTTGCTGCTGCGGCTCGTGATTTGTGGGCAGAACAACCCCAATTGATCACTCCCGGTGGTAATGCTTACACCAGCCGTCGTGCAGCTGCTTGTATCAGAGACTTGGACATCATTCTTCGCTATATCACCTACGCTATCTTTGCTGGCGATTCCAGCGTGCTAGATGATCGTGCCCTCAATGGATTGCGGGAAACCTACTTGGCATTGGGAACTCCAGGAGCTTCAGTTGCTGTTGGTATTCAAAAGCTGAAACAAGCTTCTTTGGCAATTGTCAACGATACAAACAATATCACCAGAGGCGATTGCAGTGCTTTGGCATCTGAAATAGCTAGCTATTTCGATCGTGCTGCTGCTGCTGTAGCTTAAGCAAAGCTTGCATTGCTGATGTTGACTAAATAATTGTCCATAGGACAAAACAAAATTTCAACCATAACGTTTGTAAAAGGGAAATACCAAAAATGACAAAAACACCTCTAACTGAAGCAATCGCATCGGCTGATTCTCAAGGACGCTACCTCAGCAGCACCGAAATTCAAGTTGCTTTTGGTCGCTTCCGCCAAGCTCCTGCTAGCTTACAAGCAGCAAAAGCATTGAGCGCTAATGCTCAACGCTTGACCGAAGGTGCTGCTCAAGCAGTATATAACAAGTTCCCTTACACCACTCAACAACAAGGCCCTAACTTCGCGTCTGATGCGCGCGGTAAAGGCAAGTGTGTACGTGATGTCGGCTACTACTTGCGGATTATCACATACGCTTTAGTTGTTGGTGGCACAGGTCCCTTGGATGATTTCTTGATTTCTGGTTTGGCTGAAATCAACCGGACTTTTGATCTGTCTCCTAGCTGGTACATTGAAGCTCTCAAGTACATCAAAGCTAACCACGGACTCAGCGGCGATCCAGCTGTTGAAGCAAATTCCTACATCGACTACGTAATCAATACTCTAAGCTAGAGTGTTTCTTTAGCCCGGAGAGGAAATCAGCTCTTATGACAAGTGAGTTCTATGAGTTGTTTACCTCTCCGGGCAGTTTTTTAAGAAAAGCTAGCTGAAAACCCTGGAGAAAGAGGAACATAGTTCTGTATTTTTTGCTTTAGAACAGGGATGAAAGCTGCCGAAGTAGCACGGTATTTGCTACAACTTTGGGAAAGTTAACAACCCAGTGCCTCTTTTAAGCTACCGTCAATTGGCACAATATTTTTGTCAGTACAAGATTTAAAAACCTACCCTCAGACTGGGGGAAAGTATACGCCCGAAATAACTTAAGGAGATATCACTACGCCCTTGTGGCAGATGTGGTGAGGCAGCGAGCGCAATCTTCTCCCTTCTCTTATGAGACGCTACGTGTTCGCGGAGCGTCCCATAGGGAAGGAAAGACGCTAGCGCAGTCCCCTATGAGGAAGCAAGATATGCGTAGTCTCTGGCAGAGAGAGAACTTCTAGAGGTTTCTCCCCCATGAGAGACTGCCAAACCGATAGGGTGAGCCTGGGAACCTGTGGAAACAGGATGTTAAGGCAGCTATGTCTTAAAAATCGCCTTACTTTAGGTAAGGTGAGTGTCAATTTCAAAAAGACTGTTAAAAGACTAGAAAAAATTTTCTAAAAAGTTTTCAGTTTTGCAGTTAAAACTGAGGAGGTTTTAAAGATGGCAGCTTTGGGACAAGCAGCAAGATTAGGGATTGGAGCGTTTGAAAATTCAGCACCAGTAGAACTACGCCCTGATAGAACAGAAGCCGATGTAGCAGTGGTTATCCGGGCGGCTTACCGTCAGGTTTTAGGTAACGCATATCTACTAGAAGGAGATCGTCTAGAGAGTGCAGAATCACTGTTGCAGCAAGGTGCAATCACCGTTAGGGGATTTGTGCTAGCCATTGCTCAATCAGAACTCTATCGGGATAAGTTTTTCCACTCCAACTCCCAAACTCGGTTTATCGAGTTGAATTATAAGCATTTATTGGGGCGTGCCCCAGAAGATGAGTCAGAGATTTCGTATCATGTTGAGCTTTACAACTCACAAGGTTACGAAGCTGAGATTAATTCCTACATTGACTCATTAGAATATCAAGAGAGTTTTGGCGAAAATATTGTCCCCTACTATAAAGGCTTTAAAAGTCAAGTAGGACAGAAAAATGTTGGCTATAGCCGACTGTTTCAACTGTATCGTGGTTATGCCAATAGCGATCGCGCTCAAGGACAAAAACAAGGACGGCTAACTTGGGAAGTGGCTAAAAATCTAGCTTCACCCATTTACCCAGTCTCTGCTGGAGCCTTAGCAGGTCTTTCTCGAGGCGAACGCGGCGAAACATACCGGATCAGAGTGCTACAAGCTGCTTCCCCAAACTCAACTGTAGTAAGGCGCGGTACTGCGGAATTGATCGTATCCTACGAGCAACTTTCTAGTAAATTGCAGCAGTTGAATCGCAAGGGCAGTAAGGTTATTAGCATTACAGCCGTATAAATAGGGAATTGGGGAATTAAGGGAGGAGTTAGGAGTGAGGAGTTAGAAGTGAGGAGTGAGGAGTTAGAAGTTATGAGTTTTAAATTCCTAACTATATCCCTACCCTTAACTCCTAACTCTTACACTCCTAACTCCTAATTTTTCCAACTACTAATTACAAAAGGAAAATTACCAATGGCTATTACAACAGCAGCTTCCCGTTTGGGAACAGAACCTTTTAGCGATCAGTCTCCTGTGGAATTGCGTCCAAATGCAACCAAAGAAGACATTGAAAGAGTAATTTCTGCCGTCTATCGTCAGGTGTTGGGCAACAACTACATCTTGGCATCTGACCGCCTGACAAGTGCTGAATCTATTCTGCGCGATGGCAAAAGTACAGTCCAAGAGTTTGTGCGTCAATTAGCTAAATCAGAATTGTACAAAACCAAATTTTTCTACGACAACTTCCAAACTCGCGTCATTGAACTAAACTACAAACATTTGTTGGGTCGTGCCCCTTATGATGAGTCTGATGTCGTCTATCACTTAGACTTGTATCAAACCAAGGGATATGAAGCCGATATTGATTCTTATATTGATTCGCCAGAGTATCAATCTAGCTTTGGTGAAAATATAGTGCCTTACTATCGTGGCTTTAATACCCAAACAGGACAGAAAACTGTCGGATTTAGCCGGATATTCCAACTTTATCGCGGCTATGCCAGTAGCGATACCTCCCAACTCAAAGGCAAATCCTCTCGCCTTGCTAGCGAACTAGGTCGCAATAGCGCATCCGTTGTTGTTCCTCCCTCTGGTGCTTCCTCAGGCTTTTCATACGTTGCTTCTGAAAAAGGCGTTACCCCCAACAGTACTTTTGGTGGTGCAGGAACCTTTGGTAAAGAAGGCAGACTGTACCGCATTGAAGTAGCAGGTGTTTTTGGAGCTGGTTATCCTAGCACACGCCGCGTCAATCAAGCCGTGGTTATACCTTATGAAGAACTATCTAGTTACTTCCAGAGAGTGGTAAAACAAGGTGGTAAAATAGCTAGTGTGAAACCCCTTTAGTGTCAATTTGTCAATAGTCATTAGTCATTAGTCATTATTAAAGGCAAAAGACTAATGACAATTTAAAATTGGGAATTAATTTTATGGTTGGGTCAATTAGTAGTAGAACGAGTAGTCGCTACTTTCGGTATGAAGTAGTAGGTCTGCGCCAAAGCGAAGAAACTGAAAAAACCAACTATCCCATTCGTTCTAGTGCAACTGTGTTTTTCACAGTACCTGAGAACCGGATGAATCAAGAAATGCAGCGGATTACTCGCTTGGGTGGCAAAATAGTCAGCATTCAGCCATTGAACGCTGAACCTCAAACAGATAGCGAACAAAGCGATCCTCCTTCTTCATAATGAATTCTAGTCCGCAGAAATTTGAAGATTTATCACCGACAGGTAACTCTGGCGATGGTGAATCTTTAACAGTAGAGCAAGCGATCACTAATCTTGAGAGTGCAGATTTAGGTCTGCGATTTTATGCTGCTTGGTGGTTGGGTAGGTTTCGGATCTGTGAAGCAGCTGCGGTTACAGGATTGATTAAAGCGTTAGAGGATGAAGCCGATAGAACACCAGAAGGCGGATATCCTCTGCGAAGAAACGCAGCTAGGGCATTAGGGAAACTAGGCGATCGCCAGGCAGTCTCACCTTTAATTGCGTGTTTAGACTGCTCAGATTTTTATGTCCGCGAAGCAGCAGCACAATCCTTAGAAATGCTGGGTGATCCGGTTTGCATTCCCGCCCTGATTGAGTTATTACAAGTAGGTTTGCAAGGAGAGCAGCTGATATCAAAGCAGCCTGATTTATCTCAACCCTACGAAGCCATTTTAGAAGCCTTGGGAGCCTTGAGGGCGACTGAGTGCGTCCCCTTGGTAAAACCATTTTTAGAGCATCCAATAGAATTGGTGCAATATGCTGCCGCACGAGCTATGTATCAATTAACTCAAGAACCAGCTTATGGAGAACGGTTAGTAAAAGCTCTGGCAGGAGAAAAATTGCAATTGCGTCGAGCAGTGTTAGCAGACTTGGGAGCAATTGGCTATCTACCCGCAGCAGATGCGATCGCCGAAACTCTTGCCGAAAATAGTCTAAAGCTAATTTCTCTTAAAGGATTACTAGAACATCAAGTTAACCACACAGCAACAAGCACTTTGTCTGATGGTGCGATTAAAGTGATAAATTTGATGGACTCGCTTTTGTAGTTATAATTTCCCAGGCATTAGTTGTTATTAATACGCTTAAATTAACTGTTAATCAGGCATAAACCCCTAACATAACTGCGAGATAAGGGCTAGGGGGTTTATGCCTGATGTCAACTACGGAGGACTTAAGCTACAATTGGCAGATCCCTAATGACTGATGGCAAATTATTATGAATAACAGTGACCTTGCCCAAATATTAATTCGTGCTGTGGAAGAAGCAGACTCCTCGGATCGCTTATTAGACGCAGTTCAGGAGTTAGCGGCAGCTGGCATAGAGGAATCTGTTCCCACTCTGATTGCAGCTTTAGGCTACAACAATCCAGGGGCAGCAGTGGCAGCAGTAGATGGACTAATTGCGATCGGAGAAGCCGCAGTACCGTCACTATTGGAACTAATTGATGACTACAACTACAGTGCTAGAGCTTGGGCTATCCGTGCCTTAGCGGGAATTGGCGATGTTCGGGCGCTGGATACCTTGTTAGAGGCAGCAAAAACTGATTTTTCCTTAAGCGTGCGGCGGGCAGCTGCTAGGGGATTAGGCACTTTACGCTGGCAGCAACTCCCTGCTGAGAAAGTGGAATCTGTTCAGACTCAGGTATTAGAGGCGCTATTACTAATTTCTCAAGATCCAGAGTGGATAGTGCGTTATGCAGCAGTGACGAGTTTAGAAACACTTGCACTAGCCATAGCAGTCACTTTACCAGAGCAAGCGTCACGGATTACAAATCAACTTCAGCAAATACTCGATACTGATGCCGATTTGGGAGTTCGTACCCGCGTAGAATTTGCACAGCAAAAAATTCAACAGCAACAACATCAAGAAATGTTTGCACCGAAAAGAAAGCTAGAAAATACTGAAGTGTCTGAAATACCTCATCGTGGTGGTGGCAGACGGTAAATTACCAGACACCAACCGCCTTTGCGGTATGGTGTTAGGTTCTGCCAATTCATCGGGGATAGCCTTCAGAACTCCTTGTTTTATTAGTTCTTGCATTCGCTTCTCCGATGGGGAGTCCTGGTTCCCAAGACCTTAGTTTTGGTAAAACTAACCAGGCGATAAAGACTGAATTTCTGCCTGGATATTGCCACGAGCAGATGGTTCGGCAAACTCTGACATTAAAGGCGTAAAATAAATACGCGATCGCTGTAAAAATCTTTCTAAAATTTTCTGACGACCTGTAATATAGTCTGCCTCTGCCACCCAGCCATATTCCTGACGAATAGCATGGGCATATTCTTCATAATCCACTGAGTTAGTAGCCAAAATCGCTAAATCTGCATCAATTAAGACTTGGCTATCATAGTCATTTACCGCAGCTTGGTGGTCTTTAGTGTTCAGAATCAGACGGGTGACAGTAGTTATGATACTTTCTGGAATACCAAAATTACTCAGCAACTCAAAAGCATAGTCTGCGCTTCGTTCTTCGTTATCTTTAGCTTCAGCGTCATACACTACATCATGAAACCAGGCAGCTAGTTGAACAGCAGCTAGGTTGTTGGTGTAACCTTGCAAAACCTCAATTGTGCTGAGGACGCGATCAATGTGTTTCAGTGTATGGTAGTAGCGACCAGGGGTAGAATAAGCTTCAACCAAGAGATTAAAGGCTTTTTCAGCCGCTACCTGGTCAACGCCAAAGGGTTGGAGTGTGTGTTGCCAGTTATAAAATAAAATATCCATAAAGTTTTCTGTAGGCATAGAGGCAGTATACCCATTCTGAGTATTGGAAAAAACAAGTATATGCAGATGGAGAGTGGAAAGAAGCAAATGAAGAGGCGATGCGAGTTATGTTAGTAGTCCCTAAAAGAGAAAAGGAAGGCTGGTTTCGTCCTCAAGATATTGACAACTTTCCCTGTGAAGACATCCGTACCAAGTTGTGGGTGTTTTCTTTCCCATCAAGATTTGTAATCAGTATTCAACCGAATTTAATCTCAGAGACTTTGCGGGATATGAGTGGTTCACCACTGTGATATCTGATACAGGGAAGTTATGATCGTGGGCATTAATTTTTTATTGTTAAGATGCCAGCTAAAATCATCCTTACCGTTATCCAAGGACAATTATTAGGACAACAATATATTTTTGATTGCCGCACTAGCTGCATAATCGGTAGAAGTCCAGATTGCAATCCCCAGTTACCAGATGATGAGAATCATCGGGGCATCTCCCGCTATCACTGTCTACTGGATATTAATCCTCCTGATATTCGGGTGCGGGACTTTGGTAGTAAAAATGGCACTTACATTAACGGTAAAAACATCGGACAACGCCAACGAAATCAAACGGCTGAAGAAGCCGTAAAATTACAGTTTCCAGAGTATGACTTACGAACAGGCGACGAAATCAACTTAGGTCACACTGTCTTCAAAGTTAGTATAGAAATACATCCAGATGAAGTAAATCTACCAACCTTCATCCCTGACGATGTTACTGTCAAAAATAACCCAGTACAACAAGCTTATTTCTTAGACATTATCAAATACTTTCTGAATTTGGCTAAGAGTGGCGATCGCAACCTCAAAGCAATTAGCGGTTATAATCTTGTCAAACTTCTCAGCACTAGTGAATTCGGAGAAGTTTATTTAGCACAGCATAATCAGTCTGGCAAGTTCATAGCCTTAAAGGTGATGTTACCAGCAGTGGCGGCGAATGACTTCGCTGTGCAGATGTTTCTCCGGGAGACGGAAAACACCAAGGCTTTGCAACATCCTCATGTAGTGCAACTGATGGATTGTGGCTTCTCGCAAATTATCTTCTTTTTTACAATGGAATATTGTGAGGGCGGTACTGTATGGGATTTCATGCAACAACTGGGTGGGCGATTGTCTGTTGAGATTGCAGTACCAATTATTCTGCAAATTTTAGACGCTTTAGAATATGCCCACAATGTTGAACTTCCTTATGTCAAACTGGCTGATGGTAAGTTTGGCAAAGGTAAAGGTATAGTTCACCGCGACCTCAAACCGAGTAATATCTTCCTGACTAAGATTGATGGAAAACTGGTGGCTAAAATCGGTGATTACGGCTTATCTAAGGCCTTTGACTTAGCTGGTTTAAGTGGTCAAACTTTGACTGGTACTCAAGCTGGTACTCCCGTTTTCATGCCGCGACAGCAGGTGCTTAACTTTAAATATGCCCAACCGGAGGTAGATATTTGGGCAGTTGCGGCTTGTCTCTACAATATGCTAACAGGTTGTTTCCCCCGCAACTTCACAGGCGATCCCTTTCTGGCAGTTTTACAGAATAATCCCATACCAATTCGCCAACGAGATGCAACAATTATGCAACCCCTAGCGCAGGTGATTGATTTGGCGTTGGTTGATAAGCCAGAAATTCACTTTAAGAGTGCAGCTGAATTTAAGCGGGCATTGTTAAGTGCGTTGTCATGGTAGAGTTTACAGCATTTTATTATCTATTTAATCCACCTCTGTCGTAGGGTCTTGCACCCCTACAATGGAATATTTTTTAATTGCAAGTCCCTAGAATGCACGGCGTAACTATAAGCTGTTCCACATTTAAATTGCATAATTACGGCGGGCAAGATGCCCACCCCACAAGAGTTATATAAATTTTAGATATGTAAACTAGATGTGGTTTAGCTTATCATTCAAAATCAATCAAATCCTTACGGTATAGGAATTACGAATTCCGCATCATGGTGACAGTTAAATGAAAGCGTCAAAATAGAAGACACAAGCTTTCGACAAAAAGCCTTGCCTTGATTAACGGAGTTATTATCAGTGGTATTACAAGTACAAACAAGCACCTACGAAGCTAAAACCCAAGAAATTGCTAAACAACTTCTCGCAGCAACGCAGGAAAATCGTTCGTTTTTTTCTTCCCTGCGGGATCAAATGCGTTGGGATGATAAATTACTAGCTTGGGCAATGAGTAACCCTGGATTGCGGGTGCAGCTATTTCGCTTTATAGATACGCTACCTGCTTTGCACAGTAAATCAGAAATTGCCTCACATTTACAAGAATATTTAGGCGATGAATCTGTAGAATTACCGGCAGCTTTGAAGGGAATGCTAAACTTTGCTAACCCTGATTCTATGCCAGGACAAGTTGCTGCGACAACCGTTGGTACAGCGGTTGAGACTCTTGCCCATAAATATATTTCTGGGGAAAATATTAAACAAGTCATCAAAACAGTTGAGCGACTGCGAAAAGAAAAAATGGCTTTCACCATCGACTTACTTGGTGAAGCCGTAATTACTGAAACCGAAGCGCAGTCTTATCTAGAACGCTATCTAGAATTAATGCAACAATTGGTGGAAGCATCGAAGAATTGGGCAGTTATTCCGGCGATTGATGAGGCTGATGGCGAACCGATACCAAAAGTTCAGGTTTCTGTGAAATTAACGGCCTTTTATTCCCAATTTGATCCATTAGATGCTAAAGGTAGTGAGGAGCGAGTTAGCGATCGCATTCGGATTCTCTTACGTCGTGCTAAAGAGTTGGGTGCAGCTGTGCATTTTGATATGGAACAGTATGCCTATAAGGACATAACTCTCAGCATTCTGAAAAAACTGTTACTAGAAGATGAGTTTCGGCAACGCACAGATATTGGCATGACAATTCAAGCATATCTGCGTGATAGCGAACAAGATACCGAAGACCTAATTTCCTGGTTGAAACAGCGCGGTTATCCTCTGACAATCCGCTTGGTGAAAGGCGCATATTGGGATCAAGAAACCATTAAAGCAGCCCAAAAGCATTGGAAACAGCCAGTTTACAACGATAAAGCCGCAACTGATGCTAACTTTGAAACCATCACTCAGTTGTTGTTAGAAAATCATCAATATGTCTATTCTGCCATTGGTAGCCATAATGTGCGATCGCACTCTCGCGCCATTGCCATAGCTGAAAGTTTAAATGTCCCCCGCCGTCGCTTTGAATTACAAGTCCTCTACGGTATGGGTGATAAAGTTGCAAAAGCTTTGGTTGACAAGGGTTATCGAGTTAGAGTTTACTGTCCCTACGGTGAATTATTGCCTGGAATGGCGTATTTAATTCGCCGATTGTTGGAAAATACCGCGAATAGTTCTTTTTTACGCCAAAATCTCGAAAATCGACCAATTGAGGAATTATTAGCACCGCCAATTCTCAAAGAAGAAAAATCTTTAACTCCTAACCCTTCGGCAGGCTCAGGGCATCGCTCTTCACTCCTAACTCCTGACTCTCATTTCCTCGGTGCTGCTGATACCGATTACGCCCAGGAAGAGGTGAGAGCCAAGGCGGCGCAAGCTTTCCAAAACGTTCGTCAACAGTTGGGTAAAACTTATTTACCACTGATTAATGGCGAGTATGTTAACACGCCGGAATTTGTTGATTCTCTCAATCCTTCTAAGTTCAGTGAGGTAATTGGTAAAGTTGGGTTGATTAGCGTCGAACAAGCGGAACAGGCGATGCAAGCTGCGAAAGCGGCGTTTCCAGGGTGGAAGAAAACACCAGCTAAACAACGCGCTGATATTTTGCGGAAAGCGGGTGATTTGATGGAACTCCGCCGCGCTGAACTTTCAGCTTGGATAGTTTTGGAAGTTGGGAAACCAGTTAAGGAAGCCGATGGAGAGGTTTCGGAAGCGATAGACTTTTGTCGTTACTACGCTGATGAGATTGAACGGTTAGATAAAGGTGTGAATTACGACATACCTGGCGAAACTAATCGTTATATTTACCAGCCACGGGGAATTGCTGTAGTGATTTCTCCCTGGAATTTTCCGCTAGCGATCGCTTGTGGAATGACAGTTGCAGCTTTAGTTTCGGGCAATTGTACTCTCCTCAAACCTGCGGAAACATCTTCTGTAATTGCAGCAAAACTCACAGAAATCTTGGTAGACGCTGGTTTTCCCAAAGGTGTATTTCAATACGTACCTGGCAAGGGTTCGCAAGTTGGGGCTTATTTGGTAAATCATCCAGATACTCATGTGATTGCTTTTACAGGTTCCCAAGAAGTGGGCTGTCGAATTTACGCAGAAGCAGCAACATTGAAACCTGGACAAAAGCACATGAAGCGGGTGATTGCAGAAATGGGCGGCAAGAATGCAATTATCGTCGATGAAAGTGCTGATTTAGACCAAGCTGTTGTGGGGGTAGTACAGTCGGCATTTGGTTACAGCGGCCAAAAATGTTCTGCTGCTTCTAGGGTGATTGTACTGCAACCGATTTATGATGCCTTTGTGCAGCGGTTGGTGGAAGCAACGAAATCCTTAAATATTGGAGAAGCAGAGTTACCAAGTACACAAGTTGGGCCAGTAATTGATGCTAATGCCCGCGATCGCATCCGCGAGTATATTGAGAAGGGTAAGGCAGAATCACAATTAGCCTTAGAATTACCAGCACCAGAACAAGGATATTTTATCGGGCCAGTCATCTTTAGTGAAGTATCGCCAAATGCGGTAATTTCCCAGCAAGAAATTTTTGGCCCTGTGCTGGCGGTGATTCGGGTGAAAGATTTTCAGGAAGCTTTAGCAGTCGCCAACGGTACAAACTTCGCCTTAACTGGCGGACTTTATTCTAGAACGCCTTCGCACATTCAGCAAGCGCAGACAGAATTTGAAGTCGGTAATTTGTATATAAACCGCAATATTACCGGAGCGATCGTTGGACGGCAACCCTTTGGTGGATTCAAACTTTCTGGAGTAGGTTCTAAAGCAGGCGGCCCTGATTACTTACTGCAATTTTTAGAACCACGCGCGGTTACAGAAAATATCCAACGTCAAGGTTTTGCACCAATTGAAGGTGCAGATTAAACTAACGTGAATTCCACGGCTCATATAGTATCGGTCTAATTTGCACAATCAAAACACCTCTCCCTGATTTTACTGCGTAAAACCCTCCCTCTCCGACTACGAGAGGGACAGGCTTGCACTTTCGTTCAAAGCAGGGAGAGGTGCATCAAACTCACATTAAACTACAATAGGTATTAACATCAAAGAGAGTTTAATGAGTAATTTAGTTATAAAAGTTGCTGAATTACCTAAAGATTTTCCGGCAATTCAAGCAATTAGAAAATCAGTTTTTCAAGAAGAACAAGGGGTAGATCCAGCTTTAGAGTTTGATGGCAAAGATGAAATATCCGATCATCTAATTGCTTATTTAAATATGGAAGTTGTGGGGACTGCTAGAATCAGATATTTAGATGATAAAACTGCCAAAATAGAAAGGTTAGCTGTTTTATCGACAGTTAGAGGGCAAGGTATTGGTAAGAAAATTATGGAAAATGCCCTACAGATGATAGCTAACCAAAATATTCTAGAAGTAGTGATTCATGCTCAAGAATATGTGAAAGATTTATACAAGAAACTGGATTTTATAGAAGAAGGAGAAATATTTGAAGAAGCTAGTATTCTCCATGTGAAAATGAGAAAAAGGTTTTCACAGCTAAAGTAAAGTTATATATAGCAATCCTATTTGATTCGTGAAAAATTATAAATAAGAAAACGAACCGTAAAGTACGCTTTCGCGCAGCGTCTCCTCAGAGAAGGGCGCAAAGGGAAGAAAGAAGAAAGAGATATATAATTTTCACAAATGATTTAGGACTGCTATAGTATATTTTTTCACAGAAATGTTTATACAAAAATGCATTTTTATGAGCAATTAGCTAAAATATCTTATCAAAATAGACTCTAACTGGACTATGCGAATTGGCTTAACAAGGTAGTCATTAGCGCTACCTGGCAACATGGCAATTTCCTCCTCTAAAGGTTCGCTAAAGGTCGTCATTACAATCGGTAAATGTTCCCGATAAGGCTCTTTTCTAAGGATTTTCAGCAAATTACAGATATGAACATCTTTTTTTACTAACTGCAAATCAAAAAAAACTAAATCTGGTTGGAAGCTTTGTACCTGTTTCAAAAAGTCGTTACTATTATCTATCCACATGACTTGGTAGCCAATTGTGTGGAGATAATCTTGCAACACTGTTGCTGTGTTTTCCTCTTCTTCTACAAGCAAAATAGTTTTATTTGTGGGGATGACTGAAGAAGTAAAATTTGCTTCTTCTTCTGTCTCATCTATCTTATCTATCTCATTTGTCTCATTTTCCCCATTTCCCGGATGCTCTAAATTTGGTAGAAACAGAGTGAATTGACTGCCCTTTCCTAAAGTTGATGTCACGGTAACATCTCCACCATGTAAACGCGCTAATTTCCGCGTCAAGGCTAAACCCAAACCAGTGCCTTCATACTGCCGATTTAACCGGCTGTCAAGCTGTTTAAACGGTTCAAATAGAAATTGAAACTGGCTTGAATCTATACCAATGCCAGTATCTGAAACTGTAAACGTTATCCCTTGTGGCACTTTTTTGACTACCAGCGATACTTCACCTGCTGGGGTAAATTTAATCGCATTGGTCAGCAAGTTGAGTAGCATTTGCTTGATGCGGCGCTCATCAGCAATACAAATATCAGCTTCTTGGTCAATTTCATGTGTGAGTTGCAATCCCTTTTCTGAGGCGCGATCGCGCACTGTCCAGATGGCATAATTACATATATCTGCCACTGATAAAGATGATAGTAACAGCTCCTCTTTACCTGCTTCTACCTTAGATAAGTCAAGGATATCGTTAATCACTGCCAGCAGATGTTCACCACTACTGTATATACAACTTACATATTCGTTCTGCTTTTCATTCAAAGAGCCAACTATTTCTTGTTGCAATAACTGTGATAAACCCATAATCGCATTGAGAGGTGTCCGCAACTCATGACTCATGGTTGCTAAAAATTCAGTTTTTGCTCGACTGGCGGCTTCTGCTGCTTCTTGAGAAGCGCGTAGTTTCAACTCTGTTTGCTTACGTTCAGTAATATCCTCAATCATCGCTAGAAAAAACTCAGGTTTACCATTGCTGCCTGGTATAACAGAAACAGAGATATGAGTCCAAACTAAGCTACCATTTTGATGCTGGCAGCGTCTTTCTATCTCAATACGATGTCTTTCAACAAGCTGTTTCTGATGGTTGGAAGGTTGTAAACCGTCCCTCGAAGTTCTCTTTAAGTCTGTGCGAATTCCTGACATCAGTTGTTTGTAAAGTTTTAAATCCTCCCTTTCTATGGAAATGTAATCTGTAAAGCACTTGCCGTATAACTCTTCTCGGCTATATCCTAAAATCTCGCACAGTGCCAGATTAGTATCGACTATCTGCGCTTTCATATCTATCAGGCCAATACCGATAGACGAACGCTCAAAAATCGCCCGAAATTGTGCCTCACTCTGTCGCAGTGCTTCCTGTACGACGTTTCGCTCGCTTGCTTCTATAGCCAGTGTCACAAAATCTGCAATTGAGCCAGCAAAACTCTCTTCTTCTAAAGTCCATTGGCGACCTTCGCCTATGTGTTCGTGACACACTACGCCTACCAAATGACCCTCTAGCCAAATTGGTGCGTCTAGTATAGATGTGATCCCCAACACTGAAAGATAAGACTCGGATAATTCTTGGGTTCTGGGATCGTTTCTGGCATCATCTGCGGCAATAGTACGTTCCTCTTCTAAAGCCTGGAAATAAGCAGGAAAATCTGTTTTTAAAAGTGAGTTACCAAAGGTATGCTCCTTAGTCTTAACATCATATAAATTAATGCATTCAATTTTTGAACGCTCTTCATTATATAACCATACCCCAACTCGCTCTACTAACAGCGTCTGAGCAGCTGTTTCAGTGATTTCCCTCAATACGGCATTGAGATTACCTTGCTGAAATGTCTTGCTTCTTGCCAGTTGCACCAGCGTCTGGCTTTGTTTTCGCCGACTATTTTCTCTGATTCGTAAAGCCTCTTGGGCCTGGTTCTGCTCTGTAATATCTCTAGCTGACACCACCTGCATTAGTTGCCCTCAAGAAGAAATAATTTGGACTTGCAGTTCTACGGAAAAAGTAAAACTGTCTTTGTATAACTACAATTACTTGATAGGGTTTTTCATAACCGGAAAGTATAATTTTTCTAATCAAATTTTATAATTCTGGCTAATTAGTTATAAGCTAGATTTTGCTGATTATTTCTATTACTTCATACGATTAATTTTTGCCAGGGGATAATTAGCATTTGAAGTAATTTCACTATTAAGTAATTCTACTATCAAGTAGTATAAGTAGTATAGTATTTTTAATTTGGAACTGGGGAGTGGTAAAGATTCTTCCCAATACCCAATCTCCAGTACAATTTCTTGCTTAGTACTGACTAGCAAAATACCCTTGATTCTCCTAGAGAAAGATACCTAATGGCTCAAATTCTGCCAAACTAAAGGTAACGGCAAGCATTTGCGGAGGTGGAGCGATGAAAGATAGTGATGTAAGAATTGTTTCCCTGATTCCCGGTGGAACAGAGATTTTAGCGACACTAGGGTTGGTTAATGCTATTGTGGGGCGATCGCACGAATGTGATTACCCTCCAGAAATCCTCAATCGCCCCATTTGTACCCAAGCACGTTTAAATAGTGATGCCTCCAGCAGCCAAATTCACGACGAAGTGAATAATTTATTGCAATCTGCTCTTAGTATTTATGAAATCAAAACAGATGTTTTAGAGAAATTGCAGCCTACCCATATTCTCACTCAAGACCAGTGCGATGTTTGTGCTGTTAGCTTACATGATGTTGAAAAGGCAGTTGCTACACTGATTGACAGTAAACCTCAGATTATTTCTTTACAACCCAATATTCTCACGGATGTTTGGGCTGACATTGAGCGAGTCGGCAATATCTTTGATGTAGACTCGGTAAAAGTCTTAGAAAATTTAGAAGCTCGCGTCAAAATTTGTCAGCAAAAAATCCAAGGACTTTCTTTAGATGAACTGCCTACTGTCGCCTGTATCGAGTGGACTGATCCTTTGATGGTCGCCGCTAATTGGATTCCTGAATTAGTTAACTTAGCAGGAGGACAGTCTTTATTTTGCGCTACAGGTCAGCCTTCTCCGGTCTTGCCGTGGGAAACACTATTAACAACTAATCCCGATGTAATTGTTTTTATGCCTTGTGGCTTTGATTTAAACCGCACTCGCAAAGAAGCCAATTTATTAACTCAACGTCCAGAATGGGAAAAACTACATGCTACCAAGGCTGGTAGAGTCTACATTACTGACGGCAATTCTTACTTTAATCGTCCAGGGCCGCGACTGGTAGATTCTCTAGAAATTTTGGCAGAAATTTTGCATCCAGAAATTTTTCAATACGGCTACAAAGGAACTGCTTGGGAAGTTTTGTAACTTAACTAGATTAGCCTTTTCAAGGTGGTGAAATTTGGAACGAAGAGTGGTTATTTCGACCTTCAAAAATCCCCAAATCTGGGCGGAGGATTCAAGGTGGTAGCACTGGAACATCGTATCTTCCTTTGTCACCTTGAAAGGGCTAGTTAGCAGAAACTTATGATACCTGTCGAACTTATATTGAAAGAAAAGAAATACCTGTGTCCATTCGGGTGGAGCATTTTGATAAACCCAGTATGACGCTCGAAGCATTCACACGTGAAGTTGAAGCTGCCGTTTGTGATGAGAATGATGTCCACATTCTTAACTTCAATACCCGTATTGCTCATGAAAATCCAAGCTTAGAAGGTGGTCACTTCTCCTTATTGGCAGACTATGAACCGGAAACTCAAGAAATCACCATTGCAGATACAAATCCCAAACGATATACCCAGTTTTGGAAATGCCCAATTGGGCGCATATATGCCGCTTGCGTAGATAAGGATTCTTCATCGAATCGCTCTCGTGGCATGATTGTGCTTCGTAGGAAGGAGAAAGTCAATCTAGCAGGTAATGGGGTGGTTCATCCAGCAGAAATCGCCTTGAACGCTCTCCATTCTGAATAAACTCCTTAAGGAATACTGGGATTACTAACGTCAGTTACGGTGTTTGCTCAGAATCTACCGATGGTTCATTGTTAAATAACAGCAGGCGTGCAGCAAGAATGGCAAATCCTACAGCCGCGATCGCTTTTAAAACACGTGTAGGTAATAATTCGGCTACTGCACCCCCTGCTAACGATCCCAACAGGCTTGTCAACAGCAATGCCCCTGCTGCACCAAAAAATACTGCACGTGGAGAATTAGAACGTCCTGAAAGTGCGATCGCTGCTAGCTGACTTTTGTCACCCAATTCTGATAAAAAAACTGTAATAAAGCTAAGTCCTAATAAATGCCAATCCATATATTTAGGGGAAATGGGGAATAGGGAGCAGGGGGAGATGAGGGAGAATAACTACTAACTTTTAATTCCTAATTCTTAACTAGTAACTTCTAACTCCTAACTCCTAACTTTTAACTAACCTTGGAATACATCCCAAAACAGCATTATAGAAATTACTAACAACATCACGCCGGCTGATTTTTCTACCGTTTTTGGGCTGAGTCGGCTGGCTATCCAACTACCTAAAAGCACACCTAATAAGCTGGTGGTTATTAGCGCCGCCGCCGAGCCGATAAATACCACCCACGGCGAATGAGATTGTGCGCTCATTAACAAAGTCGATAGCTGAGTCTTATCTCCAATTTCTGCTAGAAAAATGGTTACAAAAGTCGTACCAAAAACTACTAGCGCTGATTGCTGCTTTTGAGGACTATCGGCAATTACAGGCTGAACCAAGGGAGCGATCACGGGAGTTAAGTTAATATCATTGCTATCTTTCAGTTCTAGCTCGATCTCAGTGTGAGATATGCCAGAAATCTCCAAAGGTACAGAGTCAAGTTTCACAAGCAGTAGTTTGGGTTGCTAGGGGCTTTTCATATTTCTATCATTTTCTCAGATTTTTGTCATAAATTGCAACCCCACACAAAAAAAGGAGGGTTGGGTGTCAAAGAAGAGGCAGAGGGGAAAGACTTACTACAACTTCTCCTCTGCTCCCCTGCTTTTTGGTCAAAGGCCAACAGCTTTGTCGAAGCGTAATATTTCTAAACTGCGATCGCCGTATACTCCCTCTATTTGCTGGCGACAGCAGTCAATAGCAAAATCGTTGACTTCTTCTGGTTCAACCCCATACATATCTTGAAACACTTCTGATTCCACACGGCAGAAGCGCGGACGATTAGGGTAGATGCGACATTCTCGCGTGGTATGGTCGAAATTAACGCACCATCCCCCTTCGCCTACCATGCTGAGGTAGAGTTCTAGTTCTGGTGGTGAGAGATACTCTTCCAAGTCTGGACGCTCTGCTGGGTCGAGATTACAGCAGGCTCCACATTGCTTTACACATTGCCAAGTTGACATTTTGGATTAGGGATTGAAGAAGGGAATAGGGGACAGGGAATAGGGTACAGATTATTCCCTGTCACCTCTCCCCTAATCCCAATCCCCCTATTTTACGTTTTTATATCTTTTCTTATAATTTTGTTAAGTAAATTAAATCTAACAGGCCATAGCCATATATGATCGATTTCGGGTTTTCTAATTAAGTTATTGAATTTTTTAAGACTATTGGGAGGAGAAAAGGAAAAATGTTTGACTCTTTGTTTAACGCTTTTACCAGTATCAATTGGGAAGTTATTTTCCAATTGCTATCCGTGGCACTAATTGTAATTGCTGGGCCAGTGGTAATCTTTTTGCTGGCATTTCGCAACGGCAACCTATAGTAGTGCTGAGTGCTGACTAAGGAGTTAACAGTTAAGAGTTAGGAGTGAGAAGTTAATTAAGAATTCATAACTCATAACTCATAACTCAGCACTCAGTACTGATAACGCCTGAAGGGCAGCTTGAATAATATTGTCATACTGTGGTCGAGAAATATCAACTTCTTTGGCATTTTGACGATTAGTGCCCAGTAAACCAATCATCTGTCCTGGGTGCATGGCTAATACTTTGCCTTCAGAATTTTTAATTCTTAATTCTGCTTCAATACCGTTTTTATAGAAACCACAAGTATATTGTCGCTGGTTGTACTCAAAGGTGGTACTTGACTGGAGAAGTGGCGAAGCAAAAAATTGTTGAATCTGAATTGGCAATCTGACTCCGATTAACTCTAGCTCAATGCTGGTGTTACCGTTAAAGTAATTTTCTCGCAATTTGTAAGCGATATCCACACGCGATGGTAAGCGGAAGTAGTCGCCCCAACGCCAAGCGATCGCTTTTATTTGATACTCCTGATTATCAATAGTTTGGGCAATTGTCAGTTTAATATGACCCTTCCCGACGATTTTTTGCTCAACCACTTGGACATTAGGTGTCCAAAAAACTGGATCGGGGTTGTCCATACCGCAGGGATGTAGAGCATTAAGCTGTTGATAAAGCTGTTGATTAAGATGATTGAGATTGACTTCGGCATCAATTTTCAACAGAGGCTTGAGATGTTGGGGTTCAAGACACTGATTAGCAAACTCAATCAAACGCGATCGCAACACCTGTAAATTCTCTGCTGGTAAAGAGAACCCACCGGCTGCTTTGTGTCCACCAAATTTCCCTAGTAAATCGTGACAATATTCCAAAGCTTCAAATACATGAAACTCTGGAATTGAGCGTGCTGAACCGCGTATATGTTCCTCATCTTCATAAGTCCCGATAAATACAGGAACACCGTAGCGTTCCACCAAGCGGGAGGCGACAATCCCAATAACGCCGTGATGCCAATTAGGTTGAACAACAATTAATACACGGTCTTTTTGTAGAGATGTAACAAATTCTGCCTCCACATAAGCGATCGCTTCTTGTTCAATTTGCTGACACATTTCCTGACGAGAAGCGTTGATTTGTTCGCACTGCATTGCTCTTTCCAGCGCTACTCCCATATCATCTGTAGTCAGCAATTCAATCACAGTCTGGGGATTACCAATCCGACCGATAGCATTAATTCGCGGCCCCAAGCGAAACCCGATATCTTCAGGCTTTAGCGATTTTGGATTTTGGATTTTGGATTTTGGATTGGAGCTTTTCTCCTCTGCTCCCTTGCTCCCCTGCTCCCCTGCTCCCTCATCTCTCGCCTGCACACCACCTACCTGAATCAACGCCTGTATCCCAGCTAAGTTGGATTTGGGTAAATGCTGTAAACCACGTTTCACCCAACGGCGATTTACACCAGTTAAAGGGGCTAAATCTGCGATCGTTCCCAGTGTAAATAATGCTAGCATTGGCTGGATTAAGCCCTTAGTTTGGCCTAACTGTTGTGCTAGAGAAACTGCCAAGATGTAGGCAACACCAACACCAGCAACACCCCGATAAGGTGAGGATTCAGCTATTAGTTTGGGGTTGAGGATAGCGTTAGCTGGCGGTAGTTTTTGGGGTACATCGTGGTGATCGGTGATGATTACTGCAACACCAAGTTCTCTAGCCCTAGCAACTGGTTCAAACGCAGAGATACCATTATCTACAGTCAGAATTAGCCCCACACCTTCGCTGTGAAATTCTTCAACTATGCGTTTATTAATACCGTAACCTTCGTGCATCCGGCTGGGGATAGCATAATCTACTTGTGCGCCTAAAGTGCGGAGACTACGCAAAAGTAGAGCAGTGCTGGTCATTCCATCAGCATCGTAGTCACCACAAATCGCAATTTTTGTTTGAGAAGCGATCGCATTTTCCAACAACTCTAAACTAATCGCTAAATCTGGGAAATCTTCCAAAGGCGAAGGCAAAACTAAAGACTCTGGATCTAAAAATTCTTGTACCTGTTCTGGTGTTTCCAAACCACGATTAATCAACAACTGGCTAACAATGGGTGAAATATTTGTCAAAACCGCCAGATTTTGGGCAAATTCTGGTTTTTGCGGATAAATCTGCCAGCGCTGATCGGGTAAGCGTCGGCGAGGCTTTGATAGTTCAGATACAGGTCGGTCTAGCACAATAAAAGTTAGGAGTTAAAAGTTAGGAGTTTTGAATTAAAAGTTATTTCTTAACTCATAACTCCTAACTCCTAACTTGTCTGTTAAAACACGTTTATCTTACCATCATCCATAATATACAACGAGCGATCGCCCGGAGAGCGCCAAGTCGGACGGAGTTCGAGTCGCAATGTACCAAAGTTAAGTTTAGAGACAATTGCTTGTAGTGATAAACCTTTTTCGCTCCAAAATATCAAAGATGTATTTGGTTCTGTACCTTCTATTTGTCCTAAATTTAATTTCTGCCCTGGACTCAAGGATATTGCATCAGTCCCGGAGGGTTTTTGAATTTTAATCAGATTAGGTGTGCTATTTACAACTTCAACTCGGATATGTTGCCCAGGTGTAAATTGAATTGGGTGCGACCCACACTTAGAAGCACAAGTTCGAGCTAATGTAGCACTGGGATTATTGATTGATGCAACTAGAATGGTAGCTGTAACTAAAGCCAAGGACAAAAGTTTAAACATAATACACAGTATAAGTACTAATCCTAAATATTACTTCGACTTCGGACTATTAAGCCTCAGCATATTTTCCAGAATTAAGCTAATGCAAAGCAACATCAGCCCATCACAAAGTTGGACTGGTGTAAGCCATAATCAAGACAGAATTAGGAATCAGAAACATAGAAGTGAATCATGCACATCCTATCCCTTCATTATCCCGATGACTTATATCATGTCCGCTTGATTGCTTATTAAACCCGAAGAACCCCACTCCGCCAAAGCTGTGCTTTGTCTCCCCTCCCCGCAGGCGGGGAGGGGTTATTTTATTATGGGTAATTTGGCGGACATGATATTACTTATTACCTCCGGTAAATCACCCCAAGCGTTAGAAGCAGAACTCACATTTTTGCTCGCAGTCAAACTATTTGAGCTACGCAGACTCCAGCACTTCCGGCAGCTATGAGGTACATTTTAAAACCTGAAAGCTATGCTAGGAGAGGAGCAAGGATAAAAACTGTATTATATAATAGCGGGAAGCGCTGTATCGCTTGGTAAAGCCGCCGCCTTTTGCAGCATGAACAAACCGCAGTTCATGTACGAACTAGGACGTTTGCAAATCCCTGTTATCAACTTAGATGATGACCAAATCGCCGACGAATTGCGCGATGATTAACTCTGTTATCGTTGCCGATAGCAGCCCCCTCATTTCCTTGGCAATTATCGCGCAACTGGAACTTTTACCCCAACTTTATCAGCGAATATTACTTCCCACATAAAACTCAAACAAAATTTTTTGAGTGTTATGCAGCATAGAGTGACTCTCCTATGCATTATGGATTGAGTCTGTAGTGCGATCGCTATTTTAGTGAGTCTGGTATCACAAAACAAAACCCTGTACAAAGTTTTACTTTATTGTACAAGGTTGTCTATTATCCTAAATACTTAGAACAGGCTCTTTAACCAAACCGTCCACTGATATAATCTTCAGCTTCTTTGGTTTGAGGAGAACTGAACATTTGCGCTGTCGGATTAAACTCAACTAATTTGCCGCGACGTTTGCCATACTCGTCAATTTCCGTATTGAAGAAAGCTGTGAAATCTGCGACTCTAGAAGCTTGCTGCATATTGTGTGTCACCATGATGATGGTGTATTGCTCCTTAAGTTCTAAGCAGAGTTCTTCTACTTGGCGGCTAGAAATTGGGTCGAGAGCAGAACATGGCTCATCCATTAATAATACATCTGGCTTCATGGCGATCGCACGCGCAATGCAAAGTCGTTGCTGTTGTCCGCCAGATAATGCAGTTCCCTTCTCTTTGAGTTTGTCTTTGACTTCATCCCAAATAGCAGCGCGTCTGAGGGAATCTTCCACCAATTCATCAACGTTACCTTTGTAACCGTTAGCAAGGGGAGCAAAGGCAATATTTTCGTATATTGACTTGGGGAAAGGATTCGGTCTTTGAAAAACCATTCCGATTTGGCGGCGTAATTTGACCGAATTTATCTTAGGATCATAGATATTGCGATCGCGATAATTCAGTCTACCCTCTACCTTAGCTCCAGGGATTAAATCATTCATCCGGTTGAAGCAACGCAATAAGGTACTTTTACCGCATCCTGAAGGGCCAATAAAAGCAATAATTTGTTTATCAGGAATTTTTAGGTAGACATCTATAAGTGCTAGAAATCCTCCATAATAGACTTTCACACCTTCAACATTAAATACAGAATTATCTTTGTCTATTGTGGCACTATCTGATTGACTTCTACTATTGCTATAAGTCATTTTTCGTATCTCCTAATATCTGTGAATGTATTAAATTAGATATTTAATTATCTAACGGATTGAGAAGCGTTGTCGGATATAAATTGCTACGCCATTTAAAGCTAAAATCAAGAGTAACAACGCAATAATTGTTGCTGCTGCTGCACTAGCAAAACCCGGTTCAGGACGAGTGATATAACTGTAAATTTGAATGGGTAATGCCATAAATCTCTGGAACAAACCAGGGTCAAAAGTAAGAAAACCTACAGCACCGACAACAATTAGAGATGCTGCATCACCAATAGCACGAGATACAGAGATAATCACCCCTGTCAAAATACCAGGAACAGCATAAGGTAAAACATGACTGCTAATAGTTTTCCATTTGGTGACACCTAAGCCGTAAGAAGCATTTCTCAAAGAATCCGGTACGGCGCGAATTGCTTCTCTAGAGGTGACAATAATTACTGGTAAAGACAGCAAAGATAAAGTCAATGCACCAGAAATCAAAGCAGGGCCAAACCCAAGCAAATAATTAAAAACTCCTAAACCCAGCAACCCATAGACGATAGAAGGTACACCCGCCAGATTACTGATATTAATCTCAATAATCGCTGTCCACCAAGCTTTGGGTGCATACTCTTCGAGATATAAAGCTGCTCCTACACCAATTGGGACAGTTACAAAAATCACAACAAGTCCCAACAAAATGCTGCTAACAATAGCAGGACGAATACCACCTTGGTCAGGAAAACGAGAAGGGGTATCTGTGAGAAATCCTGGGGATAAAAATCTACCTAATCCGTCTCCCAAAATATCGAAAAGGAGCAAAGCTAGGACAAATATCCCAATCATCAAACCAAATAGAAAAATTACTTCAAATACTTTTCCTAAACTCTCCCTTTTGTCAACATTATCAGTAAATTCTGCCCCAGATGCAAAGGAATCATTTTCTTGATAACTAGTAGCCATATTTTATTACTCGTATTTTTCCTTATAACGATTAGCAATCCAGTAACTAACAATATTCAAAGATAGGGTAATCAAAAACAAAACCGCACCTACAGCATATAAAGTCTTGAAATTGAGACTTCCACGCGGACTATCTCCGCCAGAAATTTGTGCCATATAAGCAGTCATCGTTGCGATTGATTCTGCAAAGCTAATAGTCAGCTTCGGCTGTAGTCCAGCGGCGATGAGGACAGTCATGGTTTCACCCACAGCGCGAGAAATACCCAAAATAATCGAAGCGATAATCCCCGAAAGTGCGGCTGGTAAAACTACTTTAAAAATAGTTTCTAGTTTAGTGATACCTAAAGCATAAGCTCCTTCGCGCAAAGAACGCGGAACTGATTTAATAGCATCTAAGCTAATAGAGCCAACGGTGGGAGTAATCATGATTCCCATCATTACCCCCGCACTCAAGGAATTGAATATTTCTAAAGGGATAATATGCCGCAGCAATGGTGTCAGAAACAATAGTGCAAAGTAACCATATACTACAGTTGGAATTCCTGCTAAAAGTTCCACGGCTGGGCGTAAAACTGCTGCTACTTTGGGTTGAGCATATTCACTCAAATAAATGGCAGAACATAAACCCAAAGGAATCGCCACTGACATAGCAATAGCTGTAGTCAAGAAAGTGCCATTAATTAAAGGCCAAATGCCAAAATGCCTCTCTGCAAATAGAGGTGTCCATTTAGTATCAAGAAAGAATTGAGCAAAAGAAACTTCTTGGAAAAAACCAAATGTCTCCTGAAAAATAATTATGACAATACCAAAGGTAGTCAAAATAGAAACTAAAGCACAAGCAAATAAAATCGTTCCCACAATCCTTTCTGATATATCTTCAGATATATCTTTGTCTAGTGATTGTCTGGGTAATAAATAAGGATCGTCTTGAGAAGTTGAATTTTGCATAAACAGTGAGGTTGTGACTACAAATCAAGTTACATCTGAATGGGTATTTGTCTAAAGAAAGTTTGTAATTGGTTCACCTGGTTTGGCTTTTTGAAATTTTGTCCCAGTTTCACCAGCAGCAAATTTTTGTTTTACCTTGACGTAAGCTTCATCAGGTAGTGCTACATATCCAGCACCATCTACCCACTTCCAAGAATTTTCTAGATAAAAATCTACAAATTCTTTGACTGCTGGTTTGTTATCTAAAGATATCTTACTGACATATATAAACAGGGGACGAGACAAAGGTGTGTAGGTATTTTTGAGGACATTATCCAACGGAACTGGTTTTTTGCATTCTCCTTTGAGATTTTCGATAGCAACTAAATTGAGCTTTTCCTGGTTTTGAATGTAGTAAGATATCCCTACATAAGCCAATGCTGATTCATCTCCAGAAACACCTTGCACTAGCAGGTTTTGATTATGGCTAGGAGTGTAGTCAGTGCGCCCATTCTTGGCTTTACCAGTAACGGCTTGAGTTAAATAATCAAAAGTTCCCGTATCAGAAGCCGGAGCATAAAGCTTCAGTGGTAGCTTAGGAAATTTAGGATTAACTTGATCCCAAGTCAAGATTTTGCCGTCTGATTTAGCACTCCAAATTGTGTTCATTTCCTTAATGGTTAGACATTTAGCAAAATCGTTTTTACGATTTGCAATTACAGCTACGCCGTCTAAACCTATCGGTAACTCCACAAATTCAATGTTCTTACTTTTACATTTTTTAATTTCTTCATTTCTGATGGTACGAGAAGCACCAACAACATCAATATCGCCATTACAAAATTTACTGAAACCGCCACCAGTACCACTGGAAGCAACACTAACTTTCGCGTCAGATTTCACCTTCTGGTATTCTTCTGCAACTGCTAAAGAAATAGGAAAACCCACGGCTGCACCATCAATACTCACTTGACTTTTCAATTCTTGTCCACCGTTACAAGCAGTGGTGCTACTGGCAAGAACCATTAAAGATGTGAAGAAAAAGCTATCTTTAAATCTGCGATGAAAGCTCATAAATTATCAATTGAGATAAAGTGACTATACAAATAATGCTGCTTAAAAAAGTAAAGTTTATGCTTTGCTAGCAGCTTGAACTTTGTCAAAAATTGCCCCATCTTCAAAAAACTTTTTCTGGATAAGCTCCCAACCACCTAAATCTTGAGAGGTAAATAAAGTTTTAATTGGCGGCTGTTTTGACGCTATTTCTTGAGTGACAGTGGGGTTAACAGGACGATACTGTAATTTAGCAAATTCCCGTTGAGCTTCTGTGGAGTAAAGAAAATTGACAAATGCTTGTGCAACTTCTCTTGTACCGTGTTTATCAACGTTTTTATCAACTAGAGCCACAGGATTATCGATGGAAATATTAACTTGAGGTACAACATAAGGCAGTTTTAATCCACCTATTTGCGCCAAAATCACCTCATTTTCGTAGTTAATTAAGACATCTCCCTCGCCTTTTTTGAAGAATGAATCGCTAGCTTCACGGGCATCTTTCGTCAATACCGGGATGTTCTTATAAACTTTGGTGACATAATCTAATGCTGCGGTTTCGTCACCACCTGTTAAACTCACAGAACTCCAAAAAGCTAAGAATTCCCAGATAGCAATACCAGAAGTTTTTGGGTTAGCTGCAATTATTTTCACGCCATCTTTTGCCAAGTCTGCCCAAGTCTGAATATTTTTGGGATTACCTTCACGAGTAACGATCGCAGCTACAGATTTACTGACAATACCATTTCTCGGATATCTGGTTTCCCAACCTGACTTAATCAAATCGGCTTGCTGAATTTTGATCACATCTAGGGGAAGTGCCAAATGTACTATATCTGCTTCTTGCGAACCGTCAATGACTGTAGCCGCTTGAGCGCCAGAACCCCCATAAGTCGCCTCAATCGTGACGTTTTGGTTGTGTTCTTTCTTCCAGCTTTCGACAAATTTGGGAATTATCTGGTCATGTGCAGCTTTGGTGACGGAGAAAGAAGCGAGTTTTAACTTAACATCATTTTTGCTAGCTGAACTGCTTCCAGAACAGGAGGCAACTGCTATACTCAAAAAAATACTTATTAAAAACAGACTCACAAAGCTTTGGATACTGCGTCCATCCAACCAACTTCTGATTGTATGTTGATACGATATTTGTATATTCCGCAAGGCTTTCATTGCATAAGCCTGTATCTCCTCACTGAGGAATTTACTTAATTGTGTCGGTTGTTGCGACTTGCTCATCAGAATCACCCCTAAATCTACGGTATTTCTACATGGATACCGTGATTATGAGAATTATAGGGTATATAGAATAATATTTATCATCTGGATTAAATTTTTTTGACTAAGTGAGCAATTTACGATCAAAAGTAGTAAATAAATCTGATTTACCAAGGTATTTCAAAAAACGGGTTTTTCTGCTGGCAAGCAAAACAATCCAGATGTATACATAATATTTGCTCAAAAATATGTGATTTTTAATACAAAACAGGAGTGAAAACTCGACTTTTTTTAGCCGTAAAGGTGTTTGTAAAACAAAGTAGTCGCATTAAAGCATTTTGAAAATCATATCTAGTGATCGCGCTCATTACGATATTATGAAAATTTGGGACGGAAGCAACAAAGTAGCCATCTGCATCTCGTTCGAGAATTACATTAAATTCTCGCTTCATCATGAACTTCCCTAAATTTATAGATAGTATATTTTCTCATTATTGAAAGAGCGATCGCACATCCGGTGAGAATATATAATCAAGCGATCGCTTAATTGTAGAAATACTCATACAGATTTTTTGCTACTCTAACCAGTTCTCTAATTGCAAATCAAGTATATTTTCAAAATCCTTGATATTGTTCGTAACCAAAATATCATTACGAGAGCGGACAACGGCAGCAATTAGTGCATCTACTTCTCCTGTTGGTCTACCAATTTGCCTCAATTCACTTTGAATTTTA
This sequence comes from Nostoc sp. EspVER01, assembly GCF_034530635.1. Classification (NCBI taxonomy): domain Bacteria; kingdom Bacillati; phylum Cyanobacteriota; class Cyanophyceae; order Nostocales; family Nostocaceae; genus Nostoc; species Nostoc sp. EspVER01. Next base: position 168,388 of record NZ_JAVRCS010000002.1, read on the forward strand.
CCAAATTCTCTTGCAGCATCTATATCAAATGGCTCAATGGGTAATAGTTCAGTTAGTTGTGCTAGTGTTTCTAAATTTTTTTCAACTTGTTTAGAACAGTAAACACCTTTGTAAAGTTCTGAAACTACTATTGTAGATAGATAGCATTGGCTGAAATAGCGATTAAATATAGGTACTGCTTTGGTATTGCCATTAAGCAATGCAATACAAATGTTAGTATCTAGAAGATACATTAGCCTTTCTTCTATTTATCTATTTTTATCTATTGAGTCTATCACCCTTCCTTGGTAAGGATGACGTTGCTGGTCAATTTCAGCAAATATATCTATCAACTCTGGTTGGTCTTGCCAAACTCCAAATAATTTATTCAATTTTGCAAGCCTTTCTTCATCTGTCAAGTCTAGTTTTGCTACGACAGATTTAGTAGAAGTAAGCTCTAGATTAACGATTATTTCTGCTCCATCAGGAATACTGTGAATTTGCTCTAATAATTCAATAGTTTGACCGCGTTTTATTCCCCTAATCTTCATTTTATACTTACTCCTGTAATCACTACTATTCAAATCTCAGACATTTTCTCATCACTTAATGCTAACTGATGTAGCGGCTGGTTGTCAGATATTGACTCTCCTGGTAGAACAGATAATCAGGCGATAAGATTTAAGTACTCACCAACTGAGTCAGACCCTTCAATATACGTAGCACGTGGTACAATTCATTTCCAGGGTTCAGCATCAAAAAACCCTTTGATAAAGCATAATGCGGTGGATTTCCTGTCACTAATTTGACGAAAATAAACTCGCTTCCCGTGGCAATTCCATAAGAATTGTTAATTACGAATTACGAACTTGTACTGAGTTTCGACTGCGCTCAACTACCGCGTAGTCGTAAAGCCTGCGGCATAGCTACGCTTCGGGCGCAGCCTCTCGTAGAGAAGTATTACGAATTACGAATTATTTGCTGCTTCCAGCCAAACTTCCACTTCATCTGCTAGTAACTTCTGCGCTGCATCCATCATTGATGTTGCAATATCTTTGAGGTCTTCGCGGTTGTTCAAGTAAGTTTTTAACGCTTCCATTGGGTCGATGCTGCTACTCGCACTCAATTCAGGAATTCGGGGTCTGGCTAATTGACTCACTAATTCTGCTTGAATGGTGTAGGTGTGAGCGGGACTTAAAGCAGTATGTAGAGAGGAACTGTCAATTAAATCCATCTGTTCAGAGCGGAGTTTGTAAATTAGCCGCACTACAGCATCTTCAATATCATACTTGGCGATCGCTTTCATTAACACCGCTTGCGGATCATCTGCTTTCGAGATATCCACCTCAATAGTTTGGAAAGTCCGAACTGTTAAGGGACAAAATTCCCATTCAGCGCTTCCCCGCTCCAGTTCCAGCATTACATAGCCTTTGTCTTCTTTTTCTTCGCTAAAATCTACCCGCTCAATACTCCCTGGATAAATCACCGGCGGGTTGTTAGATTTATTCAAATTTTGATGGCGGTGGACGTGTCCCAACGCTACATAATCAAAACAAGGTCGTGTCAGCAAAGATAGGGGTAGAGTAAAGCCTTTACCTACTGCCAAAAAGCGTTCTGCGCCCAAGGTTGCATTGTCAGCCATCAAGTGAGCCAAAAGAATAGTAGGCACATCGGGGTCAAGACGGCGAACTTCCCCTTCTAAAACAACTCGCAGACGTTCTGTTAATAGTTGGTTTACTTCCGCTAAAGATAAACCTTCAGTCTCTTGGCGAGTCATCAGTGTGGAACGAGTCAGCCAAGGCAGAGTAATTACTTGCACTTTGCCATTACGGGTTTCAATACAGTGAGTAGTTAATGTATCACCAACAACAAACCCTGGCACTCCCAAAGTGCGATAAATATTTAAACTCGCCCCTCCCTGTCCTTGGGAATGTTGGTCATGGTTGCCTACCAACAGCACTGTTGGAATATTGGCATCCATAAGACGGCGAAACTGGTTGGCAAAAGCATGTTGTACATAAGGTGGTGGTGTAGCATCCGGGAAAGCATCGCCACCAAATATCACCATATCGACTGCATCTGTCAGCGCTCGGTCAATACACAAAGATAATGTATTGACAAAATCCTCCAATCGTGTGTTTAATCCAGTTGCCGGATTAATTCGTCCGTGGGAAAAGCCGCTTCCCATGTGGATATCGGAAAGATGGAGGATTTTAATCATATTTGTCCTTTGTTCTTTGTCTACATATTAATGACAAATAGCTATTGAAAACTCTCTAAATGTCTCAAACTTAGCAATTACGGGTCAGTTGTTTGCGTGTTCTTTGATGTTTTGGTATAGGTTATTGCACTACTATATGAAGTTTGTACAAACAATATACACTTTCTAAGGGATTTTACTTAAAATATAAAGTATTAGAAAAAAGTTTGTTTTGATTAACTGCTAGCAATCGGAAGTCAATGAGTAACGGCATAGATCCTGTAATTCAACGAAAAATCAATGATTGGAGGGATACACTTGCTGGTTCAAGTAACAGTAATCCACTACTTGACTTCCGAAAGAGCAAAAAGCCAAAAATTGAGGTTGTTACATCATCTTTAATCTTATTTGACAACCTCGCTGGATATGAATCTGAATCAATTTCCTTTAAGGAGTTGAGAACTAACCAAACTGAAGCTGACCTCATCAAGCATCTAGATAAACTGCGTAGAGAAGCAAAAAAAACAATAGAAGAAAAGGGTTTTATTAGCCTGTTCCTAGTCCTTGGTACTTTGACCTGGTTTGATACTGCAAAGCCTCAAGAAAAAAAGGAGAAGGATAAGTTAGTATCTCCTCTGTTGCTCATTCCAGTGGAATTACAAAAGAAAGGTAAGAAACCACCAGAATATACACTATGCTCTACTGATGAGGATATTTCCATTAACTTCCTTTTAGTAAACAAGCTACGTGACGAATTTAATATCACGTTGCCTGAAACTGAAACACTTCAAAATTTGGGCTATGAAGGATTTATAAATGCAGTGCGTACTGCTATAGGCGAAAAGCAGGATTGGCAACTAGAAGAGACTGCTTATATTACCTTATTTGAGTCTGTCAAAACAGCGATGGTTAAGGATCTCGAACAAAATCAGGAACTCATCGCCAATCACCCGGTTCTGCAAGGGCTTGCTCTACAAGAAGCACAAGAAAATCGTAGTGATATTAAAACTATCACAGATAAAGAACTGGATACAATCAATCCTGAATTGATATATCAGATATGTAATGCTGATTCTAGCCAGCAAGTAGTAATTGAAGCTGCAAAGGCAGGGCTTAGTTTTGTAGTCCAGGGGCCTCCAGGGACAGGAAAAAGCCAAACGATTGCCAACATAATTGCCGAACTAATAGGCAAAAACAAAACAGTTCTGCTAGTTGCAGAAAAGGAGACTGCCTTAGATGCCGTATACAAGACACTACGACGAGATTCTGAGCCTAGCCTTGAAGACTTATGTTTAAACCTACACCATAAAGGTACAACTAAGACCAAAGAGTTTGTAAAAGAACTAAATCAAACTAAAATTCGTTTGTCACAAAGAAATGAAACTGAGTTACAACAGGGAAAGCGAGATATATTCTTTCAACAATTGCGTAACTGTCAGCAAAGCCTCAATAGTTACACTGCAAGTTTGCATCATAAACACCAGCCAATAAACAAATCTGCTTTTGAACTTTATGGTGAATTACTCAAACTGGAACGAGAGTTAAATACGACACTCGAATTTAATACCTATAATCTTAAAGATTGGTCAGAAAAAAGATTATTGTTGGAAGCTAAAGATTTACTGAATGACCTGGGACAATTTGAGCCATTTTTTCGAGGAAGACAGAAAACTATATGGTCAAGTAGTCCCATAAGGAGATGGAATTCTGATGTTAGCAGTGACTTACGCCAGAATATTGACGACTTGCGACAAGGAATTCAGCTTGCCACAATAACTACTACTCGTTTGCGGCACTTATTAAAAATAGAACCTGCTAACACTTTATTAGGTTTAGACAAGCTTCAGCTAGCGATAGCTCATCTTATTGAAGTACCTCCACGTTTTCCTAAGAATTGGTTGCGAGGAACGATATTAAATACTTTGCAACAAAACTTTGATGAACTTAAAGATGATATTGGTGAACTTCAACGTATAGGCTCAGATTTTAGTAATAAATACATCAATGAGTTTTTAAGCTGGAATTTACCAGAATTGACGGAATTTAAAGAACGCTTTCAGAATTATAAAGGTATTTTTCGCTGGTTAAAATGTGGTTATTTACCTACTCGCAGAAGCCTTATTAGCCTCCAAAAAGTAAAAAATAGAGTGACTGACCAAGAATTAATTAAAGATATTGATAATGCAATTCGGCAACGTGAAACTTGGAATAAATTAAAAGATACTACACATCAATATCATCGAGCGTTTGGTTCATTCTTTGAAGCTCAAATGCCAGACTTAGATGCTATTGAGCAAGCATTGAATTGGTTGAAAAGTCTACAAAGTCATTCACTGCCTTCAAAGGAAGTTGCAATAGTTATCTCTTCATCTGAAAATTTGCAAGAACTTAGGACTTTATTAACAAATTTACAGATTTCACGAAACTTGATAACAGAAGGCTTTGAATTCCTCAAACAACATTTTCACCAGGAACCAATGGCAAAACCTGGTGAATTAGAAAGAAAACCTTTATATGAAGTAGAAAATTTCCTTAATAAAGCCCAAAAAGAGCTAGATTGGTTCCAGAAATGGTTAGACTGCGAACAGCTAGTAAAGAAACTAGAAAATATTGGAGCTAAAGATTTTTTATTAAAACTAAGAGAGTCTAATATTCAACCAATTTTTTGGTTTTTAGTTCTACAACAAGGTATTTATAAGGACTGGTTGGGATACATCTTAGATAGTACTGAATTGCGGAATTTTAACCAAAAAAGGCATGAGCAGAAATTAGAAGAATTTTCTCAGCTTGATAATGAACAATATCAAGTAGCAATACAGCGTTTGAGACAACTCCACGCTGAACGCTGGCAAAAGTGGTCTGTACAACCAGAAGCAAGGAAGCAAATACAATTACTCGAACAACAAAACACATTAAAAAAAGGGCATAAAAAAATCCGTCAATTCATCAAAGAAGCTTCTAAACTTGTGACTACCTTAAAACCTTTTTGGCTAATGAGTCCGCTTGCTGTTAGTCAATATATAGAACCGCAAGCTGTAGAGTTCGATGTAGTAATTTTCGATGAAGCTTCCCAAGTTTGTACCGAAGATGCAGTACCTTCAATTATGCGAGCAAAGCAGGTAATAGTTGTTGGTGACAGAAAGCAACTACCGCCAACTTATTTCTTTAAAAGCAATGCTTCAGGTGGTGAAGATGAGGAGCAAGAAATATATGACAGCTTGCTCGATGAATCTTGGTCACTCCCAGATAAATTTACGCTGAAATGGCACTATCGCAGTAAACACGAGAGTTTAATTGCCTTCTCAAACCAAAACTTTTATGATTTAGAGCTTTTGACTTTCCCAAATCCAGCAAAAAATCCTAATCTAGGCGTTCATTTTGAGTACGTTTCAGATGGAATCTACACCCCCGGTGATAATGGAAAATATAATATCCGCGAAGCACAAAAAGTAGCAGAACTGACAATACAGCATTGTCTAGAACATTGTCGAGAACATAAGGATCTTTCTGAACTTTCTTTGGGAATTATTACGTTAAATGAATCTCAAGAAGAAATGATTCGAGACAAACTACAGCAACTTAGTTCAGACTATCCAAGCATTCAAGAATTGTGTCAAGAAGACTCGCGTAATTTCTTTATTAAACCACTAGAAAGAGTTCAAGGAGACCAGCGAGAAATAATTATTTTTAGCTTTGGGTTTGGGTTTTATGAAAACAGCCAGAAGCTAATCCATAAATTTGGGCCTCTTACTAATTCAGGAGGAAGGCGACGCTTAAATGTAGCAGTAACTCGTGCAAAAAGCAAGTTTGTTTTAGTAGCTTCTATTAAAGCAATAAATTTTGATTCGGATAATGAGGAAGTGAGGCTGATACAAAAATATTTTGAATTTGCTGAAAAGGGTGGTGAAAAATTAGAAACGCACTTTGATAATAATTTTTCCGAATATGATTTTCTTTTTGAAGAGGATGTATATCAAGCTCTAACACAGCAAGGATACAGGGTGAAAAAACGGGTAGGTCGTTCAGCCTATCCCATAGACTTAGCAGTAATAGATGAACGACGACAAGAAACAGAAGAGTTTTTGTTGGGTATTGTTTGTGATGGAACTATTTATCATAAATATCCTACAGCACGGGAGCGCGATCGCCTTCGCCACGAAATTCTGAAAGGCTTAGGTTGGAACATTTACAGAATTTGGTCTAGCGAGTGGTATTGGAATAGAGACAGTCAGATCAAGCTACTAGTGGAACACATAAAACATTTACTGAATCAGGAATAGACAAAGGTGCTAGTGTAGTCTTTCAAGATGACATTGGCAGCATCCTGTAATTTTTGTATGCAATTAACAAAACTTGAAGAATTATTAACAAATATTCAAAAACTGCAATCGATAATGATTGCAGTTGCTACTAATTCCCAAGAGTATCGAATTCAGGATAAAGAAGACGAGTACACTGAACTTTATCAAGAAATAACATCACAAATAGAAGACCTTCAATACCAAGGATTTTCTATACAAAATCCAAACAATTTTCACTCACTATGGGACTGGTATAGGCATTGGAAATCTAAGTTAAGTAAATCTGCTTTCCGGGGAGGTTATATTCATAACCTTTATCAAAATTTCTGCAATCAAATTTATATTGCTTTATGCAAAAATTATGTCAAAGTTACCTCACCAGAAGTCTTAAATAATGAGTTAGAACCAACACAAATTGAGGAATTAAAAGCCAAAATAGAAAAGCTACAAGAAATCATGATAGAGGTAGCTACTGAAAGTAATACTATTTCTTTAATTCAGTATAATGATGAGAATTACAGAAAGCTATATCAAGAAGTTTGGTTTAAAATAGAGATTTTTAGAGAAACAGGAATATCAGTCTCAAACACCAATCAGTTTCGCTCACTTTGGCAATGGTACAGTTTCTATTCAGAGCAGATAGAGAATACAAAGACTGCACGACGTGAATATATTTATAATCTTTATGTAAATGTTGTCAAACCGATAGAAAAAGCATTAAGACAATACCGCTCTAACCCAAGTTATTCTATACAAGAATTTATTCAACTTTTGAAGGATAGATTTCATCAGTCCACTTATATCCAGGTTAATACAGATTCTATAATTCTAACCCCAATTTTAAGCAAAAACGTTCAAACATCTAATCTAAAATTAGATGAGAGATTTCAGCAACAAACATCAGAACCTATAGCTGATTCATTTTCTGTCCCAGCTACTCAATCTTTTGAAAATTCGTTATTTACAACTGAAAACTATAGTTTAATTCTGACAAATGAGAACGTCATGAAGCCGGAAATATTTTTAGAGCAAAATGATGTTGTATGTTTAGAGTATAGTCTAGAAAAATTCTTTGCTACAAAGTTTGATAATGCAAGTAGTTGGAGAAGCGTATTTAGCTCATCAGGTGTTGAAGATTCGTTTATTAGACCTCTAGTTTTTATTAACAATCCTGTAGAATTCAGCAACAGAGTAGTAGCAAAATTTAAAGATTATAAAGTCTCTAATCAGCGAATAGATCATCACCCAATGGTGAAATTGTTACAGTATCTACTAAATAGAAAAGAAAGTTATGAGTTTGAAGACCAAGATATAGAATTATTCACTAAATTAGTTGTACGAGGTCAGGAAAATCTCAACGCTTTAAAGGCTTGTAATACTGTTTGCAGAATCGAATCACCCAAAGGAATGGGTATTGGGACAGGAGTATTGATAGGTAGAAATTTATTACTAACCTGCAATCACATTTTTAGCAAAACTCAAGTTAGACAAGCTTGGGTACGTTTTAACTACAATGCTGACAGCCGTAAGTTAGACAATAATTTCTTTGAACTAGATATGGCTTTTATCATCTATCATAATCGCCCTGACTACGCTTTAGTCAAAATCAAAAATAATCCTCAACAACAAAAAGCCATTTTTATTAATGAAACATCTATATTAGATAGCGGTCAAGATATTCGTATTATCCATCATCCCCAAGGAAACCCAGTGATAATTTCCGACTTTGGGCAAATTACGCAAGTAGGAGAAGATTACATTGACCATAATGTGAAAACTGATGACGGTTCCTCTGGCGCACCAATTTTTAATCGCCAATGGGAATTGATTGCAATTCATCAAGGAAATCCCGGTATAGGACGTACCGTGACTCTAGGTTCAATGGGAGGTATTCCCATTCGTGCTATTTGGAATCAGATTTCACCGCATCTAGGTTGATGTAACAGAGGAATAATTTCATGAGCTTTTTCCAGAATTTATCTGATACTTTCAGCCGAGAGGCTAAAAAATATACAACTCTTTTCCTGCCAAAACATCGAGTTGATATAGACTGCGATGATACACCTATTCGTGCAGGTGATGCCTATTGTCGTATCTGGCTAGAGGATATGAATATAGCTAAAGATGTAGACTGGTTCAAACAACGGTATCCTGTTGTTCATGCTGCTGTCCGTTTCCATTACGACTCTAAGTTAGTAACTATTCCTTATTTAGCTGCGCCCGGTCAATTAAAAGATTTGGGAAGCAACAATTTGGATAAAGTCATTCAAGACAGATATCCTCTTACTCCTCTGTTTCCATTTAATCAAGGTTTAGTAGAGTTTCAAGCTGGTTTATTCAGCATGGCTGCGAGTGACTCCATCGGCAAATTTATCGAAACAATGGGAAGATTTGCCAAATTGTTACCTGTACCTCAACTCTCAAGTGTTTTGAATTTAGCAGAACCGGTATATCGCGGAATTGAAGATTTACTCGATATTGGAGAACGCCGATTAGAGTTAGGTTATCAACAAACTTTTTCTGATGCTGATGGTGGTAGTAGTAACTTCTTCAGAGAGGGGTATTTTGCCGTAATTTTAGCGGAGGAACACGAAATTAGCAGTGAAAATCTTTGCGTCGTCAATGATAACCTCCGGCTTGGCTCTCCTGGAAGTACTAAAGTATTTGTCCGTGATAGTAAGCCTTTCAAAGGTTACAGCTATATGTTATTTCGTATAGAAAAGCGCAAACAGCAAGATTGGGAGTCATTAACAACCATAAAAGAGTTAGTTGCTAAAGCCCAAGATGCTGTTTTATCAGGGGAATATGAAAAGGTTAAAAAATTTATATTACCAGCTATTCAAACTGAAATTTACCGCAGTTCTGATATTACTAAAGCTGACCGTCAGCAGATGATAGGGAAAATTAAAGTTTTTTTGCAGGAGTTGGGCTTACAGGGTGCAAAAGTGCAAAAGCGATCGCTTCACTCAATTATGCAGCGAGCTTTACCACCGCTTGACGCAGCGACAGAAGCTGAATTAGCTTCTCTAGAGCAGCTTTTCCAGCAAAATGGTCAATAAACTAGTCTTTAAATTTGTTGTGTAACGCTGTTATACAACCAACCGCAGAGGTGCAGAGTAAGCAGAGAAGGGGAGAGTTTGGGGAAATTTTTCTTTTCTTATATTCCCCACTCCCTAATCTCTACCCCCCACTTATGCTTAAATGTGGATTCCGCATTCTGTTTTATCACTTCCCCGCCAGCGTCCGGCGCGTTCGTCTTCGCCTTCGGCTACTTTGGTGGTGATGGGTTGGTCGCCGATACTGGGATAACCTTGGTCGTGGAGGGGGTTGTAGACAACTCCGTGTTCAGCCACGTAAAGCCAGCTTTCTTTGCGTGTCCAGGTAGCTATAGGATTTACTTTCAGCCGACCTTTACCATCAAATTCAAATATGGGCATATTCGCACGGGTTACTGCTTGGTCACGGCGGCGTCCGGTAATCCAAGCGACGCTGTTGAGTTCGTCCAGACCCCGTAGTAGTGGTTCAATTTTTGTAATGTGGTGGAATTTGGCAATATCCTTGTCCCAGAGTTTGTCGCCGTATTTGGCTTCAAAGGCTTCGCGGGTGTCTACATCTGGAGTTTTGAAAGTTTGCAAATCCAGGTTGTAGATTTGTATAGCTTTGGCTACTAATTCTAGGCTTTCAGGGAAGTGGTGCAAGGTGTCGAGGAAGATCACAGGAACGGGATGCTTCAGTTCACTGTAAAGAATATGGGTAATTATCATGTCATCCACGTTAAAGGCGCTTGTTTGCACCAGTCCCGTTGGGATATTTTCTATAGACCATGCCAGTATCTCTTTGGGAGTGGCAGTTTCAAATTGCTCATTTAATTTTTCTAGGTCAAAAGCGATCGCTTGGTTTCTAGATTCCGTGGATGCTGTCATGATAATCTTCTATTCAAAATATTTTTACCTTGATTAAGATTTATTTTATCCCATCAAGGCACGTATTCCGCTCGGAGTTCAGGTATTTATTCTGTTCGGAAATTACTACGTTTTGGAACTGGAGAATGGGAAGTCGGCAGACCAGAAGAACAAATCATTAAAAGTAAAAATTGATACTTAAGTCCAAAAATAAGTATTTACTAAGAAATTTTACGCTAATTTAAGTTTTACATTATTTTTATAGCTATTTATACTGATTTTGATATGGTTAAGGGACTATTAATAAAAGGGATTTTACTTAAATGAACAATGCAAAATTCAGCAATCCATTAGGCCAGTCTATAATTATGGGCGCTTTGATGGTGTTAACTAGCGTTGGTATTATTACAATAATGAACTTTTTCTAAGATCAATATTTCTCATTTTAGCAATAAGACTTCATATAGTCCCGCTCAAAACTGAGTGGGACTTTTACTTTTTTCATCTAGATCAATCCGTGTGTATTAATTTTTTGCTGTGACTTTCGGCAGAAAATAATTCTGAAGCCGTGTTATTACGCAGTTTTGCAGTCAGAGAATTTAGAATAGGTATCGCATTAATTTTGCTGGGCTACGAGATCCCCGACTTCTTCAAGAAGTCGGGGATCTGACCACTATTTCCTTTACCCTAGTGACCAACTGGCGCTTTCACTCCTGCACCGCCTTTACCCAGAAATAGCAACAGAGGTAATGAGCAAAGGAACCCTACCCCTACCACCCGAAAGCAATCTGCGTAAGACAAAACCGCAGCTTGGGTATCTACTGTTTGACTTAATAAAGCTAGTGCTTGTTGTTGAGCTGTTGTTGCATCCATACCTTGACCTTGCAGTGCCCCATTAAGTGCATCGAGGCGCATACTGGTTTCTGGGTCATAAGGACTAAGTTTTGCTAATAGGATGGCTCGATGAAAAGCTTCTCGTCGGTCAAGCAAAGTGGTGAGTAGAGCAATGCCAATGCTACCACCTAGTTGTCGGGTGAGGTTGTAGAAACCAGAGCCGGCAGAAATATCCGGTTTGGGTAGCGGGCCTAAAACTGCCAAACTCAAAGGGAGAAACATCAACACAGTAAAACCCCCACGCCATACCAATGGCCAAAATAAATCATCTATGCCAGTTTGTGGGGTAATTGCTGCGAGTTGAAACATGACTCCAGATGATCCCACAGCACCCATTGCAATTAAAAATCGGGCATCAATTTTGGTGGACAGCTTGCCTAATAAAACCATAACGATCGCAGATGCTAAAGCCCCAGGTGCTAACAATAGTCCTGTCTGCGTTGCTGTAAAGTGCAGCACACTCTGAGCAAATATCGGCACAGCAAAGAGTGTGCCATAAAGCCCCATTCCTACCACGGCAGATAACACACTTCCAGCAGCTAAAGAACGGTGACGTAAAACTCTCAAGTCAACGGCAGGATGGTCTATTTTCAACTCGTACCAAATAAATAATCCCAATCCGATAATACTGGCGATCGCTAATGTGGTGATGAAACCGGAGGAAAACCAGTCTTCTTTCTCTCCTTCCTCTAACAAAGTTTGCATACAACCAATAGCAATCACCAAAAACCCAATCCCGAACCAATCGACGGCTTGGCTTTGTGTCTCGCTTTTGTCTTTATCTTTGGGCAAAAATACCAATGACATCGCCACTGCAACGATCCCGAAGGGAATATTAACAAAGAAAATCCACCGCCAGCCCAAACCATCTACCAAAAATCCCCCTAAAGTCGGGCCGATGGCTGGGCCAGCAATTACACCTACCCCAAAAACTGCCTGTGCTAAACCTTGTTCAGCAGGTGGAAAAGTCTCGAACAAAATCGCTTGGGCTTTAGCTAGCAACCCACCACCACATAAACCTTGAAGAATTCGAGAAAAAACTAGCATCGGCAGATTAAATGCCAACCCGCATAAAACCGAGGCCAGGGTAAAGCCAATCAACGAGAAAATAAAGTAGGTTTTGCGTCCAAAGTAATCTCCCAGCCATGCAGATAAGGGAATTAAGACGACATTTGCGATCGCATATCCAGTTACTACCCAGCCGACTTCACTGACAGTTGCACCCAAACTAGCCTGTATATCTGTCAGGGCAACGTTAACAATACTGGTATCAATTACTTCTAAGATCGCACCAAGGGAAGCCGTAAAAGCGATCGCCCACTTCAATGGCCCGTGGACATAACCAAATTGGTCAAAACTAGAACGTTTAATGTTGGTAGCCATCAATAATACTAATTTGTAATTAAGAAGCCCAGATGAAATCCAACTTTCTTTTCGATAATTAGTATCAGAGCGATCGCAAAGCTAAAAATAGGTACTCCATCTATACGATACGGTAGCGTATCATATAAAAAAGGTCAAGGAAAGCAGCAGCGATCCCATTCCCCATTCCCCATTCCCCATTCCCTATTCCCTATTCCCTATTCCCTATGTCAAGTTCTTCTGGACGCCCACGTAGCATCCACGCCGACCAAGCCATTCTGCAAGCGACCCTAGATTTGCTTGCAGAGGTAGGATATGAAAGCATGAGTATAGAAGCGATCGCTTCCCGTGCTGGAGTTGGTAAAACGACCATCTATCGGCGTTACACTTCCAAAGAAGAATTAGTTGCAGACGCGATCGAAAGTTTGAGAGATGATTTAGTGATCCCCGATACTGATAGCTTTTGGGGAGACATGGATATCCTGATTAATAATGCCGCCAAAAAAATAGATAGTCCCCTTGGTCGTCAGACACTTGCGCTGATAATTAGTACAGCATCTAGCAATCCTCAGTTTGCAGAGGTTTACTGGACAAAATATACAAAACTCCGACGTGAAGCCTTTTCTAAAATACTTGAGCGTGCCAAGTCCAGAGGCGAAATTCACAAGGATGCAGACGTAGAACTAATTATCGACCTTGTAAGCGGGTCACTATATTATGCACTGATCTTCAAACCCACAACGGAGCCAGTAGAAGCATACATGCGCCGCACCATGAATCTTCTGATGAAGGGAGTAGGGATTAGGGAGTAGGGTAGGGTGTTGACTTTGAGTGTCTTGAGATAATATTTCTTCATACAAGATAGATACCTAAAAATATCGTCCCGTAAATTTTTATCTGGCGAAAGTTATTAAATAGAGCTAACTAAGACAAATTTTAATGTCGAAGTTCACATTAAGTAGAGCAGCGTGAATAATTCAAGGTTCGTAGTGAGGGCTTCAGCCTTCACTACGAAATAATCTCAAGATTTGTTACATTACTTAATTTACCTTGACTTATTCTCGCCAACTTACTAATTTGTCTGGAACTCACTTTTTACAAAATGTAGAATATACTGTACTTAGGTATGTAATTTTCTGCTTAATCATCCATAAGCAAAAGGTATCCATCATAATGGCTAAACAGTTGGGTAAGTTAATTGGTAGCTTGATTGGGATTGGTAGTATTGCTCTTTCGGCTGGCGCACTTTATTTTACTGTAAATGTTTCTAATGGCGATACTCAGCCATCTAGTCAGGTTGAGCAACCTGCAAATCATACTGTTACTACAGTCAGTGAAAATAGCACGGCGATTAATGCTAGTACAAGCGGTAATAAGAGCCCAGCGAAAGTAGAAGCTCCAAACAGTAACATTGTGGGGCGCGATGATAACCGCACTATAAACAATGTGGGTGAGCGACAAGTTAACACTACAAATTATACTGAGAATCGCAATACTAACAAGATAAATGGACGACAAATTAACACTGAAACTTATAATGAAAACTGTCCTAGCGCAAAACTGGATAGAGGTTCTCTTTGTACGAATAATGGCAGTGTGACGAATAATTTCTAACTATAAGGTAAAGATAGGAGTAGCAAAAATGAAAAAAAAGGGAAGTATGATTTTTACTTTTTCATCACTACTCCTATTTTCTCTGACTGGTATTGCCTATGCACAGCAAAGAAGTATTAATTGTCCTGGCAGTAATTTAGCTTATGGTGCTGTTTGTACGAATCAAGGAGGAGTAATAATTAACAATCATAATGGAGGAACTATAAATCTCCTCCAAGATGCTCCATTTTCATCGCCATCAAGAGGTTTGATTAAAAATACTCAAGACCCTTTTGTGATAGATAGATCACCAATAAGAAAGGAATCATTGATTTCAGATGAAAAACTACCGCAATCATATCCAACTTTTGAAAATTTAACGATCAAAAGGTAATAAGCAGAAAGGGAAAAATGTTTAAAAGCGCATTAATTTTTTCTTTGATTCCTAGCTTAGTAAGCTTTACGCAGTCATCTTTTGATAAATATCAAATACTGTCTCCTAATTTCAATAGCAAAAATTCTCTCGCAACGTTAGCTAAAATCGGGTTTCAAAAAAAAACTACGAAGGAAAACAATCCTAAACTTTTTGAGGTGGAAGGATTTATATTTGAACTGATAGGATGTAAATCAGGTGGATATAATATAACTAAATGTGACTTAGCAGTAGAGAACACACTGGAAAAAAGAACACTTCAGATTGTAGTGAATAAAACAAGAATAATAGATGATGCAGGTAATGAACTAGTTGCCTCTCAAGCTACTTTTGGATCTAAAAAGCATCAGTATGGTGTAAGCAATGACATGTCAACAAATGTCCCCATAAGAGCTAGTGTTACTTTTAGTGGGCTTCTAGGAGAAAAGATAAATTTATTAGATATCTCTTGTTATATGCAGGGAACTGGCTTTTTTAATGCCGAGTTCAAAGGAAAATAGCGTTATATACACTTTTTAAACTGTGTTGTTATCCTTTCAATTCATATACACGCTGCCACTCTTGTTGTGTCACCTTATAGTTTATACAGTTGGGCTGACGAATTACCATCAAAGTCTTTAGCATAGAATCAAGCTTGAGGTCTTAGCATAGCAGTGGCTTTTCTACCAACTTGCTGGTAAAGCGAATCTTGGCGAAAGGTTTAACACCAACGCGACTGGTATCAATCCAATAGCCAATATCTGGGGGGTTAGTGATAATCTTAGGGGACTCGATAATCTCTGCGATCGCATAAATCCCCGCCTTATCCTCAGATTTCCAAATTATTATTATTCCATCACCAGAAGCCATGTCTTTGGCGTAGCGCTTTGTCAGCCAAGCATCTGCTCAAAGTTTCTAATGCTGTCTATAATACCGTAATATTTGGGGTTGCCTTGAAACAGGTATGGGGAGATCAGGGAGCAAGGGAAGCAGGGGGAGAAGAACTGTTATTGATCAATGCCCAATTCCCCAATTCCAACTTGTTGCCAAAATAACTTTCCATCATAGGTCATAAATGAGATGATGGAGAAATTAGAGAAAAAGGTGAACAATTGTTATTTTTCTCCTTCCGCTTCTGGTTGCAGAATGGCATCACAGTATTGAATGAGGGTTGTCAAGCGATCGCTAATCGTTTGAAGTCTCGTTTGTACAGTAGATGCTTGCCGCGCTCCTTGCAAAAACATCACATCTATTGCCAAAAGGCGCAATTGCTTGCTCATCTCCGTTTGATAAGACTGCACTCGCCAGTTTTCATCAGCCAAAGGCACAATCTGTTGCCCGAAAAATTGCTGCAACGTGGCTACATGCTGCCGCAGTTCTGGCGCAACGATTTGGGTAGTTGTGGCATCGGAGCGTAATTGCTCTAATAAAGTTACGAATGCCAGATATTTATCACGGTTTAAAGACATCCAGTGCTAGTTAAGATAGTATTAATGTCAAGTAATTTTTCTTCTACAATAAACTTTCTTAAAGACTTATCAGCATTAAAAGCCTCAAATCGTGATTTGGGGCTTTGTTTGCCATCAATGGATTTTCTTTCTTTAACGATCCTTGAAACTCAAACTGGATGACTACCAGACGCTCCTGCGTACCTAACGCTACGCTATTGCAATTGGAGAAATCCTTACACTGCTTTTTCACCCTTTTTTAGGCAACAGCATCTTTTCAGGGCGATGCTGCTAGTTTTATTATCATTCACTTATCTACCGATCCTCTCTAAACCCAAATTGTATGAGCAGTATAGCGATAAATTCATCAGTTGACCTTGCCATTCCCGAATGGTTAAAAAAATGTTTGAAGGAGTCATCGACAAGTAGCGGCGCAGGAGAAGATGACCGAAGGCATAATGATGCCGTCTTAATTGGTCGGGCATTTGAATTTGCTTACCAACTACATCAAGGTCAATACCGCAAATCTGGAGAACCATACATCGCTCATCCCATTGCTGTGGCTGAATTGCTGCGTGACTTGGGAGGCAGTGCTGCTATGATAGCAGCTGGATTTCTCCATGATGTCGTTGAAGATACAGAAGTTACAAGTCAAGAAATAGAAGAACGCTTTGGCCCAGAAGTGCGGCAATTGGTTGAAGGCGTCACCAAGCTTTCTAAAATCAATTTCACTAGCAAAACCGAAAGCCAAGCCGAAAACTTCCGGCGGATGTTTTTGGCAATGGCGCAAGATATTCGGGTAATTGTGGTGAAATTGGCAGATCGTTTGCATAATATGCGAACTTTACAATATATGTCAGAGGCCAGCCGCCGCCGCAGTGCCCAGGAAACGCGAGATATATTCGCACCTTTAGCCAATCGCTTGGGGATTTGGCGAATTAAATGGGAACTGGAAGATTTGGCTTTTAAATATTTGGAACCAGAAGCTTTTCGCGAAATGCAGGAGCATGTTTCCGAAAAACGGACGGCGCGAGAAGAGAAGTTGGCCAAAGCTACAGATATTTTGCGAGAACGTTTGCAGCAAGCCGGAATCCACTTTCAAGATATCAGCGGTCGTCCCAAACACCTT
Source organism: Nostoc sp. EspVER01 (assembly GCF_034530635.1). Lineage (NCBI taxonomy): Bacteria > Bacillati > Cyanobacteriota > Cyanophyceae > Nostocales > Nostocaceae > Nostoc > Nostoc sp. EspVER01. The sequence goes on from NZ_JAVRCS010000002.1 coordinate 185,608, forward strand.
TATAGCATTTACCAAAAAATGCACCGCCAGCAAAAGGAATTTCATGAAATTTACGATTTGGCAGCGCTGCGAATAATTGTTCAAACCAATGAAGAATGCTATCGGGCGTTGGCGGTAGTTCATGATGCTTTTCGCCCAATTCCTGGGAGATTTAAGGACTATATTGGACTGCCAAAGCCTAACCGTTACCAGTCATTGCATACTGGGGTGATTGGATTAACTGGCCGTCCTTTAGAGGTGCAAATTCGGACAATCGAAATGCATCATATCGCCGAGTATGGGATTGCCGCTCATTGGAAGTATAAAGAAACAGGTGGTTCTAGCATTAGCCATTTGACAGGCACAGATGACAAATTTACTTGGCTGCGGCAACTGCTAGAATGGCAAACCGATCTTAAGGATGCACAAGAATATCTTGATAGCGTCAAAGATAATTTATTTGAAGATGATGTCTATGTCTTCACCCCTAAGGGGGATGTTGTTCCTTTAAGTCCTGGTGCTACCACTGTAGATTTTGCTTATCGCATTCATACAGAAGTCGGAAACCACTGTTCAGGGGCGCGGGTGAATGGGCGAATGGTGCCACTGTCAACGCGGCTGCACAATGGCGATATTGTAGAAGTTCTCACCCAAAAGAACTGCCATCCGAGTTTAGATTGGTTGAACTTTGTCAGAACTTCGGCAGCAAAATATCGGATTAAACAATGGTACAAGCGATCGCGCCGGGAAGAAAATGTCGCCCGTGGACGGGAGTTGTTAGAAAAGGAACTTGGTAAAACTGGTTTTGATAGTCTGCTGAAGTCGGATGCGATGCAGATTGTTGCTGAAAAGTGTAACTACCATAGCGTGGAAGATTTACTCGCAGGTTTGGGTTACGGAGAAATTACGTTGAACCTAGTGCTAAATCGCTGGCGAGAAGTAGCAAAGGGACAACAACCAGTTTCCACTGTGTCGCCATTTATCCCTAAAGAAGCAAGTACCTCAAAAGCTTTGCGAGATGCACCTGCAACTACCTCACGTTCCACGGATTCGCCAATTTTTGGGGTGGAAGGTTTGGTATATTATCTAGCTGGGTGTTGTACCCCGATTCCTGGCGAACCAATTATTGGTGTGGTGACGCGAGGTAGGGGGATTTCAATTCATCGCCAAGGCTGCCATAATCTGGAGACTGTGGAGTATGAACGCTTAGTACCAGTTAGGTGGAACCCAGCCGCCGAAAGTAGTGGTCGTCCGCATACGTACCCAGTAGATGTTCAAATTGAAGCCCTTGACCGTGTAGGGGTACTAAAGGATATTTTGTCACGGTTAAGCGACCAAGGGATCAACGTCCGTCATGCCCAGGTGAAAACCTCTACTGGCCAACCTGCATTGATCGACTTAGGAATAGATATACGCGATCGCTCTCAACTAGAGCAAGTGTTCGTCCAAATTAAGAAAATGAGCGACATTTTGAATATCCGCCGCGTTGGTCAAATCGACGAGTAGGTGTCTCAATTACTAGGGTGCGTTAACGCAGTGTAACGCACCAATTTAGGAATCGAACCGCAGAGGCGCATCATTACTATTGATGCAATAGGTACACAGAAATTGATTGCCACGGGTCATTGAATACAGTTTTTGCTTCTTCAAAGCTAATTCCATGCTTCTTGAGGTTTTCTTTAGCTTTACCTTGGAAATATTATGGTCTGGCGGTGTTTGGTGGTTGTTTGTGAAAATTTTAGGTTTTGGATGCCTAAATTTGAGATTCCCCTGTCTCCAATAAGCATTTATAGCATTAACAATTTGATAGTAACAAAACAGCAATAAATAATATTATTTCTGTTGATAAGAACTAATATATAAACGCATTAGGTCTGTAAAGGAGGTCTTGCTAACTCACACAAGGCTTTTAGCTAAAACTGGTGTTAATTTAGCTGACTTGGTGTTTTTATACAATATTTCCACATCAGAAGTACCTGTGAGGATACTATCAATCCTCTACAGACCTATCCGAAAATACAGAGTAGAAAATTTCCTTCAGAAAAAACCAGGGACACGCAATTTGAATTCGTTTTTCTGCTCCTTTCTCCAGTGGAGTTAAAGCCACTGTTTACCATCACTTAGTTTCAAAAGGAGAATATCTTGGATGGCTCGAAATAAAAAGAAATCGGCCGGGTTTAAGTATGAGCATCCACTTGTCTCTAGATGCCCTATTTGTTGTATTATCCCGCCCCACATGCTGGAAAATGTCGTGGTGAATGGCAATCCTCAGCAGCGGAGTTGGGCTTTTCATACATTAAATGTTTCGGCACAGCTTCGCGGACGCAGAGATGTCATAGGTAGTGTTTCCTTTGCACCTTCACCGGGTGAAAAGCGGCGCACCATCTACGATGCCAAATATGGACAGCAACTACCTGGCACATTGGTGCGTGGTGAAGGAGATCCACCAAGCAGTGATGTAGCAGTGAATGAAGCCTACGATGCTGCTGGTGCTACTTATGACTTATTTCATGAAATATTCGATCGCAATTCTATTGATGACAAAGGACTACGTTTAGACTCCACCGTGCATTATGGCCTTAAATACGACAACGCCTTTTGGAACGGCGACCAAATGGTTTATGGTGATGGCGACGGAGAAATGTTTCAACGCTTCACAAAGTCAATTGATGTGATTGGGCATGAGCTAGCTCACGGGATAACTCAGTATGAAGCGGGTTTACAGTATTATGGCGAACCAGGGGCACTAAATGAATCCTTTTCTGATGTATTTGGTTCTTTGGTGAAACAAAAGTCCAAAAATCAGACTGCACAAGAGGCAGACTGGCTGATTGGTGAAGGTCTTTTAGTACCGACTGTCAAAGGTGTTGCCCTCCGGTCAATGAAATTACCGGGAACAGCTTATGATGATTCGGTATTGGGTAAAGATCCCCAACCAGCCCACATGAAAGATAAATATACTGGTGTTGAAGATAACGCTGGAGTGCATATAAACTCAGGAATCCCTAACCATGCTTTTTATCTAGCGGCTGTTGAGATTGGTGGATATGCTTGGGAAAAAGCTGGCAAAATATGGTATATAGCTTTACGCGATCGCTTGCGTGCCAAAGCAGATTTTAAAAAGGCTGCCAACGTCACCATTCAAGTTGCTGGCGAACTCTACGGTAATGATAGTAATGAGCAAAAAGCTGTGCAGAATGCTTGGCAAAAGGTAGGAGTTATCTAGAAGTTAGGAGTGATGAGTGAGGAGTTAGGAGTTAGGAATAAATGTTCAACACCTTCCACTGCCTCATTCAGTACTCAGGACTGATTAATCTGTTGTTTGTTGTTGTTAAGGTGGGAGATGATAGTTATCATCTCCCAGTATTTGCATTTATCTCAACCAAATAACACAACAGAGAGCAAAAAAAAAATGCGAGTATCATTTGAACGCACAGGTGGCTTTGCTGGAATTAGCAAGAGGACAACCGTTGATACAGATAGTCTTCCGCCACATGAAGCAGCCACACTTCCTCGACTGGTGGAAGTTGCTGATTTATTTAGGCTACCGGAACTAATTACTTCGCCAAATCCCCAGAGCGATCGCTTTCAATATAAATTAACAGTAGAAGATAACGGCAAGCAGCATACTGTGACCGTCAGTGAGTCAGCATTGCCAGGAACCTTAAGACCACTGATTGAATGGCTACAGACATTAGCACAGAAAAAGTAAAAATAATTACTTAAGTAGGTCAGTGTGAATATTTATTGTTGGGATGAGGCAGGAGGCAGGAGGGAAGAGGGTTTAAGTCTATTTAATTTTTCTTAACATAGTTTGGTTTTTCCACATCGTTCTACTTATAAGTCTCTATTTCAATGGAATTAATTTGATTTTTGAGTGTGTAAGTAAATGGCAAAATTCCCCGGTTGAAATGTCGGAAAAGAGCGAGCTAGAGAATTTTTCGAGTACGTTTCTGAATCCTTTAGTCCTGGGTTGAAGCTGACTGGTCTAGACCGTGTTACCAGTAATGAAACGACTGCTGTCTTGGAGTTTCGGGACAAGGGACTTTTATTTATTCGGACAGCCTTACAGAAATCGGGTAGCGGTTTCTTTTGATGTGCGTGAAGACAAAATTTGTGGCTATAGGGAATACTTTGGCAGCGATGGTAAATCGTATTAAATAAGTCGTAATTATGAATTATTTAATTGATTTTTATTAGTTACTCTCAGGGTTGAGTTCGTTGATTTCTCTGCACTTAACCTCTGCGGCTTGATATGCTGCCAGATAGTCTTGACCACCCAACATTACATCACCGTAATATTCATAAGGTGGTTCGCCATAAATTGGCAATGGATCATCTTCTGGATAATCTTCTTTTGATTCTTCAATAATAGCTTTCAGTTTTTTAACAGTCAGACTATGTGCTGCAAAATACCAGATTTCTTGGGGATTTTTGTTTAGATGAGGTAATGTGGGATCGATAATGCGAACATCAGAGGCGTCGTCTAGCTCAATCCAACTGTGTTCAATCGGTCTATATGGCTTCCCAGCAAAAGCTAAAAATCCCTGAATATACTTTGCTCCCTCAGTAGATAATGCTGCTTTATAAGCATTATCAAACGGAGTGCTAGCTCTGCTGTTTATCTGTTCAGCAATTTTGATTGACAGCGTTTCATCCAATAGTTTGTTCATCAATAGAAAGGATTAGAGCAGCCATGAAAACATATTACCACTGCGACTTAGGAATGAGAATTAAATAACATCGACTTTTGTAGGTTGGGTTGAGGCACGAAACCCAACGCCCCAGAGATGTTGGGTTTCGCAGACTCAACCCAACCTACACAGGTTATTAAATCCACGATCCTTACCATTTTACTTATGCATTGGGCATTGGTTATTCACTAATGACAAATGACAAACTCTACTTTGTGCTAATGACCATCTGTCAATTTCTTAACAAGTCGCTTGAGGTGTAGGGCTGGGGCGCACAGCTAGCTGCACGCCCTTACTACGTTTAATCTATAAAATCACGGGGTTGTGGAGGGATCGAGTTTTATCCGAGCCGTTTTGGGGCGACAAGGGCTTCCCCAACAAACCTGTCCAGAAGGCATATTAGTAAAAACACTACTACGAGCGCCAATCACAGCATTAGCCCCGATTTGCACTCCTGGCCCAACAAAACAATCTGCTGCTACCCATGCACCATTTTCAATGGTGATACTCGCTGTTTTCAACCCAAAGGCAGGATCTTGGAGATCGTGAGTACCAGTACACAGGTAACTTTTTTGGGAAATTACGCAATGTTCGCCGATATGGATCTGATCGAGGCTATATAAAACTACGTTATCTCCAATCCAACTGTAGTTGCCAATGGTGACTTTCCAGGGGTAGGTAAAGCGGGCTGTAGGTCGAATTAATACACCTTTACCGATACGAGCGCCAAATAATCGTAGCAAAGCACAACGCAGAATATTTAACGGTTGAGGAGTGAGGGGAAAGGCGATCGCTTGTACAAACCACCATAATAAAACATACCAACTTGGACGCCCCCGGTCAAACCAAGATTGGTCATATTTGCGTAAATCTACGAAAGGTTGGTCATTAGTCATTATCAGGAATCAATGGTCAATAGCTTTGCTTCTGCTTCTCTGCTCCCCTGTTCCTCTGCTCCCTCCTTCGGGATAGTTGCAGTATTTAAGTGACCACCACAGTTGCGTAATTCGTAAAGTTTAACGCCAATCTGATATTCATATTGACTCAGTAAACGAGCGTAGATATATCCCGCTTTGCCATCTAAAAAACCGCGTTGAATTATATAAAATAAAACAAACCGCAAAATGGGTTTAAATGGTAGGTGTACCCAGACTTTTTTCAAAAATCGTTTGCGTTGCACGGCATCGCCAAATAGATTAGCGCCGATAGTACCACTATCATCTTTGCCTGTAAGAATATTAAAATAAACCCTGGCTTCCCAGTTGGAATATCGGTTGTGGCGTTCTAACCAGTGGTAAAGGTCGCGGAAGTCTTCGTGGAGCATATCATTTTTGAGATACCCAACTTTACCCTGCAAAACCACGTGTTCGTGAACTTCGTTATCACCAGTATTAGGAATATCTTCTGTATTTAGATTTTCGTAGCGACCTTTTTTATGTTGAAATAAACGTAGATTCCAATCAGGATATTTACCGCCATAACGGATCCATTTTCCTAAGAAAAATACGCGACGGTTGAGATAATAACCTGTATATTCATCATTTTGAATTGCTTGTTCAATTTCTGACCAAAGTTCAGGGGTGATGCGCTCATCACAATCTACAATTAGCACCCATTCATTACGAAAAGGCAAATTATCTAAAGACCAATTTTTCTTTTTAGGCCAGCGTCCATTGAAGTTGAATTGTACGACATTTACACCGTAACTTTTAGCAATTTCAATGCTGTTGTCGGTACTTTGAGAATCTACTACAAATATTTCATCTGCTCTGCTGAGGCTAGTAAGGCAAGCAGGCAAGTTAGCTTGTTCGTTTTTTGCCGGAATTAGGACTGAAACTGGTATTTTAGATGACATATTGAGTAGAAATTATGTTACTAGTTATTTCTTATTGGATGTAGATAAAAGACCCTGAATAGCAGCATTTAAGTAACCAATCTGACCGTAAGCATACACCAGTTTGTCAAACCGTTCTGCTGGATCGGAGAAATACTGTAAAGCCTTATACAAGCCTCGCACAAATCTTTCGCTACCTCGCTGTAATTGAGCGATCCCAGCTTTACCAGCGAGTTGTTCTCGATAGCATTCGCTGATACCCTGCCACCAGCCCCGGTTTAAAAACCAGGAGCGTTGGAGGCGCTCTGGAGCTACATTGTGAGCGACGAGTGCTTCGGGAAGATAAGCGACTTGCCAACCACGCTGTAGGGCGAATTCGGTCATTTGCAGTTCTTCGTTAGATAATAAATTTTTACCCACTCGACCGAGATGAGGATCGAAACCGCCAATTTCTTCTAGGAAACTGCGGCGGATGGAGTAATTCAAGCCTCTGGGTGTTAAGCCAGGTTGCTCAATGTAGATGTTACTGTCACCTAAGTCGTATGCACCCAGATTTGCAGCTAGCCCTGGAGATAGCCATCGTGGTTGTTGAATTCCTGGAGGCCACAGGAGAGTGACTTTGCCACCTGCGATCGCTAGCTTAGAATTATTGTAATAGGCAGAATATAAAACTTGTAGCCAGCCCTTACTGGCAACGGCATCGTCATCTAGATAAGCAAGAATATCACCACTGGCTACCTTTGCACCCGTGTTGCGGGCGACAGATAAACCAATGGTGGGTTCAAAAACATACTTCAGGCGCGGATTGTGGGCCCTTTCTTCTACAACCTCACGGGTGCGATCGCTAGATCCATTATCAACTACTACAATTTCAAAATCAGCAGCAAAATCCTGCTCTAAAAGACTATCAATTGCAGCCCCTAAATAGGTATCTCGATTGTGAGTACAGATAATGGCAGAGATTTGAGTGTCTGGCATAGATTTAATTTTGGATTTGAGATTTGGGGCTTCGGCTCCTTTCGACTTCTCTACGAGACGCTACGCGTTAGCGGAGCTTTCGCTTTAGCGATACGCTCAAGGCAAGTCGCTCAGTCGAACGATTTTAGATTAAAATCTAAATCCAACGCTATAACTGCTGAGAGTTAATCTAAACCAAAAGTTACCGACCTACCAACCGAGTTTCTTCGGAAATAATCTTTAAAACTTTACGTTTGTTGAATATGACTGTGTAAAACTACAAGAGTTTGCGCCAGTTGACTAAGGCGGGTTTCCAAAGATTGCTTGCGCCCTAACAGTTGACGTAACTTTTGGTAACGAGCGATCGCCATACTAACATTGGGAACCTGATCCGGTGGACATAGACGCGACCAAACTTTACCAGTATCGTCTACACCACAGAGGCGATAGCCAGTAATAGATGATTGATAAGATACTTTTCCACCAGTGGCACAAATTTCTTCTACGTAGTTCATCAGGCGGTCAACCTCTGCATGGCGCAGTGTCGCAGTTCCTCCTGGTTCTGGTTCGGTGGGATTAGATTCTAACCAGCCATTGACAATTGGCCCTTCTAAGTAAATATCCTGAATTTGTTTCAAAATATTTTGCAATTCTGTTTGCCAACCAGCGACAGTTTCCTGAATTTCTTGCAATAGATTCATCGCCAATGCTGGATTCGCACCGTGGCGATGGCTACTAAAGGTCGGAGTTTTTAACTTGGGTAGGCTGGGTGTTCTGTTACCATTCTCTTCTGCTTGAAAGGTCTGCACAGATTCATGATGAGGAAAGAAATTTTGGTCAGAAGGATAATCAACCTCAGTATTTACATTTAAGTCAACTGTTTGTCCTTGTGACTTTACTTCCCCATCCTGAGAAGATGGAATTTGTGTACTTTCTGTAGATTCGTTAGCTCCAACGCTGATTCTAAAAGAGAAAGGCCGTTTTGTCGTCGAATCAGTTGTTTCGGCAGTAGAGTCAGTGCCGCGATTCCCTAAATCGTGTAGAGTTGCTTCAATGCGTTTTAAGCCTGCGTTCATAAAGACATCCTAAAGTTTGCTGTCCCCAGTAGTATTGAATAATTAAGAATGGGGTAGTTGGGATTTTTGGCTTTTGCCAGTTGTAGCATGTAATGATGCTGGTGCTAATTTTATCCCTTAAAAGTTATTTGAAACAAAAAATCTCACCCATAAAGTAAAAACAGGAGGCGACGGCAATATTCCTTCTACCTCCTGCCTCTATTGTAAAAATACTCAGTAAAAAACTTTGGGTAAAATCATCTTAGTAACAGGACCAGCACGATCTGGTAAAAGTGAATGGGCAGAAGCTTTAGCTATACAGTCAGGAAAAGCAGTTGTTTATATAGCAACAGCCACCGATAACCCAGACGATGAAGAATGGCATCAACGCATTTTAGAACACCAACAACGTCGTCCCCAAGACTGGGTAACTCTATCTGTACCTGTGGAACTGTCTGCTACCCTTGCTGATGCCAAACCCTATACCTGTCTTTTAGTCGATTCTTTAGGGACTTGGGTTGCCAATCTCCTAGAACAGGACGAATCTAGCTGGGAAAATACCCTTGCAGAGTTTTTAGAGACGGTGGAATTGGTTGCTGCTGATATGCTGTTTGTAGCAGAAGAGGTGGGTTGGGGTGTGATACCAGCTTATCCCCTTGGAAGGGCGTTCCGCGATCGCCTCGGTTCTTTAGTACGCCAGCTAAGTACACTCAGCGAAACTGTTTATTTAGTAACTGGTGGTCATGTTCTCAATCTCAGCATCCTTGGTTCGCCATTGCCAAAGAGAGGTGATCCTGGAACATTCAGGAGTCAAGATTCTTAACTTTTGATCCAAATTAATCCAAAACCTAAAATCTAAAATTGTCTTATGGCAACCAAACAAGAAGTTAGAAAATACCTTGCCTACTGGTTTCAGTTGGGTAAGAAAGTGATTACGGGCAACGGCGAGGCAAGCTTTTTGCCCCAGTCGGTGCTAAATGACGATCGCTATAGTGAAGAATTTGAAGAGTGCTGGCAAAAAATTATTTCAGCCGAATCGGGTGATTGTTACCTAGAGGGTACTCATGAAACCATTGCTGAATTGTTGACACCAGCATGGGATATGCTGCCTTGTGGTCGGTGCAGTATGCCAGTAGCCGCGCGAAACGTCGGGATGCCGGCGTTGTTATGTCCCTGTAATGATTTACCTAACTGGCCGAATACTGAATTGCCAGCACCGCGAGAGCCAATTAAAACTCAAGACCAACTCCAAACAATTCGCGATCGGCTTTTAGACAATATTGCATAAAAAAATATCCTACAGTCAACAGTCAGCAACTTCAACGACTGTCGAAAAACTCATCTACTCAATTTCTCAAAAACGGAGGTCTAAAACTCTTTCAACCAGGATAGAGTTTAGCCCGGATTTCTCACCACACCTCCTAAAGCCTGCGCTTGTGCCGGGGAGAAGTAATGAGTAAGAAGTAAGAAGTTTTTACTCATTACTCATTACTCATTACTCATTACTTCTCCTCTGCTCCATCAAACGCCTTAAGCTTGTGAGAAATGCGGATTAGACCTCTGTACTTTTTAGTTGCAGTAGGTTCGTTGTGGCAGGGTAGAATCTAACACGAAGGGATTATCATTACCTTGGGGTGTTTTAGCGATCGCACGACTGCGTGCTACCTCACCAGCATCAATTGGATCGTCTGCTTGCCACTTACAGAGAGTATCCTTTTGTGCTTCAAAGAAGCTTGCATTTGCCAGTTCTGGGTAGACTGTGCGGAAATAGAAAATTACGCGAGCAATATCTCCTTTCTTTGCCTCCCGTGGTTCAAAGAATCCCCGTTTGAATTCACTGTATTTGTCAATATCCTGCGGATTTGGTTTGAAACTTAGTTCATCATCATCGAGATACCAAGACGTAGTTTGATTATCAGGAATATCTGCAAATGGAAAGTTGGCGCGATCGCTGTTAACTTCCACACGTGAAGCAAAGAGGTTATGCAAATCACTTTTTGCTGGGCCTTCAGCTCCCATACTCTGTGGCCAAACGTGTTCAGCATTAATTCTGCGTTGTGCAGCTTCCTCTCTGGGTTTATCTGCATTTGGGTCAATCGGAACACTATAACCAGCGTAGATGTCCGTTACTGTACCGCTTTGGTTATCTATTTTGGTGTAGAGCAAATCACGGGCACTACCATATCCGAGGCTAGCACGAGGGGAGTAAAGGCTATCTAATTTTTCCAGTAAATCATCTCCTGTGACACCAGAAAGAATTGTGCCTGGTGTAACTGCTGGTTCAGGACTGCTAACTGGGACTGATGAAATGGGAGTAGTCCCACTAATAGCTGATAGACTAAATCGAGCAATCACAGGGTCGTGATCGCTGACTACTCTAGAAATCCCTGCGTTAACGTGAACAGCATTGATCTCAGGATTTCCATTGTTAAACAAGTTTGGGGTAATCAGGATTTGGTCAATTTGTTCCTTATTTCCTCGAAAGACATAAGAGAAGCGGTCATCTTGAGGAATTTTGTTTACCAAATTTTTCAGCTGATTTCCTTCAAGGATTTTAATCGCCTGGGAGTCTGGAGTATCGTTTAGATCGCCAAGAACGACAATATTTGCATTGGGGTCAGTAGTTAAGCGATTTTCGACAAATTTGTTCACAATTGTTGCCTGCTGTATCCGTTTTGGGTCGGAAGCTGCTCCTCCGCTTTTGGACGCAAAGTGATTGTTTATCAGGGTGATAGGAATATCGTTGAAAGTAAATTCACCCACTAAAGGTTTGCGACTTTTTAAAAAAGCTGGATCGTCCGCAAAGCGTTCAAGCTTTTGTAGCTTAACTCGTTGAGGATTGAACAAAAAGCCTACCCGGATATTGCCACCTGGTTGGCCTCCATCAAGTCCGTTCTGAGGAGGAATTTCCCGATATTTATAGGCTGGGCCTCCTACAGATTGGATAGAACTGATGAGAGTGTTAGCAGTCAGAGTAGCATCAACTACAGAACTTAACTCAGCTCCATCATTGTCTTGTACTTCTTGCAAAGCAATAATGTCTGGTGCTTCAAGATTAGTAACAATCTGGTTTGCTAAAGCTGCAAACTTACCGTTTTTTACATCATCATCTACATTTCTGGCCGACCCACCATCAACCTTAGAGACGTTTTCCTTTTTAGGATCGAGGTTTTCGACGTTAAAGGTGGTAATCGTTAATTGCGTAGGACTTCCTACCAAAGATGTAACTTGTACACCATGAGCGATTCCTGAAGGAAGCCACAATGCAAGAAAAACGATAAAGCATAGCGCTTGCAAGACTTTTCGGAAAGAACTCATGAACATTCTCCTTAATTGCAAATAGAGACTTAACTCAGTTGGAGCGCCATTCCGAAGATATGAGAAGCAAAAAAGTTGAAGTTTTTTTTCAAGCCATTTGGCTAAGAAAAACAATCTATCTGTTTCAGCCCAAAATCAAGTATTGAGTGCAAGTTTATGTTTGTATTAAGAGATGTACTTCTCTCCAAAGAAGAAGTCATAACAAAATTAATAATACAGCAGTTATTTGGTATTTATCAACTTGTTATTTAGTTACTTGTGGATACTGAATTACGAGAATAACTAGTAACTAATGCCCCATACCCAATGCTCAATGCCCAAATTCCTAAGTATTTTGCTCAATAACCGTGGCACTATAGAAAATAGAGCTGCAAATTGAGCAATAGGAAGACTAAAGAACATTGTGCAGATAACATTCTTAGGGACGAGTTCCGGTGTACCCACGCGATCGCGCAATGTTTCCAGTGTCGCTCTGAGATTACCCCAGAGGGCAGAACTCTGGTTATTTGACTGTGGCGAAGGTACTCAGCATCAAATTATGCGGAGTGAACTCAAAATGAGTCAACTCTCCCGAATTTTTATCACCCACATGCACGGCGACCATATCTTTGGCTTGATGGGACTTCTTGCTACTTGCGGCTTGGCTGGTAATGTGGAACGAATTGATATCTATGGGCCACCTGGATTAAATGATTACATTCAATCCGCTTCACGTTACTCTTACACACACTTTTCTTACCCAATCAAAGTTCACGCCATCCGTCCAGGGGTAATTTATGAAGACGATGACTTCACCGTTAGCTGTGGTAATTTGCATCATCGGATTACAGCTTTCGGCTACCGCGTAGCCGAAAAAGACCGAGCCGGACGCTTTGATGTGGAAAAAGCCAAGGCGTTGCAAATTCCTCCTGGCCGGGTTTACGGTCAACTCAAGCGCGGTGAAACTGTTACTCTTGCGGACGGACGGGTGATTGATGGCACCCAATTGTGCGGCCCTACAGAAATTGGTCGAAAGATTGCCTATTGTACAGACACAATTTATTGTGATGGTGCAGTGCAATTAGCTCATGATGCAGATGTATTAATTCACGAAGCAACCTTTGCCCATCAAGATGCAGATATGGCTTTCCAACGGTTGCATTCTACAACGACAATGGCAGCGCAAACAGCTTTAGCTGCTGGGGCGCGTCGGCTGATTATGAGTCATTTCAGTCCCCGCTATGCTCCCGGAAATACCTTGGAGTTAAAGGATCTTCTCAAGGAAGCTCGTGCTATTTTTCCCCGTACTGATATGGCTCACGATTTTATGATTCATGAAGTACCCAGACGACGGGAAATAGAGTTAACCAAGGTAAGCGTTTAAATTTTGGACTTTCTTGCGGAACGCTACGCGTAGCGTCCCGTAGGGAAGGAGTACGGCTACGCTCAGTTGAACGATTTTAGATTTTAGATTTCCTATTGAACGCTTCTAATCTAAAATCTAAAATTAACCAGGTTCTATCTTAGATTTTAATAGTCTCAATCATAAGATCAAGCAAATAAACAGTAGCTTCGTTTTCCGAGTAAGTCAACTATTTAACCAACAATTTACGGTTAACTAGATGTATCAAGAATATATAAATAGTATGGTTTAAATATTTTATCAATGTGTTTTTTATATTACAAGTTATCAAAATCACTTTAATATATCTAGTAAGATTGTGAGTTTGATAGTTTTATACTCAAATGCTTAGGAAAAATAATTAATTTTTCGTCAAGATTTTTATTCCTTAAATAAAATATTTATTAAAAATTTATCCTTCTAACACTGATTCAGAATTTATATGCATGAATTGATGAACATGAAAGCGCCAGTTGGCATAATATTATGCCAAATTAGCTTGTCATTGTTGGAAGAAGAATTAAGTATGCGATCGCAGCTATTAGGTGTAAAAAAAATCATTTCATATTTATCATAAATCTTCCAAATAAATATAGTGTTTCGATATTAGAGGAGTTTAATAGTGGCTAAGACTAGTCTGAATCAAGAGCAACAGGTTACTACTTCAGCACAAGGCGCAGTTGACATCAGACAACTATCTACTATTTTGCTTCGCCGACGCTTTCTGATCTTTGGAGTTTCCTGTGTCGTTATGTCAGTTGCTAGCCTCTTGGCTATCAATGCCAAACCTACTTACCAGAGCAATATGCAGATATTGGTGAATTCCAATTTATCTGAAGGGGCACAGTCAAATACTCAGGTTATTGATTCAAATTCTCAAGTTGTTGATTCCACTACTCAGATGAAACTCATGCTGAGTTCTAAGTTGCTTCAGAAAGCTGTAGATTTACTCCATTCCGATTATCCCGATCTTACTTTACAAGATATCAATGGTCAAAAAGAACATAACAAAAAAGCACCTTTAGAAGTCACTCCAGAAGCAGGAGGCATAGGAGCAAATAAAGTTTTTAATCAGGCATTTAAAGTTTCTTTTCATGATGACGATCCAGTCAAAGCACAAAGAGTACTTCAAGCGCTACAGAAAGTCTATCAAAACTACAACAAACAGCAGCAAAAAGAACGTCTGAATCAGGGATTAGCTTTTGTAAATACTCGTTTACCTGAGATAAAAAAAGAGGTAAGTAAAGCTGAGAAAAACTTAGAACAGTTTCGCAAAAAGCATAAAATACTCGATCCAGAAGTCCAAAGTAAAATTCTGCTAGAATCTCTAGCCGATATTCAACAACAATTACAAACCACTCGTGCCAACCTTCAAGATTTAAACGCTCGCTACGATAATCTAGAGCAACTAATAGCATCTTCGTCCCAGCAGAATACACTACTTTCTTCTCGTTTAAATCAGTCAAGCCGCTATCAAGCGTTATTAAGTGAAATTCAAAAGACTGAATTAGCATTGGCTAAAGAGCGGCTCCGCTATACAGATGATTATCCATCGGTACAAAAATTAAAACAGCAACGCCAAAGTCAACTTTCCCTCTTACGAGAAGAGGTGAAAACTATTACTAATACTAGTCAGGAGAAGCCTTTATTCAAAGGACAAGTGTTAGGGGTCGATCCAACGTTAGTAGATGAGTTTGTTTTAGTACAGACAAGTGTTTTAGGACTAACTGCCAATGAAAAAAATCTCGTCGAGTCAGAACAGCAACTACGCTCCGAGATAAACAAATACCCAAGTTTAATAGCAGAATATAATCGTCTGCTGCCAAAGGTAGAAACTAGTCGCAAAAATCTTGAACAACTAATACAGGCGCAACAGTCATTAGGGCTGAAAATTGCTCAGGAAGGATATAACTGGCAAGTTTTGGCAGAACCTTCTCCCGGTATTTATATGGGTAACAACAGATTATTATTTTTGGTTGGAGGAGCAGTCATTGGGCCGATTTTAGGTATCTTAGCATCTCTGATTTGGGAAAAGTTTAATGACGCTATTTATTGTGCCGGAGATTTAAAGAAACTGACGAACCTACGTGTATTGGGATCGGTACCAAAACTACCGACATGTGGTGTCAAAAAACGGCAGATGGGGCTGCCTTGGAACAACCGAGGAAGCTCACATTCTTCTGTAATAGAAGCCAGCAACAAATTGCCAGTCCATGAAACTTTGGACATGATCTACCAAAATATTCAAATATTAAAATATCCCTTACCATTCAAGTCGCTGATGTTTACTTCAGCACTACCAGGGGAAGGAAAGACAACCTTAGTATTAGGGCTTGTAGCTAGCGCTGCCCGAATGCATAGACGGGTATTGGTAATTGATGCTAATCTACATAATCCTAGCCTACACAAAATCTTGGAACTATCCAATGACTGGGGACTCTCTCTGTTATTAGTTGATGAGACAACTACTCATTTTCAAGATTACATCCAGCCCATTCATCCCTCCATTGATATTTTGACTGCTGGCCCAGAACCAGAAGACACAGTGAAGTTGCTCAGTTCTCGACGGATGAAAGAACTAATAGAGGTGTTTGAGCAAAATTATGACCTAGTACTAATAGACGCTCCATCTATTTTAGGCACGGTTGATGCCAGGATTGTGGCATCTTTTTGCAGTGGTATTGTCATGGTAGAGCGCATGGGAAAAGTGACTCGAACTGAACTGACTCAAGCAACAGAAATTTTGAGTAAGTTGAATTTAATTGGAATTATTGCTAATGAGGTGAGTAATTCTCAAAAGGTATTGGCATCGTAAATTGAAGAAGAAAAGTTTCTCTTCCACAGCAGTAAGATTTGGACGATTCACTTTACCCAATTACCGCAACAGATTTTTGACTCTATCTTCAACCGAATCGGAATATATTTGAGCAATGCGATCGCTTTCGGTGGGTGCTTGCGCCATCACTTAGTGATTGCATCTGCTCATATTTAAGATAAAGAGGTCAGTCAGAGCTTTTTTGACTGGCAGTTAGCAATATTCAGGCTACTATTCTGGATATAAAGTAAGTAAATAAATATACTGATGTGCTATGGACGACTGAGATAGTAAACTGTTTAACACATTTAAACAAAGCTAGTGAAAAAACTATTTGTAACTTTTAATATTTTGGTACTTTTATTGCCCCTAACTGCTGTAGCTAGCAGCACAAATGACGACTTGTCATTCTTCGAGAGCAATAACAATTTGATCATCGTACTGGATAATAAGACTAATACTGCATGTTCTTTTAACACTAAGACTAATTCAGTCGTTAAAATGTCTAATGTTAAGTTTACTGATACGCGAATGGTTGGGGCCTCTTACTGGTGGGGAAAACTAAGCGGAAACCTGAACCATTTTCTTAATCCTAAAACATTTAAAATCAGCCAAATTAAAGGCAAATGGAACGATAATAACGTCATGTTAATTAAGAGACAACATTACAATGACTATGCTGCTTACACAGAAAATCTCGGTGCAACCTGTGTTAAAGAAGGTGGCTTAAATGAAGTAGCGAAGAAGATGATAAGGTAATTTATCTTACACTTAATCTCAATTATGAGAATTTTATACTGTCCATTGCTCCGCTTTCACTCAATTAATTTAGCAGGTGTTAATGCAATGCCTAACAAGAAAAAAAGCTAGTGGCATTGGGCATTGGAAACAAGTAGAGGAGAGAAATTCTCCCCCTGCCTCCTTCACCTGATTTCTACCTGATAGCTAAAGTAAAATGCATAATTAGTAGGAGGTGGCAACCTCCCGCGTTGGAGAACTGTCTCATCTTAAAGTAGTAGACGCCATAGTTAAGAGCGTCAATTAGATACTAGTGTGATTAGATGATCGGTATGAAATTCCAACTTTACTTAGGCTCTTTATTTTCCCAGATTAAAGTACGTCATTGGTGGTTAAGTATCTTTTTGTGGATAGCTTTGGTTGCCCCAGCCCAAGCGTCTGTAATCCTGCGCGTGGCAATTGAGAGGGGCGTTAATCAGGTAAAAGTGGGCAGTTCCACCACTGGGATCGTTAAGGATAGTACTGGCCGGACTCTTGGACAGTTGCCAGCAATGAGTGCATATTATGCCCAAGCCGTTCCTGGCGGAGTTGCTTTAGATAAGTGGCAGTCTGGTTTATTTTGGATTGAGCCAACTGGTAAAGGATTTGTTTATATTGGCGATCGCTGGTATCGAGGCAGAACTCTGGTTGTCCCCACAGAAAAAGGCTTAACGGCTGTTAACTGGGTTGACGATCAAGAATATCTCTACAGCGTTCTTGGTGGCGAAATGAATGCTAGCTGGCCCCAAGAAGCACTAAAAGCCCAAGCGATCGCAGCCCGCACTTACGCCCTCTACGAACGAGAAAAACAACGAAATAATCCCGTTTACGATTTAGGCAATACCCCCGATCGCTGGCAAATTTACAAAGGTGTCATCAGTGAATCTCCTGCGACTTACGCCGCAGTGGATTCTACTTTGGGACAGGTGCTAACTTATAAAAATCGGATTATTCTCTCAGTCTTTCATGCTTGTTCTGGAGGACACACTGAAAACGTAGAAGATGTTTGGGGAAATACCCTCCCTTACCTACGTGCTGTTCAAGACTACGATCAAAATATCCGCGAGTGTAATTGGGTGAAAACGTTCTCGCCCAGTGAAATTAGCGCTAAATTTCCTGAGGTGGGCAGTGTGACGGCGATGATTCCAGAGACATACTCACCTTTCCGCAGTGTTAAAGTTTTAAAAATTGTCGGCAACAAGGGCACGAAGTTGCTAGAAGGCGAGAAAGTGCGAACAGCCCTCAAGTTAAAAAGTACCAAATTTAGCGTCACCAAGGGGGCTGATGGTAGTTTTGTACTGCAAGGGCTTGGCTATGGTCATGGTTTAGGCATGAGTCAGTGGGGGGCGTACAATCTGGCTCGGCAAGGAGTAAACCACCTGCAAATTTTGGGACATTATTATCAAGGTGTAGCTCTAACACCAATTCAGGCGAAGTAATCAGAGATTGGGCATTTAGCATTGGGGACTGATTATTAATTCTTCTCCCCCTGCTCCCTTGCCCCTCTGCTTCCTATTCCCCACTCCCCCGTTCCAAGCGCCGTTGCCATTCAGCGTCAATTTGTGTAGAACGTTCAACTTCTTGGTCAAGTAAGTCAGTTTCGCTAGAATACACTAAATCTTCGTTGCCAATGACTTTTTCTGTTGCAAATTGTTGAGCATAGTTGATTTTTTGTTGCAAAAGTGTGTCAGGACTTGCCAATAGCCTTGCTCTGGAAAGGCGATCGCGGTTGCGATCGCCTATTTTGCGATTACGCCACTGAATCCAGAAATAACGTAATAATGGTATACCTAAAAAACCTGCTCCGTAAGCCAATAGCAGCCAATAAATTCCTTGTACAAAAGCTACCAGTCCGCCTAATTGGATGGCAACAGTTCCATCACTTAACAACCTTCCCAGTACCAAAGCACCAACAAAATTTAATACACCTAACCCAGCACTCAGCATAATCTGCCCAGAACTTGCGGCACTAAAACGCCAGGGAAATTCCTCTAAGTGATCTGATATTGCATAACGGCGCTTTTTAACTGCACTCACCTGTAACTCTGGGAAATAATAAACAATTTGCCCTTCTGGACTTACTCCCGGTTGCCCATTAAACCGCGTCAGAACGGGCAGCATATAATCTTCGTACTCTCTTGTGTATCCCTCACCTATGTCATCCAAATATGGGGCAATTTGTTCTGCTACAACTGCACCACGGTTACTCCGAATCACCGTAGCAATTTCTTGCCAGCGACGTTCTTCTAAGTTGGCGTTCGGATTACCATCGCCAAACAAAAACGAAAATACAGCTTCAAAGAAATTCAGATTGCTTTCTTCCCGGCTTCCACGTCGCGTTTCCTGGTAGTGGGTGTCATAATTTGGGCTAAGATACCAAAATAAATTTGGAAAATAGAAGAAGCCCCCACCGCCGGAATTACTGCCCTGATTGTCGCCGTCACGATCTGAATTGGCAGCAGTAATGATCATGAAGATGGTAACAGTTATCAGAGCGATGGAAACAGTTAAGAAAATTCCAAAAGAAATGCGAATCAGGTAAAACAGAACACTCCAGACTTTTTTCCACCATTCCTGCAATCGTAGCCGGAAGTATTTATTACGCAAAATTGCTCGAAAATTTTGTGGAAAAAGGAAAACTATATCACCTGAATCCGCTACCTGTAAATGTCCGCCAGCATCAGATGCCAGGGCTAACAAGCTTTGATTAGCTTCAGCGACGTTCAATCCTGCCTGAGTTGCCACATCACCAACGGTGACACGGTAGCCCAGTTGTTCCACAGCCTGCATGATGGTGGGACTGGGAGCCATTGCTCTCCCCTCCTATTGAAAATTATTCCTTTTCTTAAGTATAAAGTTTTATTTTGAGCGACTTAGCAGGGGTAGGAATAAAGCATGAAATCATTAAAAATAGAAATTCTTACTATTTTATCTATATGAAAGCCATTGTCAGTCCATACTTTGAAGCTCAAGGCCCTTCGCAATTTCTTCAAAGAGGACGCTTCGTTGAACACCCCGATGTGAAAACGAATGTGGCTCAGGCGATGGCGAAGGATATAACTTGAACATTCCACTGCCAAAAGGAAGCAATGAGGCTTTTTATCTAAAAGCTCTAGAAAAATCTGTCAGCAGGGTATTATCGTTTAAGGCTGAAGCTTTGGTAGTGGCGACAGGTTTCGATACCTTTAAATCTGATCCCCTGGGTTGCTTTGCGCTGGAGTCTAATTCTTACTATAAAATCGGTAGAATGATTCGCTCTCTGAATCTACCAACACTATTTGTGCAAGAGGGTGGATATTTCGTTGAAGCCTTACGGGAAAATGCTCGGCAACTCGTTAAAGGTTTTGAAAACGTTTGAATAGTAGCTAATGCTGCTGTAGGTAGTTGCTGTTCATTAACGAAATCTTTACATGAATTTGGTAAACCAATACTAAAGTCCATAAACCGACAAATGACTGACACGCAAAATGATATAATTACTTGCCTCAGCTTGGTTAAAATCAGCAAATTTTCTGCTCAAATATGGTTCAATACACTCTCGCTCAAAGCCCAGAAATTATCCTTACCGTTTCTGGAAAAGATTCAGCCAAAGCCCGTGATAAAGCAATGGATCAGCTAATGGAACTGATGGATGCAGGTAAGTTACCCACAGAACTGGAAGAAGGATTTGGCCCTCAACAATTAATTGAGGTAAAAGAGTCAAATATTGATACTGCTAGTGGTGAGGATAGTATTACCCAAGCTGTCCAGATTCTGAGTAACCTGGCTACGCTCAAGCTGAAAGTTCAGGAGTCACGAGCTGAAGCGTTGGAAATTCGCAAAGCTGTTGATATTTTGTTTACTGATGACTCCGTGACTGAAGAGGAAATTACTCGACTCAAGGAAGGTTTTAAAGTTCTCAAAAATTTTGCTCAAGCTAATGTGCGTTACCAAGAAGCGCGGTCTAAAGCAGAACTAGCTAGGCAGACTCTAGATCAAGCTCTCAAATCCCCTGATAAGTAACATTTACAGAACTAGATGCATTGAGACACATCTGAAAAATGCAATTAAATACTCTAAAAGACAGGCATAATAACCTGTCTTCAGATTAACTGGGGCGCTAGGATTCGAACCCAGGGATGGCGAGACCAAAACCCGCTGCCTTACCACTTGGCGACGCCCCAACAATTTCACTATGACTAATATAACACTTATTCCTGGGTTAATGTCAAGTACTTTAATAGTTGATTTCAGATAATGGGTTTTTACAGCAGGACATTAATGGCTCAGAATCCTTAAACTTAGAATCTTTTATCATTTTGAGGTTGAAACCTTCAGTCTTCATGCTTAAGGCATAAAATTCTTTCCTTCGCATCTCAAATCTGCTTTACTTGATGATCGACGCCTTAGAGTCAGTCTCATCTACTTCTTTTTCTTTAGTCTCCAGTCTCGTGAAGGAAGACCCCTGCAATCCGACTTGATGATAGTAGTTGCTTAGTAGCCAGCCATATAAAGAGTGGAATAGTCTTCGCATAGCGGCCGCAAAGTCGGCGCGGTTCTTGAATCCATCGATATAGCCATTCAAGTCCTAAGTCTCGAATTATGCGGGGTGCGCGCTTATGAATTCCGGCATAAACTGGGAAAACTCCACCCAGTCCAATCATTACAGCTTGTATTTTGCCCTTGTGTTGAGCTATCCAATTTTCTTGTTTGGGACATCCCAGTGACACTAAGACAGCGCTAGCACCACTAGAATTAATCTTTTGAACCAAGGCTTCGTCTTCAATTTCAGTTAGGGGGCGAAAGGGTAGAGGTTCCATTGCCGCAATCTTTATCTGCGGAAATTCCTTCTCTAACCTGTTTTGCATCCTAGACAGAATTTCCGTTTGGGAACCTACAAAGAAGATGCTCAGATTTTGTGTTTGAGTTAGCTGACACAATGCGAGAAAAATATCCATCCCTGCCACGCGGTCTTGGTAAAGCGCTCCCATTTTTCGCATCATCCACACCAGAGGCATACCATCAGGAGTAACTATATCTGCATTTCGCAATATGGTGGCAAACTCTGGATTCCAATGGGCTTCAATGAGCATGTGTACATTGGCTACATATACAGTTTTACTCTCACGCCTACTCGCCCACTTCACTATTGTTTGTATCTGGTCGTCAAACCGTAAAGCAGTAATAGGAAAATCAAGCACTTTTTTAGTAGGTAGAAGCACTCTCGCCACCATCAATAACTCCTGTATCCAAGAAAACAATTCATAGATTACCTAGACCAATCCCAATGACTTAATATTCGGATTGATGACTCCTGACTTTTTGTAGGCTTGTGTCATTGTTGGAAGTTAACACATGGAGGTGCAATTGCCTTTTTAGTATACTTTTGGCTTAATCGGTAATACTAGAATTATTTACTGCTGTGTCCTAGCTTACTGTTTTATGTTAAGGATTTTAGACATTGCTTGACAAAATTCATACTTCCTTCATAATTAATTTTTGGTTAGTTCATCCAAGCATTATAATTGCGATAAATTCCTAGAGAGAAGCTGTATATCCAGTAGTATATACTACTTAATTGCTTAAGTAGAAATGCAAAATAATAGCCACTTAATATGCAGATATTATACGTAAATATGCGCTTAAGAGGTTGAATTAAAATTAGTATATTTTAATAAAAATAATTTTTTCTTATAATTTCCAAATTTATTACAGATTTAATTTAGTCTCTGTATTGAAAAATCTCTAAATTTTATTTTTTTCTGAAATAAAAGCCCAAAAAATAAGGGAAAGATAAATTTATCTTTCCCTGCTCTATAGTTTTTGTTATTGTCTGGCTTGTTATTTTCTTTAAGTCTTTGGCGTAACATTTGCCTTTGTTTTTTCAGTTGACGCTTCCTAGCAGAACCGCCTCTACCTTTATCATTTCTGCCTTCTTTACGGGGAGATTCCCATCTTTTCAGGCGCATAAGTTTTTCACCTCTTTAGCACTTGTTTGGTAGTGGGCAGGAGGAGAATCGAACTCCTATGACCGTAAGGCCGCCACATTTTGAGTGTGGTGCGTCTACCAATTCCGCCACCCGCCCTTGTATCTAACCTTAACTAGTATACTTTAAATTAAGAGATTTTGTGACAAGTCTGAAAATTATTTCTGAAAGTTTTGCTGGAATAACATTTCTAAGAATTTTCCGGCTTAAAGTGTGGCAGGGTCAATAAACTAGGGTCAATATCTTGTATTTTGGCACAGCCGCTAAGTGCCATTGCCACATTTAACTCATCTTGCAACAGTGAGATGACATGAGATACGCCGATTTGTCCTGCTACCGCTAGTCCCCACAAAATAGGTCGTCCGATTAGTACTGCTTTTGCCCCTAATGCCAGAGCTTTGAGAATGTCTGTGCCTCTACGAATGCCTCCATCCAACACTACTTCTACTTTACCGTCCACTGCGGCTACTATTTCAGCTAGGGCATCTAAAGAAGCGATCGCACCATCGAGTTGTCTGCCACCATGATTAGAAACAACAATTGCTTTAGCTCCATATTCTACAGCCCGCACAGCATCATCTGGGCGTAAAACTCCTTTGATAATTAAAGGTAGTGGAGATAAAGACTGCAACCATTCCAAATCGTCCCAAGTAACTGCTGGGTTTAGTTGTTGGGCAAAGTAGGTAAATAAACCAGATTCGCCTTTTTCATGGGAAATATCTAGTCCTGAGATACTAGCAAGATTAGCCAGATGTAAATCTTGGGGTAAGGCAAACTCATTACGTCTATCTCTCTCACGCTGTCCGAGAACGGGTGCATCTACAGTTAGACAAAGTGCTTTGTAGCCTGCTGTATAGGCTTTTTCTACCAAAGCACGAGTTAATCCCCGGTCTTTATGGATGTAAAGCTGGAACCACCGCAGAGAATCTGGAAACTGATTACATGCAGTCGCCACTTCTTCAATGCTTTTTGTGGCCATTGTACTTAACACCATACCCACACCAGCTGATGCAGCAGCTAAAGCCGTGGCAACTTCTCCGTCTGGATGGGCTAGACATTGAAAAGCCATCGGTGCAATTAACAAAGGTAGTTGCAGGGGTTGTCCTAAAATGGAGGTACTTAGATTGCGATCGCTTACATCGACTAATATCCGAGGTCGCAGCTTGACTCGTTCAAAGGCAGCACGATTATCTCGCAATGTGATTTCGTCCCAAGCACCACTACTGTAGTAATCAAGTGTCGTTTGAGACAGATATTCTTTTGCTAGCTTTTCGTACTCAAAAAGATTGATGGGTTGAAAGTGATCGTCAGTGGATAAGTAGGTAGACATAATTAAATCTAAAATAAAACTTTTGTTCGTAGTGAGCGATTTATCGCTCTGCATAAGATTTTAAAAGGCTAGAGTCGCTGACTACGATTATTCATTTTCAAGGCTTTCAAATATATTTATTTTGATAGTACATTTGTATTGATTTATCCTCACCTAGTTAGCGATCGCTCAATAAAATTATGCGCCGAGGCGTTGTTCAAACAGCATGAAGATTGCTCCCAAAAAAAAGACCTCTGCTTTGCGCCAGAGGTCTTTCTGTTGCAGAACGTTGTAAAATTCATAAGCAACGTAAAACGCTGATATGGTTAATTTAATGGCTTCTGTGCCATGAACGCAAAAATATCAACCCAATTGCCAATCCCATACTGACCATTCTTATTACTCCTATACCGGAAATGCGTTCGCCAACATTTAGGTACAGACCTAGAAATCTAATGCTGCGACTAAAACTTCATCGTTATGCAAGGTTTTAGGAGAACTTTTCCCAGGATTGGGCAACTAATTGGCTTAACCAGCGACGTTGTTGCTGATCCAGCAGTGGATCGTCTGCTAACAACTGAGCGGTCAATTCTTCCAAAGATTGACCCTGAGCGCGGACAATTTTAATTACTCCAGCGATCGCACTGGCAACTAGTTCTTCATCAATCGGTTGTTGTCGCAGGGCAATAATTTCTTGGGGACTGTCTGGAATGGGATAATTCATGGCGTGGGTTTACAGAAATACAAAATGAACAATAAATTTGACAAACTCTTAAAATTTCTTCACTGAATCTTTATGAAACTAATAGGGCGGAGTTTACCCTACTTTGTGCCTTAAGAAAATCTGTCTTAGTGAGTAGATTGATGGGAGATGTCAGGAAAACATGAAAGAAATCCTTTATTTAGAAGTTCCAACTCCAGAAACAGAAACTGTGCGTAGTTGGTTACAAACAGATTTTGAACCTGGAAATGGAGAAAAAGTACTTACCTCGGAAGGTTTTCGCCTTCAAATACCCAGTGCTACTACACATACTGGAGTGAGTCTTTCCGAAAACTTGCCTACAGAACTTTCGGTATTTGTCTGGTCGGTGCAACGAACTACCTATCTGAAAGTGTTTCGCTGGGCAGAAAAACCCTTTCCCGGTGAAGGAAAAATTCTGCAACGGTTGACCAAGGAAATTAGAAGCCGTTTTCCGCATCATTACCCAGAACCGCCAACAATTGATTTATCCCAGCAATCAATATTTGACGCACTAGGCTCGACTTACCCCCTTACCGTCAAGTATTTTCAGAAAATGCCCAACGGTGAATATGACCTAACTCGTGCCTATTGGTGGGAAAAACGATGGCGCGAAGGGGTGCGGAATCCGCAGCAGCCTCGTCAAGTGGTGTTTTCGCCAGGGAGCAGCACTTCTCTACGAGAGGCTTCGCTCAGTGACCGAGGAGAAGTAGCAGGAAGGCTTTCCTCTCTGCCCCTTGTGTCCCATACTCAGTACGACATTATCTATGTCGGTGGCGCACTCGGTGCAATCCATGCGGCACTGATGGCAAAACTCGGATATAAAGTCTTGCTAGTGGAACGAATGCCCTTTGGGCGGATGAACCGAGAATGGAATATTTCGCGCGACGAGATTCAAAGCTTGGTTAACTTGGGTTTAGTCACCCCCGCTGAGTTAGAAACCATCATTGCCAGGGAATACAAAGATGGATTCAATAAGTTTTTTGATGCTAATAATCCAGCCAAACTGCGATCGCCCGTCCTCCACACACCCACAGTCCTAAATTTAGGTTTAGATTCCGAAAAATGGCTCCAAATGTGTGGGCAAAAACTGCAAGCGGCAGGCGGTGAAATTTGGGATGAAACAGAATTTATCCGTGCAGATATTGATATATCACAGGTAGTTTTGCAAGTCAAGCACTTGCCCAGTCAAATTGAGAAGCAAGTAAGTGGACGACTGCTAATAGATGCAATGGGAACTGCGTCACCCATTGCTTGGCAATTAAATGGTGGTCGTGCCTTTGATAGTGTCTGTCCGACAGTGGGAGCGGCAATTGAGAGCGGATTTGAGCCGGGAGTATGGGATTCCCAATATGGGGACGTTCTTTACAGTCATGGAGATATTTCGCGGGGAAGGCAGTTGATTTGGGAATTGTTTCCCGCAGCTGATGATGAACTGACGATTTATTTATTTCATTACCACGAAGTCAATGCTGAAAATCCTGGTTCCTTGCTGGAGATGTACGAGGACTTTTTCACAATTTTGCCAGAGTATCGCAGGTGCGATATGGACAAATTGGTGTGGAAGAAGCCGACATTTGGGTATATACCAGGGCATTTTAGTGTAGGAAGTCGCGATCGCACAGTTGCCTTTGATCGATTGATTGCGATCGGTGATGCAGCATCACTCCAGTCTCCCCTCGTTTTCACCGGTTTTGGTTCCCTAGTTCGCAACTTAGAGCGCTTAACAACGCTGTTGGATACTGCCCTCAAACATGACTTGTTGAGTTTCCGCCACCTGAACCAAATTCGCGCCTACCAAAGCAACGTTTCCGTGACTTGGCTATTTTCCAAAGGGATGATGGTTCCCACAGGGAAATTTTTACCACCCCAGCGGATTAACTCTATGCTCAACACCTTCTTTGGGCTGTTAGCAGACGAACCGCCAGAGGTAGCAGATAACTTTATCAAAGATCGGTGTGATTGGTTAACCTTTAACCGCCTAGCACTCAAAGCCGCTAGAAAAAATCCTGCCTTGCTTTTATGGATTTGGGAACTTGCTGGGCCCAGGGATTTGCTCAGATGGCTTGGTAGTTATTTCAACTTTGGTCGTCATGCCCTAGTTAGTGCTTTATTAAGTCCGTGGTTCCCGCACTTCTTAAACCGGGTAGGTTTTTGGCTAGAACCCCGGAATCCAGGCTTGTGGCTGTGGCTATTGGCGATTAATTATGCGATCGCCACAGGCAAACCGCGATCGCCAAGTCAGGTAGCAAAAAGCAACCCAGAAGCCATAATTCCGAAGTCAGAAGCAAGGATTCTGAATTAGTCATGAGTCATTAGTCATTAGTATTAGACAAATGACTAATGACAACTAATTCCTAACTCTTGGGGCGAAAATTCGGCAGTTCTACAGATGCCAATGACTTACGCCCCTTGGGTGGACGCTGGGGATAAACTACTGGTGAAGGTGAATTGTCATCATTGGTGCTATCACCTAATGACTCTGAGGACAAATCACTTGCTGACAATTGTGAAACTTCTGACCAGTAGTCTTCAGTTTCTCCAACAGGCGTTTCGGTTTGAGATGGATTAGAGGAAAGCAGTAAGTTATTGGCTGGTGAAAGCACAGAATCCGTCGTCCAAGAGGTAGAGGTAGTTGCAGGAGGATTAATTTCTGCCTCCAAATCTTCCTCCTGTGGATTTTCTAGTTCCTCATCGTCTTCTAAGATTGTTGCTAAAGTCTCCCAAATAGGAACATCACTAACATCCGTTTTCGCAGCAGGTGGTGGTGATGTAGATGCAGGCTGGGAGGTGAAAAACATTTGAATTAGACTATCTAATTGCTGATCTAAATTTGATGAACCCGAAGGTGAAACCGCTTCCGTTGTTTCTGGAGAATCATCAACTTGTGCAGATGGCGCAGGTTGTGTTGGTGTTGGCGTGTCTTTCTTAACTGTCCAGTTCCAAGGAGATGATGGCGGCGTCGCAGAGGCTTCATTTCTTTGGAAGGGGATTGGTGCTGAAGGTTCACCCCAAGAATTATCTAGATCGTTACTCAAGGATTCTTCTTCTGCTGACCAAGGTTGAATTGGCTGTGCGTTAGGAAATAAAGACCGAGCTTTTCTAGAAAATCTTCCTTGGCTACTAGTTATGTCTTTAGGATGTTTTGCAGCATCCTCTAAGGAGTCATAGCTAGGAACCGATGTATCTAGACATTTTTCCAAAGCTGCTTTGAATTGCAGCGTCTGGCGTTGTTGTCGCATCAGTCTTGTACGTAACTCCCGACAAACATTTTCTGATTGCAATAACTGCTGAGATTGTTCGTTGTTATTAGTGTGTAGCAACGTACATTCTCGCTCTAACTGGGCCAGGCGTTGTTGGCTAATTTGTAGCTGTGCTTTATAAGTATCAGTGAAAATTTCCTGACGTTGAACAGTTTGTACAGCAGTTTCTAATTGTTGAAATAAAGATTTTATCTGTTCTTGAGCCGCAGCTAGTTCCTGAGTGTGTTGGTTGAGCATCGACTCACTAACGCTAGAACGCGTTTTCTGCCACTGCAAAACCTTTTCTGACTCAGCTAGGTTGTCTTTTAGCTGCTCCACTTGTGCATACAAATTATTGTTAGCCGCACGTAATTCTTCGTTCAATGCCAGCAGGTTCTGAAATTCCGAGTCAATAAGTGCTTGTTTGCCGCTTTCAGGCTCTGCAACCCAGTCCTGCTGGGTGGTATCTTGTGAAAATTGTCTATCTTCAGCTGGCATGAGGAGTGGCAGTTTTTTAACTGTCATATTGTCATTAGGCACAACTGAGTAAAAGGGACAACTCGCCTGTTCTGATTGTGGCGAATTAGCAGAATTTAGGGATTCCATCACAACCCCCTTGTTTGAGGTGTCAGCTTCATTCATCACTCTTGACTCACCTGCTTAAAAATATTCAGCAGCGCTGGCATTAGCATTGCTTATAAACTGTGTCTAATCAGGGTTTGCTCTAGAAGCTAAGTTTAACTCTCTCCAAGCACCAGCAATTAATTATCAATTGGTGTTCCCCATTTTGTATCTAGACTGATGCCGTTATAACACTATGATGCTCTGCCCCGTCAAGAAGAGGTATAAGGGGAACTCTGGCCGCCTTCGAGGATAGGTGGGAGGGAGGAGAAACCCGATACATTAAAAATTAAACTGTATTGGCTAGCTGAGGAAGTTTTTGACATGAAAAAACTGCCTAACCTTATACTTTATTTTTTATAATCGCATCTGTCTTAAGAGATAAATTATGATTGTCTCCTGAAATACATTTTGTAATGCCTTATTTAGTACCTAAATATAGATATCCGTACAAGTATCTACTGTTCAATGATAATTCTGTAATTTTAAGCGATCGCTATTTAATGTCAGCAAACAACTAAGAGCTTTCGCTATAACTGCAATGTTAAGAGATCCCGAAATACGCGAGTAAATACTTATAAAGTCTTAACAAAGACGTAACAAGTCGTCTAAGTAAAATATAAAACTTTTTTAAAGAGTAATCTCAACTTAGTTAGGGCTTTTTTCTCGATAAATACATTGCCAGTAAGCAATTGCAGGTTTTATTGGTTATAAGCTTTTCGATCGACTTATCTTCAATACGTCAAGTTTGTTTAATGACTGGAATAAAATCGTTTAAAGTATACTTTACTACTTAGAAATATTGTTTACACTGTATACTAATTTACGATAAAAATATTGAATTTGAGCATTACTACGGATACTCATTTTAATTATTTTATTAAAGAATAATCGTAATAACCGCGTTTTCTATTAGAAATAAAGTAATTATAAAGACCATAATTACTGGCAATTTATCTGGTTGTAGCGCGAAATAAAGTGCTGCGGCAGTTAGGCTTTTTCAAAAAAATCAAAATTTCAAATAGGGGTGCTAAAGATGACTGATGTACTTGGAATGGGCGTAAATATCAAGCAAGAGACTGCTAAATTGCCGCTGCTTGTAGAAAATTGTGACAGCTTTTGGGACAAAGAAATCAGACCGTTATTTACAGATGAGTCTCTATCTTTCAAGGTGAAAACTCTTAACGGAAACTATGTCAAGTACGTCAACTTGGATAATGGAGCTACAACCACACCATTTGCAACCCTGAAGCAATACGTGGACGAAATGCTTGACACCTATGGCAGTGTACATCGAGGTTCTGGGCAAAAATCCATCATCACTACACGAGAATATGACGCTAGTCGGAACGTGATTCGGGACTTTGTAGGGTCATCTTCAGACAACTATGTCATCTTTGCGAAGAATACAACAGAAGCAATTAACGGAGCCGCCACACTGTGGGCAAAAAAACCTGGGAAAATCTTAGTTTCTGATATTGAGCATTCATCTAACCTGCTGCCTTGGGTTACTAGAGACGAAGTTGTGCAGTACAGAACCCAGCCCGATGGAAGTGTAAATGTCGCAGAAATTGAAGATATTTTTAAAGCACACCAAAATCTCCCCGAAGCCGAGCAAATTAAGTTAGTAACTATTACAGGTGCTTCGACAATTACAGGTTACAGACCCCCAATTTACGAAATTGCAGCTTTAGCACATCGGTATGGTGCGAAGATATTTGCCGACGTGTGTCAGTTAATTCAGCATGAACGAGTTGATATGCGTGCTGATGATGACCCATGTCATTTAGATTTTGTGGCTTTCTCTGGACACAAGATGTATGCCCCTTATGGAACCGGGGTTTTGCTGGGGCCAAAGGAATTTTTTGATAGTTCCTACCCTTATCAAATTGGGGGTGGAAACCTGCCTTATATCACCAGAAACCTAGAGATTAAGCGTTTTTATACAGAACGGGCCCATGACCCCGGAACACCAAATGCAATGGGTGCGATCGCCATTGCCAAGGCGATTGAAATTATCGAAGAAGTGGGGCGCGATCGCATTGCTCAGTATGAACACTCTCTAGTTGAATTTACATATACACGGCTGGGGCTGATTTCTGGTGTCAAAATACATATCCCCGGAGATAACTTAGCCCATGTTATTCCCTTCGATATTGATGGATTTGATGGACGCTTAGTAGCAGAAATTTTGGCACAAGAATACGGTATTGGCGTTCGGGCTGGGGCTTTCTGCACTTATGAATATATTCGCAAACTCAAGAATGTTTCAGACGAGAAAGACTATGAGATTGCTGAGGAAGTAGATAGAGGAATTACACGTAATATTCCTAGTATTATCCGAGCCAGTTTTGCTGTATATAATACATTAGAAGATTGCGATCGCTTTATAAATGTGATCGCTCAAATAGCTAAAAACGGATTGGCTCACTATTTGCCACACTATACCCAAGATCAGATAACTGGTGTTTGGACAGCGATAAACAGCTAGTTTTTTCAGAGCATTGGAAGAAGCAGAGGGGCAGAGGCGCAGAGGGGAAAGACTTACTGCAACTTCTCCCCTACTCCTTCATTCTCTATATTCTTAATTACGAATTACGAATTAAAAGGGGGTAATAGCTTGAGTGATAAAAACCTCTTTGACCAGGAAGATTATCTACAGGCACGGGTTGATGAGTGCATCTGGCAAAAAAGTACAGATGCGGGTATTTCGCGCCAGCGCTTTCTGAAAATACTTGCCACTATGGTTGGTGGCACAGCCATTGCAGGGTTAGCTAAACCTGCACCTGCTCAGAGTCAGACAGCTATTAAAACTAAAGGCAGCAAAATACTTAAGCCATTACCACCAGGGTACATCTCTCATAGCAAAGGCACATTAGAGATGAACTGGGAAGCGATGTATGGGCGTGGCTATTTAGTACCAAATGATTGGTTCTATGTTCACAACCGCAGCGCACCGCCGACCTTTGAGCCATCTACATGGCGTTTGCAAATTCATGGAACTGGCGTTTCTGCCCCCTGCGAGTTTACTTACGATGAAATCATCGCCATGCCATCCATCTCAGTCACTTGCGCTATTGAGTGTGCTGCTAACGGTCGGCGCTTCTTTGAAGAAGCTTACAACACACCACTCCCTGGAACACGGTGGAGACTTGGGGCTATTGGTGTGGCTGAGTGGACTGGTGTACCACTTGGTATGTTATTAGAACGATCTGGACTGAAATCCACAGCAAAAGATGTACTCGTTGAGGGTGCAGATGTGGATTCGTTGGACTCAAAGGAAACAAATAAATCCAAGTTCAGCAGTGTAGTTCCAATTAGCAAAGCATTAGCAGATAACTCGCTTGTCGTCTACGCCATGAATGGAGAACCATTACCTCCAGATCATGGTCAGCCGTGCCGTGTGTTATTCCCTGGTTGGGGAGGAAACGCCAACGTTAAATGGATTGAGCGGATTGAAGTTTCTGAAACACCGATATATACCCAGTGGGTGACAGAGCAGATGGTGCTGGTTGGTGCAGACTACCCAGCGATCGCACCCTATAAAGGTAAACTGATTACCTATCAAAATGTTAAGAGCGCTTTCGAGTTGGCTTGGCCAGCTACGCTTTCGGCTAAAACCCACTTACTACGCGGACGTTCTTGGTCTGGGAAAGGAAAGATTGTCCGTGTAGAAGTCAGCCTAGATGGCGGTAAAACTTGGCAATTTGCACGACTGAGAGAACCAAATTTTCCATTTGCGTGGGTACGCTGGGACATTGAATGGAATCCACTTCCTGGGGAATATTTTCTCCAGGCTCGTGCTACTGACAATTTAGGTAATACACAACCGAGTACAGTTCCGTGGAATGACTCTGGATTGCTTTACGGAGGTGTTGTTAGCCATCCGGTGACAGTACAAGGTTAATCACACCAAGTCAGTCTTTAGAAAAAGAATTATTTATGATTGATTTTAGTTGGTTAATTTTAGTGAGTGGGGGTTTAATATCTGGAGTCATAGCTGGACTTTTAGGAATAGGTGGCGGTATTATCACAATTCCTCTTTTAGTCACACTAGGTTATACTCCCGTTCAGGCGATCGCTACTAGTAGCCTTGCTATTGTGATTACTTCAATTTCTGGAAGTTTGCAGAATTGGTGGATGGGCTACTTTGACTTTAAACGAGTAATATATTTAGGAATTCCAGCTTTTCTAACTACTGGAATAGGTGTATATTTCGCCAATAAAATTCCATCTTATATAATACTCTTTACATTTGGCATCATACTACTTGCTAATATCTATCTGATTGAGCTTCGCAAGCAACTGTCATTCCAGGAAAAAGAAGATACAGTCCCAGTATTTAACCCATTAGTTTCTAAAATTGGCACTGGGGGAGCAGCAGGAATTTTAGCAGGTTTATTCGGCTTAGGTGGCGGTACGATTATGGTTCCGCTGCAAATGTTATTACTGGGAGAAGAAATTAAAGTAGCAATTCAGACTAGTTTGGGCGTGATTGTCATCACTGCTTTAGCTGCTTGTACAGGACATACATTAGAAGGAAATATTCTGTTTACTCAAGGTATAGTTCTGGGATGTGGCGGTCTTTTAGGCGTTCAAATGAGTACTCGCACATTGCCAAAACTACCAGATTATACTGTGAGTTTAGTGCTTCGTATTTTCTTAGGAATACTATCAATTTATATTTTTTGGGAAGCTTGGATAAATTATCAACAAATCATTATTAACTCGTAATTCGTATAATTACAGCAGGTTTAATTTATTTTCACCACATACCTTGTAGTGAAATAGCAATGATCGTAGGTGTTCACTTAAGCTAAAACGATTTTCAAATCTTGTTTCCAGCCAGCCATAGGCTGGAAATGTTACTCATTGTGCTACTACCAAAGTCAGGAAGGCGGAGCGGAGCCTCAATGAGGGTTATTCCTAGTCCATTGGTGAGAACGAGGCAACCTAAATTTGATGTTTGTAGTAGTGTCCACCCTACAGTTATTGCTAATCACAATTACGAATTACGAATTACGAATTATTCGCTCAAGGTAGCCACCGGGGATGAAACCCAGCTAAGGGCAGTTGTTCTGGTCTAATTTCAACAGTTGCAGCATCAGCGATGGGCAACAGAGGCATTAACCACAGGCTACTGGTATCGATCGCATCTCCATCATCAGTTTTCAAAGTGTTTGTGGGTAATGATGCTGGGGGATTTGTCTGCGGTACTACTTGGTCAAATAACAAGCCCAAACCATCAGCAGATAAACTCATTTGCACATTCCGTTGAGCAGGAGGCAGTACTAACAATGGTTTCTGTTGCCCAGTTTTCAAATCAATTGCCACCACATAGGGCTGTTCTATGTATTGTTCCTTGGATACTAGCTGTGTTAACAAACAGTAGAGGGTGGGTGAGGCGATGTCAAATTGGCAACTGAGAATTGAACCTGTTGTTTTTAATAGCTGTTTCTGCACACCTTGGTTTGTTACCAAAAACAAATCTCGCGTGTAATCTGTATTAAACTTTACCATCGCGGCTTGAGAGCCGTCTTTGGAGAAAGCCTGTACTAAACCAAACTGTGGCAGAAAATCCAAAGGTTTACTGGCATCACCTTGCAGTGGTAAAATCGCTGCTCCCTGTCCTTGAGCAACTGCTACGGCTTTACTATCTGGTGTCACCATAAAGTCTCCTCCCGGCTGGCTTTTTAGACGTTTCGGGGTGGGTTTTTCTGCTGAACCATCACTGGTTGCTGGCATAAACCATAGCCCAAAATCGCCAGGATTATTTTTATTTCCCCGCTGGATGACAATAGTTTGCCCATCAGGTGATAAGTCAAATTTCAGGTTTTGATAATCTTTACTATCTAAAGTCAGGTCAACTTTGCCTTCTGGTTCTGCTTTTTGTCCAGATTTAGCAGAAACGCCAGTTGTCACCGTATACAGTTGGGCTGAAAGTAAGTCTTGATTGTTTGCGGCGCGAGCAGAAAATAAAATTTTCTCCCCATCAGGAAATGACTCAAAGTCGATTACTATCAGGTCTTTGGGGGTAAGTACCCTTTTTTGCTCTTGGGTTAAGTTGTAAAGAACCAAGCGTCCCTGTTCTTCTTTGTCGGTTCCGATATAAAGGATGACGCGATCGCGTGTACGGAAACTACCTGTAAAGGGCTGTATGACCCGATTTTTACCTTCTTGCTCCGCAAACTTATCTTTAGCTCCTTGTAACTGCACTTTATAATTTGTGCCATAAGGTGCTGGTGTCACCAGTGTATAAACCATCCGCCGCCCTGCCCAACTGAATTTACCTGCTAGGGGTGGCTCAATTTTCAAGTTATCCTCGACGCTTTTTGCTTCCATTGGGCGGCTGAAGGTGAGGGTGAAGGAATTATCTTCTGCCCCAATTTGTTGATTTTGCCAGGTAAATTCCCGGACACGAGCAGTTACCACATCACCTTGCAAAATGATTAACCCAATCAGCACACTCAGCAGTAGCATTAGTGCGATCGCTATACGATCCAGTGGTTGGAATGCTTTAGATTTAGTCATTTGTCATTTGTCATTTGTTATTTGTCATTTGTCATTTGTCATCAACAAATAACTAATAACTATAAGGATTCTCCGGTTGAGGAATCTTTTTAAAAGAGGTAGCGGCAATGGTAAGTTGGCGTTTACCTGCCAAATTTTCTGTCACCATTTGTCCTTCTACTTCTAGCCAGGTATCAGGAGAGTAACGCTCTTGATTATTTTGTAGTTTAACGGGCAATCCCACAGGGTAAGCATCTGCTGCACAGCAAGTTAAGACAAATCGTGCTAAAAACAAATATTCTTTTCCTATATCGGGCGGGTGGATCACAAATCCCTGCACCTTGACTTTTTGTCCTGTATATGCGTCTGGTTCTGGATAGACATTTACAGTGCGTACCCAGTCTACAAGCGATCGCTCTTCTGGACGAACAGTAACCCGAAAGGCTTGGGGTTTGACACGTGTGCTTCCCAATAAATCAGTCGTCACACCCCTTTGGAGTGCTTTGTCACTAGCAAAAACTTGCGGTGTAATGATAAAACCTAGAATTGCTGTAGTCAACAATAAACCACTCCCCCAACCAGGGGGAAATAAACTAATATGCTGGGTGTTTGGCATAACATCACGGCGACGCCGTTGCCAAAGTTCCTGCATCTTGAACAAACCAATAATGATGAAGCTGATACCACACACAATCACCAACCAAAAGTAATTTGGGTGAATCAACAGGTTCAGCTTGTTAGTTAGCCAATATCTCAACATCAAAATACCCCAAGCAGTAATTGCTAGGGCATCCAGCCAAGGGAGTAACAGATTTGGGATTTTAGATTTGGGATTTTTGTTAGCCATTGGTCATTAGTCATTGGTCATTAGTCATTGGTCATTAACAAAGGACAAATGACAAATATTTTTTTAAAAGACGTGTAAATTCAGAAAAAGAGTGAACAGAAATGTCAACTGTGCTGCTAACGCAAACAAGTAAAAGATAGTTTTGGGTTTAAAAATAGATAACATCAAACCAACGCTTTTGATGTCAATCATTGGGCCAAACACCAGAAATGCCAGCAATGAACCGCTGCTAAAGGTTGAGGCAAAAGATAAGGCAAAGAAAGAATCGACTGTAGAACAAATTGATACCACTACTGCTAATATCAACATGACCACAATTGAGCTAATGGGCCCAGCACCCAAACTGAGAATTAATTCACGGGGAGCTAGGACTTGAATAGCAGCAGCGATCGCACTTCCTAAAATCATCACTCCGCCCAATTCTCGCAATTCTTGGATGCTATTATCCACAACTAGGCGCAGTTTAGCTGCCAGTGGTTTATCAGCAGTAGAGACTGAGGTAGGCGGTGCTAAATTAGGATCTATCCGTAGAGGGATACCTGCTTTTCCTCCTAAGATATAAGTCCCGGATTGCAACAGATTCGGTACTGTTTCTTCTTGTTGTCCTTGATAAGGCTTACCACGGCGTTTGGTTTGGGGTTGCGCGGGTGGATTAAACTTCATATAACGAGCGATCGCAGGTTGGACTATGGGATTTAAGTCCTTTTGAAAACTGAAAACAAACCCGATAATTGTGGCAATTGTTAGGGAAAATACGACTCGTAAGACTACTATTTCTGGCTGATCTCGAAATGCTGTCCAAGTGGCCCAAATTACAACTGGGTTAATTGTTGGTGCTGCTAGCAAAAAACCAATTGCGACTGGTGTGGGTACTCCTTGAATCAGGAATCGCCGCGCTACCGGTACATTCCCGCACTCACACACCGGAAACAAAAAGCCGATCATGCTGCCAACTAAAGCACCCAACAGCGGGTTTTTGGGCATTTTTTCTACTAGTTTGCGCTCATCAACAAAAAATAGCAGCAAACTGGAGAATAAAACCCCAAGAAGCAAAAAAGGCATCGCCTCGACTAGCAGACTTAAAAATAGCGTAAAACCATTGTTCAGTTGATTCATGTGCGTCGCAGTCAAAAGCGGTTTTTAGTTTTAGGGTTCTGCCTAGTCATTCTATCGAAATGGGGATCAAAAGCAGTTCGGGAAAATTAAACATAATTTAAGTAGCAAGTTATCCTATCTTAAAAATAGCGGTTAAGCACTACAAACCTTGGCTTCACACGAGTTTGTGACTTTTAACTGAGTGCATTTACTGACGATGACCATTTCTAAGATTGTCTAAGTTCAGAAATTGTTCCTATCTAGAGGGCAAGTAACTGCACAGATTAATTTGAAATTACCTATGTTTATACTTACAGTAATTTGCTGGATAAGATATTAGTTCGGCTGTATTTTCATCAAGTATTCACAGTTCTTCAAGATTTTGGTAGGCGTAGCCCGCACTTCGGCAAGCTCAGTGACCATCGTAGACATAACTATTGGTTGTTACCATCATTGATTTTGACTAGTTATAGCAAAATTTGATCTGAGCTTTGGTTGATTTTTTACTACAAAAACTCTAAAAAGGCAAGACCAAAGTTTAGCAGATACGGGAAATGATTGGGGAATTTTTCGGTGTTAGCGATAGCCTGACTTTCTATATGACGTGAGAATTTGAGCTATGGCAAGTCACAAAGCCTTAAAAGGAGCGTCAAAATGATATCCCCGACTTCTTAAAAGAAATCGGGGATATAGTCTATTCTTTCACGATTATTTTGCCCGATCGCAATTACTTTCGTTTTGTTGGAATCCCCCAAATCTTGATTAGTCGATCGAATCCACCACTGGCAAGAACTTTACCATTTGGACTAAAAGCGATCGCACTTACCCAGTCTGTATGTCCACTTAGTGTATTTATTAACTCCCCTGTAGTTAAATCCCACAATTTAATCCCATCTCTACCAGCACTAGCAAGGGTTTGTCCATCGGGATTAAGAGCGATCGCATTTACCCAGTTATTATGTCCTGTAAGGGTGCGGACTAATTCTCCAGTATTAATATTCCACAATTTTATGGTGCGATCGTGGCTAGCACTAACTAATGTTTGTCCATCTGGTGTAAAAATCACATCGCTAACAGCACTAGAATGAGCTACCAATTCACTGATTAATTTACCAGTACTCAAATTCCACAGCTTGATTACACCCTTATTATCACCACTAGCCAAGGTCTGTCCATCAGGACTAATGGCCAGAGTATAAATCAAATTATCAAAGCGTACTATAGTTCCTAGAGGGCGCTGCTGTAGCAAATCCCAGAGACGAATCCCATCCAAAGCTCCACTGACAAGAACTTTACTATCAGGAGATACCGCTAAAGATAAGACGTTACTAGTATGTCCGACAAAAGAGCGGCTAAATTTAAAATTTTTCAGGCTCCAGAGGTTAATCGTATTGTCATCACTACAGCTAGCGAGGGTTTGCCCATCTGGTGAAATCACTAAAGATTCTACAGCTGCTTTGTGTGCTTTGTTAATAGTCGCTAATTTTTTGCCCTTTGCTAAATTCCACAAGCGAATGACACCCTCGTTTTCTGCACCTCCACTCACAAGCATTCTGCTATCTGGACTGAAAGCGAGGGATTTAACAGTTCCGTTATGCCCTTTGAGTGTGTAAATTAGTTGAGCATTAGCAAAGTTAGTGTTAACTGGGGGGGAGCTTGGCGTTACTTCTTCAATGGCAGCATGAGCTTGATGAATATAAAACCCTTCCCAGGTACTCACTGGAAGGGCAACAGCTGCCATAAATGCCAGGATAATATACGGCCGCAGAAAATTACCGCCACCTCTTCCCTCACTACTCACTCTTTTTCCTCACTTTTACAGATACAGTTAAACCCAATAAATTTTGCAGAGTTATTTTAAGTCATAACTCTGCATATCCTAAAGAGGTGGTTTTTTCTTAGAAACGCTTAACATTGGTAAAGGCGCACTAGAAGAACGAGAGGGCAAATAATGTTGCACTACAGGCTCTTCTGGTAAAGGACGACGTTGCTGAAAACGCCACAACTTAAAGCCTAGCGCTATCCCTGCCGTTCCCAAACCAAAAGCAAACAACGACCAGCTATCATTCAATCCGCCAATCAGGGCATCCATAACGCCCATCGTCATCAGTACACTGATTAGTGGGTCTTTTCGGTAGGTTGACTTCAAAAAACGAGGTAATACAGCATTCATCACAGCTTGGTTGGTTCCAGTTCACCTTTTGTGTATATTTACCAAGAATACCTCACCCATAATTTGCCTTTCTCATTTAAGGCAGACACTAATTTATGATTTTTTTAGTAGGGGGAGGAAATTTACTCATTAATCGCCTTGCACATATTAGTTGCAAGTCTATGATATTTCAATCACTAATAGGTATTTCGATTCCTCTCTTGCTTACATTCTATGGCAGTTATTTATGAATAAGTCTAATTAATGTATCTAGGGCGAAGTACTCCACTATAAATTATTGAAGTCAAAACCAACTGGTTGTTCCAGCTGGTTGTAACTCTTTTAATTACTAGCTTACAACTTCAAGATCGTGCTTGTTGATGGCACTACTTCAGACCCAGCCATGATAGCACCCCTTGATTGGTGACATATTCAATCACCAGCATCAAACCAAAGCCAATCATTGCAGCTCGACCATTCAAGCGTTCGGCGTATTCGTTAAAGCCAAATTTAGGCTCTTCTAGTTTCGGTGTAATTGTTGGTTGTGTTTGTGTCATTTTTTAAGAAACCTTATTTTTGGCAAACGGGACTTGATATCAGACTTCTGGTAGAAGTCACAGAAAGTGGGGATAATCGCTACTTGCTTTTCATGGTGTCTAGAAAACCCCTCTATAAATCTCTCTCCTTCTAAGAGAGAGACTTTGAAGTTTTCAGATGACATTGAAAAGTCAAGTTAACTTAAAAGCTGATTGCAATGCTGGAATGCCAAGATGACTTGAGAAATTCAGCAAAAGCTTCCTAGTCAAGAGCTATACAATCGCTTTTTTAATAAATTGTTACTATTCTTTATATATTGTATAAATACTGGGGCAATAGTCAAGGGTAAGAGTTTGGGCTACTCAGATTGAATTAAGAAAGTTAGAACAGAGATTAGGTATCTCTAATCCAGCTATCTCTAATACGGAACTAGCAAGACGGAAGTAGCAAGCTTGAGATTGGAAGGCTACAGTTAAACAAAAAAATTATCAGAGGCGATATATGGAAATCGGCGTTCCCAAGGAAAATAAGGATCAAGAGTTTCGGGTAGGGTTAAGTCCTTCTAGTGTGCGGGTGCTGCGAGAAAATGGTCATAGTATCTTCGTCGAGACACAAGCAGGTAATGGTGCTGGATTCTCCGATGACGACTACAAAACTGCTGGAGCCGAAATTGTCTCCACATCAGAAAAAGCTTGGAATCGGGAATTGGTTGTTAAAGTCAAAGAACCGCTGACATCTGAGTATAAATTTTTGCAAAAAGGGCAGGTATTATTTACTTATTTACATTTAGCAGCCGATCGCAAGTTGACAGAGCATTTAATTGATTGTGGCACAACTGCGATCGCTTACGAAACTGTAGAACAACCTGGTGCTAACAGACTACCTTTGCTCACCCCCATGAGCGTGATTGCCGGTCGGCTAGCAGTACAATTTGGGGCCAGATTCCTAGAACGTCAGCAAGGTGGTAGAGGAGTTCTTTTGGGCGGTGTCCCTGGAGTCAAACCAGGTAAAGTAGTAATTTTAGGTGGCGGCGTTGTCGGCACAGAAGCAGCTAAAATTGCCGTAGGGATGGGTGCGATCGTCCAGATTTTAGATGTGAGTGTCGAGCGTTTATCTTACTTAGAAACCCTTTTTGGCTCTAGAGTTGAATTGCTTTACAGCAACTCTGCTCATATTGAAGCCGCAGTCAAAGAAGCCGATTTGCTCATCGGTGCAGTTTTAGTGTTAGGACGTAGAGCGCCAATACTAGTATCCCGCGAATTGGTTAAACAAATGCGTCCTGGTTCGGTAATAGTTGATGTAGCCGTTGACCAAGGCGGTTGCATAGAAACTTTACACCCAACATCCCATACAAATCCGGTATACATTGAAGAAGGTGTGGTGCATTATGGCGTTCCTAATATGCCAGGAGCAGTACCTTGGACAGCAACTCAGGCACTTAATAATAGTACATTACCTTATGTCGTCCAGTTGGCAAATTTGGGAATTTTGGCACTGGAGGTTAACCCAGCATTAGCTAAGGGTGTGAATGTGCAGAATCATCGCTTAGTGCATCCTGCTGTGCAAGAAGTGTTCCCTGATTTGGTAAATTAAGATGTTCAAGGATTAGGCGATCGCTTATTTTAATAGAGGTAGCGATCGCCAATCAGACTCATTTTCTTACCAAATGCGCGGATGGGTAGATGTACAAAATGAGAAGGAGCGAAAAAGGCTCTACGCTCCATCTATACAAGACTTTGAGGGCAATGGTACTTTCAAACCATCCGCGCACCTTATGGGAATTGGGTTTCAGCGATTTGCATCTTGTGATATCACTATTCCCTGTGTTATGATTTGCTCATTCGCGCAACTGAACCTTGAAAACCAAATACAGCAGCGCTTTCAGAAGGCAGCGATTGCAATTTAATAAAATCCCTATTAGGGATTGAAACATCTTTTTCTATTAAACGTACGTGACCTTGCTTTCTTATTGCAATTTAATAAAATCCCTATTAGGGATTGAAACCAACCAAATACGTTTCCGGGCTGCCCGTACACATTATTGCAATTTAATAAAATCCCTATTAGGGATTGAAACCTACCAGTCGGCTTAAAGCGTCGGTCTTCGAGGTATTGCAATTTAATAAAATCCCTATTAGGGATTGAAACACTGTAGAAGGCTTTTGCTGAGGTACTTCTGATTGCAATTTAATAAAATCCCTATTAGGGATTGAAACTCAACTGTTCGGGAGCAGGATACACAGGCTTCTGTATTGCAATTTAATAAAATCCCTATTAGGGATTGAAACGGATCTGTTGGAGATAGCACCCGATTTTTATCAAATTGCAATTTAATAAAATCCCTATTAGGGATTGAAACACATATTGGGCATGGTGGGCGATTCATTCTTCCAGCATTGCAATTTAATAAAATCCCTATTAGGGATTGAAACAGACCGTTTTTTGGTGAGTTCGCTGTCCGCAAATTGCAATTTAATAAAATCCCTATTAGGGATTGAAACTAGCCAACGAATACTACCGACAGCTACCCGGTCGCACATTGCAATTTAATAAAATCCCTATTAGGGATTGAAACATCAAGTTGCCCCAAGCTGTTGATGTTGCCAGTAAAATTGCAATTTAATAAAATCCCTATTAGGGATTGAAACCTGTACATCACCTAGCCAAGAATACCCGGTGTAATTATTGCAATTTAATAAAATCCCTATTAGGGATTGAAACACACCATCAATATCTAGTTTCAGTATGCCCACCGATTGCAATTTAATAAAATCCCTATTAGGGATTGAAACCTACCACTTCTTCATCTGTGAGCGTATTTTCGCATTGCAATTTAATAAAATCCCTATTAGGGATTGAAACGCAAGAGAATTTTTTTAGCATCCGTGACGAGCGATTGCAATTTAATAAAATCCCTATTAGGGATTGAAACTTAGAAATTAAAGAATTGGCCGCCGATGAAACATGGATTGCAATTTAATAAAATCCCTATTAGGGATTGAAACGTGTAGCCTAAGAAGCACAATATTTATGCCGTAATATTGCAATTAACTAAAATCTCCTATTATATGGATCGCCTTTTCAACCCAACAATTCGTCTATGGCTACACTAAAACCCAGTAATACTTTTTGAGTGCTAACCACATCACCAGCTTTAAACCCGCAAACCTGATTATCAGTCATAATAAAAACTAACCGACTTTCAGGAAATACTAGCCAAACTTCCTCGCAACCAGACTGCAAATACTCCTGTGCTTTGAGAAATAATTCTCCAGCTAAATCGGTGGGTGAAACTATTTCAGCAATTAGTGGGAAACTTTGTGGCAAAGTAGGAACATCACCAAACTGAGCTACCAATTCAGGCGTAAGATAAGCCACATCAGGACGGCGACCCTGTTTATATGTGCGACAAGGTACTTCAGTATAAACTTTCCCACCTTGTTGATTGGAGTTGATGTAACTTCTCCAGTAAAAACCAATATTAAACTGAATTTCGCTATGTTTTAATGTCATTCCTGTTTTTTCTACCAGTTGCTCGTCTACCCACTCCATCCCCTCTGGAGGATTTGCCATGAAGTCTTCTAATGAGAGGATTTCGGGGACGATTACAACATCATTGTGTTTGGAAACTAACATTGTGAGCCTCCATTTTGGCTAGTTAAACATTCAAAATTAAAAAGAGTTACATAAAGAGATTTAAACCCTAATTGAAATAGTGGTATTCAAGCGATCGCATCACTTTTTGCAACCAGCAATATCACCCCAAGCTAGGTTAAAATCAACTTATTAAAGCATTACCAAACTACCTTCTGCTTCTTCCTCTAGTTCATAACCATTAGCCAATTTTTCAATTGCTTGGTCAATCATTGCCAAACCCTGATCTACTCTTTCAACTAAACTTAGCTGTCCTCGGAGTTCGGCAGCACCAACAAAACCCTTAGCATACCAAGTCATGTGCTTACGGGCTTGACGTACACCGCGATCGCCTTTATATTCCCACAAGGCTTGTAAATGATCTCTTGCACATTCCAAACGCTGAATTGGGGTTGGTGATGGTAATATCTCCCCTGTTTTCAGAAAATGATCGATTTCTCCCACCAAAAACGGATAACCCAAAGTCCCACGGGAACACATGACGCCATCAGCGCCAGTTTGCTCTAAACATTTAACTGCCGCTTCAACGGAAAAAATATCTCCGTTCCCAATCACTGGGATAGAAAGCACTTCTTTTACACGGGTAATCCATTCCCAACGGGCATTACCATTGTACCCTTGGGCGCGGGTGCGTCCATGTACCGTAATCATTTTTGCCCCAGCATCTTCCATCCGCTTGGCAAAGTCGAGAATAGTAATTTCGTTGTCATTCCAGC
Source organism: Nostoc sp. EspVER01 (assembly GCF_034530635.1). Taxonomy (NCBI): domain Bacteria; kingdom Bacillati; phylum Cyanobacteriota; class Cyanophyceae; order Nostocales; family Nostocaceae; genus Nostoc; species Nostoc sp. EspVER01. The sequence continues at coordinate 229,806 of NZ_JAVRCS010000002.1, forward strand.
CAATACGAGTTTTTACTGTCACAGGAACATCAACAGCTTTTACCACTTCCCGCACAATTGCCTCTGCTACCTCTGGTTGTCGCAACAACGAAGAACCACCACCATTTTTAGTGATTTTATTAACCGGACAACCCATATTGATATCAACAGTATCAGCACCTTCGGCAACTGCCTTTATAGCTGCTTCTGCCAGGAAATCTGGACGGCAATCAAATAGTTGAATGCTAATTGGGCGTTCATTTGGATCTACCTCCATGATTTTGGGTAACTGCTTGACATAATGCAACCCCGTAGCATTAACCATTTCGGTATACATCATCGAATCTGGCGCATAGCGACGCACGAGACGGCGAAACACCATATCTGTCACTCCAGATAGAGGCGACTGGAGAACCCGACTTTTTACCTCAAAGGAGCCAATCTTTAAGGGTTGGGAGAGTCTAGCTTGAAGAATAGGAGAGATGGAAATCATAGAAAAAATTAAAAATTATGGGAATGAGAAATAGTAAAAATATGTAGATAAATCCGTGATAAAGGATACAGTAAAATTTAAGTTAGTTAGGTACACAAGCTAAGTCTCAAAGCCAGGTATAAAGCCTGTTTTACTTCTGACTTCTGACTTCTGACTTCTGAATTCAGAATTCTGCTGTAATTGTAGATTACGTATCCTGACTTGGAGGCTGTTTTTGCATTTCTTGTCGAATCTCTTCTAGGCTCAAACCTAACTCTTTCGCAGTTTCTTCAAAACTCAATCCCAATCTCAACAACAAAGGTATCATTCTAAACTTTTCTTCACGCGCTCCTTCTTGCTTGCCTTCCTGTTTACCTTCTTGCTTGCCTTCTTGATAAACTCGTGTTTGTTTCAAATCACTTAACCCAAACATACCTTCAATCTCCTCTCGACTCATCATCGGAAACTTATAGACTAATATTGTCTCTATCAATTCTAGTAACTGCCGCCGTTGTGGTTCGATATTGATTTCTTGCTGGGTTCTCTCTATTAACTGCCTAGCAGCGATAATAGTTGTCTCCTCTTCATCGACGACTAATTTCATCGTAGCAATTCCAACTGGCAATGATGCAGTTTCACCTAATTCATTAAGATAAATGCGACTGATGCGCTGGCTAGCGAAAAATTCACTGTAATTCTTGATATCTGCTGTATCTAAACTGCGATTGGGATAGATAACTACTCCTCGCCAAGAATTTTTCGGTTTATTTTGGCGTAAGTATAAAGAAATTTTGGGTTGCATATTTGCGGAATGATTTTACTATTTTTGTGGGATAGGCAACATGAGCGTCCCTTGTATTTCGGGGCGGGCAGGATGCCCACCCCACAAGAATCATCCCTTAATTCAGCAACGCCAAAAATTTCTGAAAATAAGCGTTTGCTTGATTTCAATTGAGGAGACTTGATAAGTCTCTGCCGTTTGGGGTGGATTGCCAATTAATTTAAAAAAAATGCCAGGAAGTTCTTGAAAAAGACGATAAAAAATGCTGTCAGTTTTCACACTTGATGTATTGCGGTGATTTAATCAGTTAGATTTTACCGTGAAATACTACTGATAAAAATTAGTAAGCCGATTGCGAGAAGCAATCGGCATAACAAATTGATGATAATTTAGTTGCAATTTAGCCGTGAGTTGCACCTTGAGGAGGACGCGAGACAACTTTTTTAGCTAAACCCAAAGTCTGCAACACTAAGATACTCCACCAAGTAACATCAATTTCCCACCAAGACAACCCAGATTTCGCCATGTGGGGATAAGTATGATGGTTGTTGTGCCAGCCTTCTCCATAAGTGACGATGGATACCCACCAAAGATTACGAGCGCCATCATTGGCATCAAAGGTGCGATAACCCCACAGGTGTGATGCTGAGTTCACAAACCAGGTTGAATGCCAAAGTAAGACACATCTGAGAAACACTCCGTAGAATACAAAAGGCCATCCTCCTAATGCATATAGGAGCAGTGCGAAGGGTATTTGCAATAGCAAGAAGTAGCGATCTAGCCAACAATAAAAGGGTTGTCTGGCTAAATCAGGGGCATATTTTTTATAGGTGTCATAGTCAAAAAATTCTGGACGTGGGTAAAAAATCCACAATATATGGCTCCACCAAAATCCTCTTTGAGCAGAATAGGGATCTAAATTGATATCTTCTGTGTGGGCGTGATGCTGGCGGTGTCCACCTACCCAAAAAATTGGCCCCCCTTGCAAAGCCAGCGCTCCAATGAGGGCGATCGCATACTCTAACCACTTAGGAACCTGAAAACTTTTATGGCTCAGTAGTCGATGATATCCCAGGCAAATACCAATACTCCCGAATAACCAGTGGAGAAACACTAGCAAACCTAATGCTGGCCAGGAGAAAAACCAAGGAGCCAGAAGTGCTAAAGCATGAAATGTAGCAAAAAATACTACATTTGTCCAACTGAGTTGAGGTGACTTGCCTCTCTCAGGAGCGAACGCCCCAAAATTTGCGGTCATAAAAATTCCTGTTGATGGATGATGCAGTGATTTACTTTTTATTGGGCATAATCCCACTAAGGATTTATCCACCCTCTCACTAGTTAGTTACAGTAGAGTAAAGCAAGTATCACTTACATTTGTTATGCTAGCAGAACTCTGATACCCCCTGCAAGTGCCACTTGCATTTTTCTATGTCATCTCAACTGATTTCCACTCGTCAACGCCTGATTCAAGCTGCACTTGAGTTGTTTTCGGCTCAGGGAGTTAGCGCTACCACAACCCGCCAAATTGCTGAAAAAGCCGAAGTCAACGAAGTGACTCTATTTCGGAATTTTGGCAATAAACATGGGCTGCTTTTGGCTGTGTTGGAAGAGTCCGCAGCCTTCAAGGATTTAGGTGAGTCGCTGGTGCGACGGGCAACACCTCCCGGCAATGTTTACCAAGCTCTTAAAGATTATGCAAGTGACACTTTACATACATTAGAACGAGTGCCAGAGTTTGTCCGATCTGTGGTAGGTGAAGCCGACCAATTCCCGGCAGAAAATCGCCGCGCACTAGGCAGGGGAGTAACAGAGGCAAACCGTTATGTAGCTCAGTATTTAGCTACTGTAATCCAGCAAGGACACTTAAATACCTACTTACCGGCAGAAAAATTAGCCAGTTTGCTGAATGGGATGATCTTGGGATATGCCGTAATTGAGTTCACCAGTGAATTTCACGAACTTTGGGAGGATCGGGATGATTTTCTGGAAAATTTGGTGGAGTTGTTTTTACATGGAGCCATGTCATCTTCAGCAGAATTAGCAACAAACTCCTTACAAGGAGGGTTCACCACCACAGAAGTCGCTGATTTACCAGCTAGTTTAGTTCACGAAATTCTGCAACAAGCCAGGAAATTTGGAGTACGAGATTATGCTTTGGCTTATGTGTTATTTGGGGCTGGATTATCTGCCACAGAAATAATTAGCTTGGAGCGATCGCACCAAATCTACGATACTCAAGGGCACTTCCTGCAAATCACAATTCCCGGATTTGTCCGTCAAGTGCCTGTGAATCAATGGATTTTGGGCAAACGCTACGGTTCTTTTACCAATAATCCCCTAATCAAATGGCTGAAAAGTCGTAAAGATACTCAAACAGCGATGTTTCTGAATGAAACAGGTACACCCATCTCAGAATCAGAACTTGAGACACGTTGGCAAGCATGGAGTGAAGGATTGTTAACTCCCCAAGGACAAACGCCAGCGATCGCCCAGGCACAACAAACCTGGCGCGTAGAAATGTTAATGCGAGGGATTACCTTGGAAAACCTGAGTATCTTTACAGCTTGCGATCGCGCCCAGTTACAACCCTATGTCCGCCGAGCCAAAGAAAAAGCTGCCCTAGAGCAAGCCACACGTTTAGATCATAAACCAGGGTAGGAACGCTATTTCCCTCTATCAGTTAGGATTTCGTCAATATTATGATTGAGAAGAAGTGAGAAATTTTTTATCACCTGATTTTTGGTCTTAAATACTGGCGCACAATGGCTTATTTACAAATGTCACAGGATTTTTGCTGAACCCAATGGAATTAACTCTGCATAAATTTAATTTAGTAAATACTTCTAAAGAGGGATTGCAAAAAAAATATAATTAACTGTAAATGTATTTAGGTAAATATATGAGTACTTAAATTTCATATAAGCCGCGTCTACCTTGAAAGATATAGTTTCTTTTGGAATTAGGGTAAAGCTTAGAATTCAAGCAACTATTGAATAACATACTCTCCCTAAAAACTCCAGATTTCAAAATAGACGGGGTTTGATTAAGTTGAAAAAGTCAAATTTATAATTTTATCCTATGTCTTCAACTAAACCCCCGAAGAATAACGATCGTGGCTCTTTTGCAAACTCTAATATTACAAATAGCCAGGTGAATAACAATGGCGATGGAGTAGTTCAAGTTTCAATAGGAAAGCTCGTTATTCCATTAATCTTTGTTTTAGCTTTAGGTGGGTTAGCTTGGGCTTTAGTTTTTGGTCAGAACAATAATGGGCAAAACCCTCAAACTGGTATAGAATCTCCGTCTTCAGCATCACCATCAAAAAATCCATAAATCAATATATAGCAATCTTAGCTTGATTCCAAACAAGAATTGTTTTGCCTTGCTGATAAAGTGAGACTTTGAAAAAGATTCAAAATCGGCATCTTAATTTTCTCTTTTCAGAGATATAAAATATTGTTAATTAGCTAAAGTTTCCCTAATTTTTTTGGGGTGGGTATTGCTCTCCAAAGCTCTTATATGGTAGGCAGTACCCATTTTTCGTGTATTTCAAAAATTAAATAAAAATCCTAAATAGCAGTCTTAAATGATTGATGGAATCTCTATTGCTTTGATTGGAAGAATCTCAATTTTGCAGAAAAACTTGGCAAATAATCCGAAAAGCAATAACTTCAGTTTGTAGTTCAGTATGTACTGATAAAAGTGAGATAAATTTTTTAGCATCTTGGCGCTAGCCTACAGCAAGCCCTAACGCTCATAGCCTTGCAAAGAAGTAAGGGCTATCTCACCACTAAGCGATAATTTCCACAACTTAAATAGGATTGCATTATTATGTCTCGAGCTAATATTACAAGTTCTCAGGTTGTATCTGCTAGTAAATATGTCTTTCAAGTTTATGTTCAATGGGGATTATCTAATATTAAAAAAGGTGCTTGGGGAAGTTTAGCTATTCAGTTCATAGTATTGTTACTTTTGACAAGTGTCTTGTTTAATGGAATAAACAAATCTGTAACTGATATTCAAATAAAAATAAGCGAAATTCAAAAATTAATAGAAAAGAAGAATGGTATGGCTAGTGCTGGTACATTACCAAATACTCAAGGTCCCTCAACCCCAGAACAATCACAGCCAAATATTCCAACTCGACAACCTTTAGAAGTAAATCCCTCACCTCAAGTAACTTCAAAGCAAGAAGTTCAAGACCAATTAATTCCGAAGCTAGAGGAGCTAGAAACAAAGTATAAATTTACTAAAGAACTTAACTTCAGTATTATTAATGCTTCTAATTTTGCTTCTCCGAAAGCAGATGACGATTTTAAAAAAGCATTATTGAAAAGATTTACTGAGATTTGTGTTGTTCCTAACTCTTCTTCAATCGGATGGAAAATGTCTAAAACCAGAATCTATTTCTTAAAAAAACGAAGTATTAATGCTGCTTTATCTATTGCAAGCTGGATGCCAGGATCTCAGGATGTTATTGATTATGAGCATCAATTGAAAAATCCTGTTAAATATCCAGATTTGCCTAATGGTGATGGGCGTATACAAATCAATAAATCTACAGCAGATATAGTCATTGTTTTAGGTAATGATTATTCTAAAATAAATTAGACATCTCCAGAAATTAAGTTTTCACCTAGATAGGATAAGGGCTTGAGATTCTTTTTCGGAGATGTCTATTAGAGCCAGGATTAAGCGGGTAGTTTACAGATATCTCCTTAACAACAGATTTGAATTAAAACGATATATGCAGTTTTCATTAACCACATATTAAGTAGAAGGTAAGCCAACATTATTAATCAATTCAATGGCTCCATAATGACTCTTAAACCTTTACTAGAAAGTGTTTTGAGCATTTCTTTAGCATTATATTCACTACTAAATACTCCTGCTTGCATAACTCTTTGACCTTGCCAAACTGTGGGAAACGCACCAGGAGCAAGCGATCGCACTAAATCTCGATCCTTATCAGTTGCAAGTTGCACTACTAAGCGATACCGCACACCAGATTGTGTTGCAGAGTTACCACTATAAGGAATACTTGCAGAACTTGTTTGCAGATTGCCAGTATTAACAATGGGGATATTGGGATTGGGAAGTGGTAAAAGTTCTGAAGCACTAGGAGCAGCAGTTTCTAGTATTGGTAATGGCTGCTGTGTTTGATTCCTCATACTTGAAACTGGTGGCTGTACAACTGAATTGGATGGGGACTCAGGGGCAGTAAACTCAATGGTATTAGGATCGATCCGCACGTAATTTAACTGTGGTGTATCAGGTGGCTGTGCATTAATTGGTATTTGTCTACCTGACAAGCTGCTAGGAGTAGGAAATCCGGCGACTCTAGAAGTAGGTGGTTGTTTGGATATAGGCGGGGAAGGCGGCACATTATTGGCAGGCATTAATGGCAGCCGTTGACTATTTAATTGTGTAGAAACAGGATTATTTGCTGAAATGCTGTTGCTGGTTTGCCCGTTAGTAGTTTCAGAGACTTCGGGAGATGAGAAGGTGATTTCCCCAGTTGGTGGTATTTCTCGTAATACGTTGTTGGGAGCGGGTTGAGAATTTTGGGTTGCTAGTGCTGTTGTACCATTAATATCTACATTGCCAGTGATGCGATCGCTCACAAGGTTGTTACCAGCAGCAGAAATCACCTGTTTAGCAGCGCTGGCGTTAATGTCGTGGCGGGCATTATTTTGAAATGTATTACCCCCAGGTTCGGATGCACTACCCAAATCTGGCATTGCTTGAGCGATCGCAACTAAACCATCTTCTTTATTATCTTGAATAGAATTATTCCGCAAAATCGGGCGGGCATTTGCTTGTACGATAATTCCCGATCTATTGTTCTGAATTTGATTACCTATAAGTATAGGAGCAGCATTTTGGGCAATATTAATCCCAAAACCCGTTTGGTGAAAGACATTCTCTTTGACTTGGGGACTGGAATTACCGGCAATTGTGATGCCATTGGCTCCATTGCGATCGAAGTAATTCTTACTAATGGTGGGTGCAGCATTACCACTGACAGAAATGCCATCTTGGGTACTACCAGTAAAAGTATTTTCTGCGACTACCGGATTGCTAGATTCAATCCATAAACCGTAACCACGAGGATTAGGGTTCGTCACCGTCACTCCAGTAAGCAAGGCTTGATTTGCCCCTACAATTGTGACATTTTGACCGGCAAAGCTCCGACTCAGGTAATCACCGCCTCCTTGAATAATAATGTCTTTACCTTGATTGCTGGGGTTGCCTTGAATTGAAATACCCGGTTTCAGTATTAAGGGAAATTCCTCTCCTGTCTCGGCGCTATAAGTGCCGGTGGAAAGCATAATTAGAGTATTGGCGTTAGCTAATCGCAGCGCTTGGGTAATCGTCTTTACAGGAGTGGATTCGCTGCCATTGCCTGCCTTGTCATCTCCAACACTAGGATTGACAAATAACACATTAGCCTGAGAAGGTGTTTTCTCATTCAGAGGCGCTGAATCTGGTGTCGATGGAATCTGAGCGATACCTTCTCTACGAGAGGCTGCGCGAACGGTGGGCTTTCCTACGGAACGCTCCGCGAACGCTAACGCACTATCCAGGCTTGTAACCAGGAACGTTATACTTGCCGCCCCCATACTTACAGTAAAAGATAATACTGAAAAACTAAAAAATAAAAGCCTTGCTGATTTCAGAAACTTCAGCTTTGCAAACAGAACATCTACTCTCCGGTACTCAGGAAACACACGAGGGAGCATCATATCTAACACGACTCCTTGTAAGTAATCATAGATTCTTATACTCTCTAGAGAGTATTATGTCGATAATATTACTCATATATTGACCGATTGGCGATATTTAATACATAGTAATAAATGATATTAGACATCTCCAGAAATTGATTATGCATTGCCCAAAATAATTTCTAGGCACAATTCATGAATTATGCCTATATCATTTATCTAATAGATATAAGAGTGAAATTAAATATGCGTTATCCAGAAGCCTTGTAGAGACGTAGCACTGCTATGTCTCTACATTCTTTTTTAATTGTGAATTTTCTGGTGTATTCCCTTTTTGCAGTCCTTTGTAAGCTTGTTGTCTATCGTAAAACACTTGACTAAGCTCAGTGCGAAACTGTAGCCTCAAACTACCCTTATCACTGTCTATAGGAACATGGGATAATTTACCGTAACCCTCACTACTACGTTGTTTTGCGTAGATTCCGCAAAAATTAGTAAAAAAAAGCAAATTAATTAACTTATGGTTACTAGGACTTATGATAATTCACACTTCGATGAAAGCACTAACGGGGTTGTTGTAATGGTCGAGCCATACAGCCAAAAAGAGCAAATACAGCAAGTTGTTTACCGCATTTTAGATGCCAATTTAGATCGCGCTCGTGAGGGCTTGCGAATTATCGAGGAATGGTGTCGGTTTGGGTTGAATAGTGCCCAGTTGGCTCTTGAATGCAAACGGCTACGACAAGAGGTAGCCAAGTGGCATACCCCAGAATTGCGGGCGGCGCGAGATACACCAGGCGATCCTGGGACTGAATTAACCCATCCTCAAGAAGAACAACGAGCTAGTATAAAATCGGTCTTGCAAGCTAACTTTTGCCGGATAGAAGAAGCATTACGGGTGTTGGAAGAATACAGCAAGCTAACCCAACCAAATATGGCTAAAGCTTGTAAGCAGATGCGCTATCAGGTTTATACCCTAGAAAGTAGTTTAATGGGTCATCAGCGCCATCAATTGTTGTGGCGATCGCGTTTGTATCTTGTGACTTCCCCTAGTGAAAGTTTGTTGAGCAATGTTGAGGCTGCACTCAAAGGTGGATTAACACTTCTACAGTACCGCGATAAAACCACCGATGATTCTTTGCGTCTAGAACAAGCGAGAAAATTACGCCAGTTATGCCACATCTACGGTGCTTTGTTCATTGTTAACGATCGCGTCGATGTAGCTTTAGCTGTCGATGCCGATGGGGTGCATCTGGGACAACAAGATATGCCTATTGCTGTTGCTCGGCAATTATTGGGTTCGCAACGTCTGATAGGGCTTTCTACCACAAATAAAGAAGAAATGCAAGCAGCAATTGCTGAAGGTGTAGATTATATTGGCGTGGGGCCAGTTTATGAAACTCCCACAAAAGTAGGTAAGGCAGCAACAGGGCTAGAATACGTCAGCTATGCCGCAAAAAATTGCTCAATTCCTTGGTTTGCGATTGGGGGAATAGATGCCAATAATATCAATGATGTGATCGATGCGGGAGCCGAACGTGTAGCTGTGGTGCGATCGCTCATGCAAGCCGAACAGCCTACCCTCGTGACACAATATTTGCTCTCTCAACTTAATCGCATTAAACCAGAACTTTAAAAGAGTCATTTGTCTTAGCCCAAAGTGAGTAACCAATACCCAATTTCCTATTTCCCACATTTATGTCTAATGAGATTACGATTCAGATAAATGGGGAAACCCATAGCTGCTCATTTCAAACTTCTTTACCCGATTTACTCCAACAGTTGGGTTTCAATCCCCGTTTGGTAGCTGTAGAATATAATGGCGAAATTTTACATCGCCAGTTTTGGCCGCAAACAAAGGTACAGCCAGGCGATCGCTTAGAAGTAGTAACTATTGTCGGTGGTGGCTAGTTGATTTGAGCTAGCAAGTCCAAATCTTTAAGGCTGCGTCGTGTAATCTCGATGCGGGCGGGTGCATCCTCTGCTTTAAGCATATCAAGGGTTGTGGCGAAAAAATAGACGTTTTTGTTTTGCTCTAAGTAACCCACAAACCAACCAACATTTGGTTTGCTACTCGTTAACCATCCCGTCTTTCCTCGCAGTGTGTAGTCTGGAGTTTGTTTGCGGATCATAATGTCTTTGACAAGATTTATTGTCCGTTGCGAGAAAGGCAAATCGCCTTGATATAACCGTTGCAAAAACTTAATTTGCTCTTTGGGTGTAATTTGCAATAGCTGCGGTTGTAACCAAAAACGATCAATGTCTGCAACAGTGCCAATCTGACGGTTTCCGTAGCCTACTTTGTTAATAAATTGCTGCATCCGTTCATATCCAGCCCTACGTGCTAGTACTTGGTAGAACCAAACAGTTGAATCTTTAAAGGCTTGACGCAAATTTGTATCATGATTCCAGGCATCAATTTCTCGGTGAATTCCATCCCAAGTGAGAACCGCCACATCATCGGGAAGTATACCTATTTCTAAAGCTACCAGCGCGTTAAAAATTTTGAATGTCGAAGCTGGAGCGATCGCAGTTGCATTACGTTGAGGATTGTGTTCATAGATGCGGTTATTTTTTGAGTCGTAAATCAAGATAGAGCCTTCACGCTCGAATTCTTGAAAATGTCGCCCGAAATTTGGTGCTTTCACAACAGGACGTTCAGATGAAGTTGAAGCAGGTTGAGCCACAACATACATTGTCCCAAAGGTAATCACACTAACTACAGCAAGACATCCAATGACTGTAAACACGAAAGATTGCATTCGGTGCTTTGCGTAACGCCGAAGGTATTGCTCTATGCGAAACCAGATATTTTTCATTGCACATTTAATCACATCACAAGCGAGATTTTACACTGCAATCTTGCTCATTTGTGAAGCAATTTGTTAAAGGCTTTTTATAAATAAAACTTATAGCAAATTTCCATTGTTAGTATTTTTTGAATTTTCTGATTTAGGACTGCTATAGCGAGAATTGCAAACCACAGATCCCCGACTTATTTAATAATTCGGGAATCTTGTGGAGCGCGAATGATTTAGGATTGCTGTAGATTACTATAATTAGATTTTGGTGATTTCTCAATGTGCATTCATTTCACGAAATCGCGTTTTTCCCCTCTGATTTATAAAGCGATCGATGAAGGGTTCTACGCTTGGCTAATTCTTTACCTTTGCGACCGAGTTGCTCGCGTAGTTGTTGGTCTTTGCACAACCGATTGAAAGCTTGAAAAACTTCATAACCAGAATTAGGATTAACCAGTATCCCATTTTCTTCATGGTGAACTGTATCTAGAACACCGCCTAAACGAGGGGCGATTATCGGCTTACCAAAGTAACTTGCTTCTAAATAAGCCATACCAAAACCTTCCATATTATTAGGTTTAGTATCCGATAAAGTCAGCATTGCAAATATGTCACAAGCTGCATAATAACCTGCTAATTCTCGCTCTGGCACATATCCAGCAAAGTGTACGCGCTTATCTACTCGCAAACGATGCGCCAAAGATTTCAGTTCCGACTCACTTGGCCCTTGCCCGCAGAGTATGTAGTGGACATCAACCCCAAAAGTTAGCAATATTGGGATGTTATCAATTACTCGGTCGAAACCTTTATGTTTTGCTAGTCTGCCGATGGAGAGAATAACTATTGCTGAATCAGGAATGTTGTATGCCTGACGCACGCGAACCCGTAAATCATCAAGACTACTGGGACTGGCTACATTATTACCAAATTTTTCTGGTCTGATTACTGGGTTAATGACGTGGGTAGGAGTATCTAATCGAAAAGAAGTTCTTAGGTAGTCTCTTGTATAAGAACTATTACAAACAATACCTTCGGCGCGTTTGAGTGTTAATTTAAATAGCGATCGCAGCACAGGATTGTGTAAAGTACAAAGAAGATCGTTGCCGTGCAGATAGATAAAAAAGCGAATAGGTAACAAATAGCTCAATAGCAACAGTGAAGGAAAATCATAGCCGTGGCCCCACTCTATATAACGATAGTGATAGCGAAAATAGAGTTTAATTGCTAGGACAAATGAGCAGACGATATTGACCAAAGGCTTGAGGATATTTCCCACATAGCCACTACGCCAGCATCTAGGATAATACCAGCGATACACAGGAAACTGTTGACCTTCATCAAATACTCGATCTCCTGAGCAACTAGCTGCCAGCACAATTACTCGTTCTGGATCTTGAAGACAGCGATTGTAGATATATTCCCCAATTACAGCTTCTTTCGGCATGAAAATCCGGGATATGACTAGGATATCTGGGTATGCAGCTTTGTCTCTGATTTCGGCTGTTAGTTGAGAAATATGTTCCATAATAAAGTTGATGACTATATTTCCAATAGTTTTTAATATTTACAATTAGGATTACTTTCAAAGCCATCATTATTATTTTATTTCTTTTAAAACGAATTTGGTAGACAAATTGGAAGCCTATTTTAGAAGATTAGCCAGGAAGATTATTTTTTTATTGTGTTGATTTTATTTTTGTTGCAAATCTATCATTATTTGAGAGTATCTGTGGATAATGAACAAAAAATAAAAGCTAACACTTGTAGCGAAAATGCTCAGTGAACAATTACTGCGAAAATTCCGAAATTTAGCTACGTTCAATAGAATATCCTAAATAACCTGGACTACTGTGCCAAAATGCCAAAATTTTTGTAACTATTTAGTAGCGATATGATGTCCATTGGTAATGAATGACAAGGATTACAGACACTTTCCAGCCTTCTACGTATACGTAAATTTTTAGCATCCAGATGTATTAATGAGTGCTATTGGCGGTAGGAAGGTGTTTTGCCCATGCTAAATATTGAGTAATAAGTTCAGAAGTAAGCTAATCAGCATTCAAGTTGCATAATCAGGGCGGGCAAGATGCCCACCCCACAAGATATTGAGAAAATTTTCATCTGCAAATTAGATGTGTTTCAGCTTAGTACTACTTATTCAGTGAAGGATTAAAAAATTAGTCAAAATAATCACTATAAATTCAAATCATCTGTATAATTCAAAACTGTAGTCTGAAACTTCTAATCCAAGGCATAGCAAACCATTGCCCGTAGGCGTAGCCCGCACTTCTCTACGAGACGCTCCCGCTCCGCGTAGCTTGCTTCCCCGGAGGGGTACGACAAGCTCAGTGACCGTCGTAGACATCGCAATTTATTGGAGGATAAACATGTCTTCAGGTACGGTTCCCCAGTCGAGAAATCCCCCCTGCGATCGCTACTTACCCAAGATAAGACGCGGTAAATTGAATATGTAGCCTCTAAAAGTGAATGCTACGTGAATGCTACAAAGTTGCTTGTTACGGGCTAGCCTTAGCGACATCCTGCAACACTGCTCCCAGAATCGGGAGAAATCATAAATAATAACTCCGTTTTTCAAGCGATTGTCTTATGCGTAAAAAACTACAACAAACCATCAAACCGCTGTTAAAAACCTTCTTAGCCCTAAGCTTGGTGTTAGCTTTGGCTCTTGGTCACGCTGATGGCGCATTAGCAGCCCGCAGTGGAGGTCGTATCGGTGGTGGCTCCTTTAGAATGCCTTCCAGCCGCACCTATACACCGCGCACCTATGCACCTCCTGGCGGGGGCGGATACTACCCTGGTGGTGGTTTTGGTGGTGGCTTTGGCTTTCCCTTCATAGTTCCCTTCTGGGGTATTGGGGGAGGATTTGGTGGTATATTTACCATCTTAATTTTCTTGGCGATCGCTAATTTCTTATTGCAAACTTTCCGCCGTGTCTCTAGCGGTGAAACTCCAGAAGCAGATTACAGCAGTAACTCTCCTGTTTCTGTAACTCGTTTGCAAGTAGGTTTGTTAGCTCAAGCCCGTGAATTGCAAAATGAACTCAACCACATTGCTGAAACTGCTGATACTAACACCCCAGAAGGCAGAGCAGAAATTCTCCAAGAAGCCAGCCTAGCTTTACTCCGCCATCCCGAATACTTTGTATATGCAGGTGGTGGCACTCAACAAGCCAGCTTGAATTCAGCTGAAGGTCAGTTTAATCGGCTGTCACTGGCAGAACGCAGCAAGTTTAGCGAAGAAACTCTTTCTAACGTCAACAACCAGCTCAAAGCAGCCCTTGCCAAAGAAGCTTTACCTCCGGCTGGTGAACTCGACAACCCCACCCGCCTATTTACCGAAGGTCCTGGTGAATACATTATCGTCACCTTGCTGGCGGCGACACTAGGTAAGTTTGAAATCCCCACAGCTATTAATAGTGCTGACGATTTGCGTCAAGCTTTGCGGCAAATTGGTAGTATCCCTAGCGACAAGCTTCTAGCAATTGAAGTTCTTTGGACTCCTCAAGCTGAAAATGATACACTCACATCTGATGATGTGTTAGCAAATTATCCTGATTTGAGACTTGTTTAATCTCTGATAAATTTTGCATCTTGGTGCAACGAATAAGTTCCCCTTAAGAACAATAACTAGAAAACCGCTTGTCAATGACAAGTGGTTTTTTGTAGAGTTTATATCCCAAATAATTAGTTATGATTTCCACAGTCATTTCACCCCCAATACTTTTCGGATAAACCCAACAATCTCTGTTTTGGTCTGGGGAAAGGTTAAAGGGAAAGAGGTAAAGGTAAATATCAAACCCTTAACCTTTCCCCTTTCCCCCTTAACCGAAAAGTATTGATTTCACCCTACCTTGCCCTAAGAGTTTGCAAAGAGGGAATTAAAGGGTGGGGTTCTTAGAGGTGAATAAGTAATTAAACGGACATAATAGATATATTTAAGTATGATTTTAGAAACATTTTGGTAGTATTATCAAAATGAATTATACGCAAAGTGTTATCTTATGCCTAGTGTTGAAGCCGACGAAAACCGAGAGCATCGCATTAAAACCGAGATCGTTGTAGATGCTGAAGACAAAGAAGACCGGGCTATGGGTTGGTACTACTACCTTGAAGAGACTCTGAATTTTCCCTTTATGGCTAAATGGACTAAGAAGGGACGCAAATCAGGTGCTGTCGAGGAGAAACAAGTCGAAGTACTGGGAATGGCCCCAGATGATGAGTGCTTAAAAGATATGTATGTAGAAGTGGCTTCTATTAATGGTAAGGATGATGATGTATATTCTGCAAAATTATCTGAAGTAGTAGCCATTGATGCTGACAGTGAAACTCAAGAAGCGATGGCAGACTGGCTCTATTGGATTGCTAGAGGTTATAAGTTTTGAAGAATAATGCAGAATTCAGAATTTAGAATTCAGAATCAAAGTGGCAAACTTAAACCTATTTTCAGCGTTCGCCTGAGCGCTTGTCTAAGTCCGCCAGTCATAAAGAATTCTATTCTGTTAGCGGATAGCTAAGGTTTAGCCCATTCTGGCTACTGACTCCTGAATTCTGTTTTTTGGTTTTTTCCACGACAGAATTATGGGGCTTTTCGGTTTCTACCATAACCTTAGTAGCGCCTAAAGTAGCATATTTTATTCTTAACTAAATATGGCATAAGTAGCTTTTCCCTGGCGTTTAGCTTGGTACATAGCAATATCAGCATCCCGCAGCAGAGTTGTTGGCTCCTCATAACTACTAAAATTCCAAGTAATACCAATGCTCGCTGTAGTAGATAATTGATATCCATTGAGATTCACTGGCAATTGTAAAGAATCTTGAATACGTTTGGCAACATTGGTAGCGTCGGTAATGTCTTTAATATCCTCCAAAAGAACAGTAAATTCATCACCACCAAATCGTGCTACAGTATCGCCACTACGTAAGCACGACTCTAAACGTCTAGCGATCGCTACTAAAAAATCATCCCCTATTCCATGCCCAAAGCGATCGTTAATCTCTTTGAAGCCATCTAAATCCAAAAATAAAACTGCAAAATAATAATCGCTTCTGCGTTTGCTACGTTCAATAGTTTGTCTGAGTCGATCTAAAAATAAAACACGATTTGGTAATGCTGTCAGCCCATCATAAAACGCATTGCGGATCAGTTGCGCCTCTGTCTGCTTACGTTTAGTAATGTCTTGAAAAACTAAAACTGCACCAGTAATATTACCATTGCGATCGCGGATAGGTGCAACATTATCCCCAATCGCTATTTCTTTGCCATCTTTGGTAATCAATGCACAGTTTTCTGGTAAATTAAAAACTTCACCTGCTTCGATGACATAAGTAGCCAAATTTTCAATTTTTTCTCCTACATCTTTATTAACTAAGTTAACGACATCTATTAAATCTTTCCCGAATGCTTCACTTTGCTTCCAACCAGTGATTAGTTCTGCTATAGGATTCATCATTTCAATACACCCATTTGCATACGTCACAATCACTGCACAACCCATACTATTAATAATTGACATCAACCTCTGTTTTTCTTCGTATAATATTTTTTTGCTCTGATGTTTGTACAGGGTCATTTCAATCACAAAATGTAAATCACTTTCAAGACATGGTTTGGCTATATAACTAAAAGGCTCACTTAGCTGATTTTTATATAATGTTTTATATTCCGAACACTCCGTTAGATATACTACAGGCACATGGAAGTGATTCTGGATAATATCCGCGACCTGGAGACCTTCTATTTCTCTAGCTAGACAGATATCAATTAATACTAAATGGGGGTGAGTTTCTGCTACCTTTTTTATTGCTTCTTCACCATATTCAGTTATTTCTGATACTAAATAACCTAATTTTTGTAAACTCTTTCTAATATTTGAGGCTATATTTTTTTCATCCTCAATCACTAGGATTTTGCGGGCGAACATGTTACGATAACCTGTTTGCTAAGGTTCAGATTTTTGTTGTCAGTGTCAACTCAAGTCAAAAGTGCTTATCTTATCATAAACAATCTCTAACTACCATGTATTCTTGCTTGATATTAATACTGACTAATGGTACATAGCATCATGTTATTAATTTCTGGCAATTTGTATGCTTATCAAAGCTAATTGTGATTAATTCATTTAGCTAATATGATGCTAATAACCTCAAATTCAAATTAGAATGTAATTATCAAGCACTCAAAAACTGATTTAAAAATGTATACAATAATTTTCTATTGGGAAAGTATAAACACTAAGTATAATATCTATATACAAATTAATCAAGAAGAAAATTTCATAAAATCACAGTATATTACTTTGAATATAAGTTAAAAAAATCTACTGTGTGTCGCATGTATTACACTAAATATTACGTTAGCTGATTATTATTAATAATTAATCAGGACTTACGCACTGACTACGATTTTACGTCATTACGAGCGAAGGGAAGTAATCGCCAAAAACTCTGGGATTGCTTCCCTACACTATGTTCCGGTCGCAATGACAAAATAGTGCTTGCGTAAGTCCTATTAATCTCTACCTATAATTAAAGAGTTTAATGCTGATTTAATTACAAATAGTTATTATATCAAATTAGGTCATATTCTGGACTACAAATGTCTGAAATCTTTAATGACGAGTAAACTCATATTACTTAGAAATATTCAGATAAATATCGTAAATTATTTAAAAAAAAATACCACTAGTCTTGTAATAGCATGGCAAGCCTAAATATGCGCAATAGAAAAATTAGTTATGTTTGTCAAATCTCAATAACTCATATATTTTTAATGCACTATTTTAGCCTTACCACGCCACTACGTGTATTTTAAAAATAAAATACTAGCCCCATAGCTTCTGGTTAATACTTAATCACAATTCCTGTCCTCTGAAAATATGCAAGTGAAATGTTCATCAGCAGCCCGCAGTATATTTTATTTTTTTGGTAATCAGCAGGTACTGAGGGCAATAGCAAAAAAGATTCTCATTTTGAGACACTTCCAAGCTCCACCTAAACCCTCAGTTTTTTGCTAGCTGATAGATATTGAAAAAAACACATTTTGTGAATTAAAGGTTCGACTTACTTTTAGTCAGTTCAATGCTAATTTTGCCACCAAAGTCTGGAATAGGTGCGGCAGGTTTGCTGAGAGTGACTTGGACTTTTGTTACACGATCGCACTCTTGGAGGATAGAATCTGCGATCGTTGTTACCAATTTCTCCACCAAAACAAATTTAGACGTTTTGATCAGATGTTGTATCAAGCTAATGACGCTGCGATAATCTAAAGTGTCTTCGATCGCGTCAGTCTTGGCCGCTGTGGAGATATCCAACCATAACCTTACATCCACCTCAAACCATTGTCCTAGCACCTGTTCTTCTGGTAGATACCCAGTGTAGCCATAGCCGCGAATTCCCGTTAAATGAATGCAGTCCATAAAAGTTTGAAAGCAAATTGGGCATTTTGTAGAAAGTGAAGCAAGTTTGCTTGGAGATTTTCTTTCCCAGAAACTCGCCTGACAGTGTTGGGTTCCATCACCGCATTGATGGATTTTAAATTGAATTTCCCTAGACGAAATCTAAAATTTAAGATTGTTTTATAGCTATGTTTAATTTAATGCCGATCGCCTTTAAAAATGTTAATCAACTTTGGGCTTATATTTTAACAGAGACGCTAAAGCGGTTGGGATTGACTTGTGCCATCATTTGTCCTGGCTCGCGCTCTACACCCTTAGCGATCGCTTTTGCTCAACAAGCACCTGAGATTGAAGCGATTTCCATTCTCGATGAACGTTCAGCCGCCTTTTTTGCTTTGGGACAAGCGAAAGCAACCGGACGCCCTGTGGTACTAGTTTGCACCTCTGGTACAGCAGGAGCCAACTTTTATTCAGCAGTCATCGAAGCGTCATATAGTCGCGTACCACTGTTGATATTAACCACCGATAGACCCCCAGAATTGCGAGATTGTCACTCTGGGCAAACTATAGATCAGTTGAGATTATATGGAAACTACCCAAATTGGCAAACAGAGTTAGCCTTACCCTCCGCCGATCTGGGAATGCTAGCTTACCTGCGACAAACGGTAATTCATAGCTGGGAAAGGGCGCAAACTCCTACAAAGGGGCCAGTACATTTGAATATTCCCTTTCGCGATCCCTTAGCACCTGTACCTGATGGAACCGACTTGAGTTATTTGCGATCGCAGTTTCACCCAGAAGACTTTTTCGCAGGAATAGCAAACTCATCGCCCATTCCCCATACTTCGACTGCGCTCAGTACAAGTTCCCCATTCCCAATGCCCAAAGAGTGGAAAGAATGCGATCGCGGCATTATTATCGCAGGTGTTGCTCAACCGCAGCAACCAGAAGAGTATTGTAGAGCGATCGCGCAACTTTCCCAAACTCTCCAATGGCCTGTGCTAGCTGAGGGACTCTCCCCAGTGAGAAATTATGCCGAACTCAACCCTTATTTAATTTCCACTTATGACCTGATTTTGCGAAATCAGCAATTAGGAAAGCAGTTAGCGCCCGAAATGGTGATTCAGGTGGGTGAAATGCCTACGAGTAAAGAACTACGTAGCTGGATAAATACAAGGCAACCGCGACGCTGGATAATTGACCCCAGTGACCAAAATCTCGACCCTTTGCACGGGAGAACGACGCATTTAAGGATATCTGTAGAAGACATAAAAGTAGAGGAGGGAAATTTATCTTTATCCTCAAAATATGTGCAGCAATGGTGTGATGCGGAAACTAAGGTGAGGTTAGCTGTTGATCAGACGATGGGGCAGATAGATGAAATAATTGAGAGTAAAGCAGCTTGGTTAATTTCTCAGATTTTACCGCCTGGAACGCCTCTGTTCATTGGCAACAGTATGCCTGTGCGGGATGTGGAATATTTCTGGAAGCCGAATAATTTAGGAGTGCGATCGCACTTTAACCGGGGTGCAAATGGCATTGATGGCACGTTATCCACAGCTTTAGGAATTTCCCATCGCCAGCAAAGTAGTGTGATGTTAACGGGAGATTTAGCGCTGTTGCATGACACCAATGGTTTTTTAATCCGCAATAAGTTTGTTGGACATCTGACGATTGTGTTAATCAATAACAATGGTGGTGGGATTTTTGAAATGTTACCCATTGCCAAGTTTGATCCACCATTTGAAGAGTTTTTTGGCACTCCCCAGGATATTGATTTTGCCCAGTTGTGCGCTACTTATAATGTGCAGCATGAATTGATAACTTCTTGGGAGCAGTTGCAGCAAAAATTAAACCCACTACCAGCTAAAGGAATTAGGGTTTTAGAGTTACAGACAAATCGGAAATTAGATGCAAAGTGGCGACAGGAGAATTTGCAACAGTTTGCAGCAGATATTGTCATTTAACTCTGCCGTTAGATATTACTAAATACTGAGATGCAAAGTATTAATCTTGCAAAATGTTTATGGAGTCAAAATTAAAAGTGATTTGTGTAAAGCGTTTCAAGTACTGGTGGTGGTGCTGAAACTTGCAAAATATTAAAAATAATAGTACAATAACGACTCTAGCGAATTTAGCGACAAATGCGACAAGATGTAGAACATAACAATAATGATAGTGAAGAAGATATTTCATTTTTAACAACTGTTGAAGTAGCTCAACTTCTTCGTGTTCACCAAAGAACTGTACAAAGATGGATATCATCAAATAATCTTAAAGCTACAAAAGTGGGGCCAAGAATTTGGCGTATCAGACAAAAAGACTTAGATGAGTTCTTACAAATAAATAACAGTAGAAAACAAGCAGAAGAAGATATTAACTCAAATGGCAACAGGAATAACTAGTCAAAATAGTCGTAAAACTCAAAAAAAAAATGTCATTCCTTTTCGTCTTGAATATGAAGGGAAAATTCCTATAGAAGATATATTAAAAATTCCTGTCGCCAAGTTACATCGCATAATTAGTATAGATGAACATCCAAGAAACAGACTCATCTATGGAGAGAATTTAAGAGTTCTTAGTTCATTCTTGAAAGATGATACTATCGCGGGTAAAGTTAGTTTAATTTATATTGACCCCCCCTATGCAACAGGGAGTAGTTTTGAGTCTCGTCAAAGAGACCATGCTTATCACGACCTAATGGAAGGTGCAGAATATTTAGAGTTTTTACGTCAACGACTGGTTTTACTAAGAGAACTTTTATCAGATGAAGGTTCTATTTATATACATTTAGATGACAAGATGGCTTGTGCTATCAAAATTCTAATGGATGAAATTTTTGGTTCTAAAAACTTTCGCAATTTGATTACAAGAAAAAAATGTAACCCAAAAAACTATACACGTAAACAGTATGGAAACACCGCTGATTACATTCTATTTTACACAAAAACAGATAATTATATATGGAATCAGCCTTTTAACCCTTGGACTGAAACTACTGCAAAGAAAGAATATCAATATGTTGAAAAGGAGACTGGAAGAGTTTATAAGAAAGTTCCTGTTCATGCACCTGGCGTAAGAAAAGGTGCAACAGGTCAACCCTGGAGAGGAATGCTACCTCCTCCTGGTAAACACTGGCAATATACTCCAGAAACTTTAGACGAAATGGATGCACGTGGAGAAATTTACTGGTCACCAACAGGAAATCCAAGAAGAAAAGTTTATTTAGATAATAGTCAGGGTATTTCAGTCCAAGATATTTGGCTTGATTTCAAGGATGCCCACAATCAAAATATAAAAATTACTGGCTATCCAACAGAAAAAAATCCAGATATGATAAAACGAATAATTCTAGCCTCATCTAATGAAGGAGATATTGTGTTAGATGCATTCGCTGGAAGTGGTACTACTGCTGCTATAGCTGAAGAGTTAGGTAGAAAATGGATAGCTATTGATAATTCCCAACTTGCTATAGCTACAATAGTTCAGCGTTTAGTTAAAGGGACAGAAGCAATGGGTGACTTTATTAACGGAAATAGTTCCGCTAAACATGAACAAAAGTGCTTAATAGGTATAAATAGAATTTTACGAAGTGGTCTAGATTTATATATTGAAGAAACACCAGAATTAGAGTTTATATCTGATACTGTAATACATGATTGGGATAGCAAACTCAACTTTCAAGCCAATCTTGTGTAAATCTCTCATCAAGCATTTTCAGAGTGCATACTATTATTTTGCCACTACCATAACTTTCTAGACGAGCGTAATCATTCCACATAGATCCTAGTAGCAATCCTGGGCCATCATTTAAAAAAAATACTTTTAAAGCCACTTTATATGTATCAGCATATCTAAGAATATCAGTTGCTTTATCTCGATTTCCACCAGTCCGATCATCTTCTTGAGAACCTCCTCTATCAGAGTCATAACGAGCAAATCCAACTACTAAGGGGGTTCCATCTAATCTAGATATAAAAATATCTGCTGGAGTTTGAGCTTCCCAATTATCCAAAACCTTATCAAGCATTACATCTTTTCCAGCACGAACTGGCCCCCGAATTATATAGTTTTTACCAAATACTCTGTCAAACCATAAGAAAAACGCTTCTGTCAAGTCATAGCCTTTTTGCCCCCGTTTACTCTGTTCTAAAAGAAGAGCCATCAGAGTTTCATCGGGTACAGGACGACTTTGCAAATTTTTTCTAACTTCTTCTAAGCTACGAAATCTATCACCAAAATCGTTAATTATAGTGGGAATATCACGTTTTTTCTTGGTCATTTCTACAGTCGTATCTGGTGATACATACCTCCGAAATACTCTCAGAAGTTGAATACGTAAAGGATCTGGGTCTTTTGTAATAATTTCAAGTAAATTTGCAGAGTTGGTTGCTTCGTCTACCAATTCTATGAAACGCTCCAAAACTTTCTCGTAGAGCATTTTAGCTTCATCTAAAGAATCTGGGTAGAATGGTGAGTCAAATATGGTAATCCACTTAGATGCAGTTACTTTGTAGCTACTGAATGAATTCAAATTACAATCTCCCTCACCATAATCGATACAATCTTTTAAGTATAAAACACATAACTCTATAAAAAAACTCAAAAGATAACCCTTTCAACGTCCCTCAGCAATTTCCCCAGATAGTCGTTTTAACAGTCGGAGGATGAGCGATCGCACTTTTTCTTCCACTGCTTCTGATATACCCGCGTGTCTGCAAATGCTTCTTCACTTTGGGAAACTTTATTTGTAGTGCGATCGCTCATCCTCCTCTGCGTGAAACTTACACGCTTAGTTGATCTTGTAACCACCCTTCCAAATCAGCAAGAGAAGAGAAATCCAACAAAGCATCACCTAAAGCTTCCAACTGTTCCACCGATAACCCTTGAATCTGGGACAGAAGTTTATCAGGAATATTACCTACACGCCGATTTAATAGTCGTAAAACGATCGTTCTTTCTCCTTCCTCTCGTCCTTCTTCCTTCGCTTCCCGAATCGCCCGTGGTTCTTCCAAATTCAGTCCCAACATCGCTGCAATCTCCTCTCGACTAAGGTTAGAAAACTTGTAGACAATAATCGTCGTCACTAAATCAATTATCGCTTGCTCCGATTGTTGCCGTGCTTGCTCCAGCAAAAACCGCGCCCCTTCCATTGCTTCCGTTTCAGAAGTAACATTTGTCAGCAACATCAAACCCAATCCCAAAGGTTGGTGTCGCAAATCCCCCAACTCATCCAGATAAACCCGCCTGATTTGACCACTTTCTAATAAAGCGCGGTGAATCGTTGAGTTAGAAGGTTCTAGACTGCGAGAAGCAAAAATTATTACCCCAAACCAGTCATCGTAACGGATAGAGTTGCGGTAGAGAAACAAAAACAATTCGCTGAAAAAGCGGTGATACAGGTCTTCGTCCTTCTGAAACTGGACTTCAGCAAAAAAGACGGTTTTGGAAACTGCATTAGCGGGAGGTAGAAACACTCCATCAATCCGAAACGCCGTTTCTTTCACTTCAACCGATTCAAATTGGTAATTTTCCGCTTCTAAGGGTGGTTCATCTACTAATTCAAACAGTAAACCGGGAAATTGCTTAAATAATTTGTAGAAGATGGTGTCACGTCGCATTTCTATTCCTCAACACCCAGGCAATTACCAAATTGTAAAGGCTTGAGATACCAATTTTAGGGTAAGTGTAGCCCACACTTCGACTTAGCTCAGTGACCACCGCAGGTATCGGATGTCCCTACGTCCGCGATAAAATTCTTGAAGCAACAGCGCACTCCATAACAATGCAAATTAACTGGGAAACTGCCAAAACCTACGAAGATATTCTGTATCAAAAAACTGATGGCATTGCAAAAATCACTATTAACCGTCCCCACAAACGCAATGCTTTCCGTCCTGAAACAGTCTTTGAACTGTACGACGCTTTTTGTAATGCTCGTGAAGATACTACTATTGGTGTCGTCCTATTTACGGGTTATGGCCCACACACTGATGGCAAATATGCTTTCTGTTCTGGTGGCGATCAAAGTGTGCGGGGACATGCGGGTTATGTGGATGATACTGGCATCCCCCGCTTGAATGTGCTGGATTTACAACGCCTGATTCGTTCGATGCCGAAAGTGGTGATTGCTTTAGTAGCGGGATATGCGATCGGTGGCGGACACGTCCTACACTTAATTTGCGACCTTACCATCGCTGCCGACAACGCCATTTTCGGACAGACTGGCCCGAAAGTCGGCAGTTTCGACGGTGGTTTTGGAGCCAGCTATCTCGCCCGCATTGTGGGGCAAAAAAAAGCTAGAGAAATTTGGTTTCTCTGCCGTCAATATGATGCCCAACAAGCGCTAGAAATGGGTTTAATTAATTGCGTCGTCCCAGTGGAACAACTAGAAGCGGAAGGTATTCAATGGGCGCAGGAGATTTTAGAAAAAAGTCCGATCGCAATTCGATGTCTCAAAGCTGCCTTCAACGCTGATTGTGACGGACAAGCTGGTTTACAAGAACTCGCTGGCAACGCCACCCTACTTTATTACATGACAGAAGAAGGATCTGAGGGCAAACAAGCCTTTCTCGAAAAGCGACCACCAGATTTTCGCTCTTTTCCTTGGTTGCCTTAGAATAGCAAAAATCGCATCTTATTAAAGGGTGCGATTTTTGTAAATATAAACTTTTACAGCACTAAAAATCTTAAAAACAAATCTTATTTTAAGCAGACTACAAACTCAGTCCAGTAATAATGGATGACTAAATGACCACTACTTTAGTT
The DNA here is from genome assembly GCF_034530635.1 of Nostoc sp. EspVER01. Lineage (NCBI taxonomy): Bacteria > Bacillati > Cyanobacteriota > Cyanophyceae > Nostocales > Nostocaceae > Nostoc > Nostoc sp. EspVER01. Next base: position 254,752 of record NZ_JAVRCS010000002.1, read on the forward strand.
TTTACCTGTTCAGATATGGAGGCCGTTATTTCCTCTAGAGGGGCAAGAGCAGCATTATCGAAATCTGAGGCTAAAGATTGACAAGATGTTAAAACTGGAGCTGCATCTGGTAAACCCCAAGCATCTTCTAAGGTTTCCCAAGAAGGTGCAAAAGGTGGGAGCGCCAAAGAGCAAGCCTTCCAAGTCGCTTGAACTGGTGCGCCCAACTGCTGGCACGTTCCACCACGGCGGCCTTCTGGCTGGTAATGACGGCAATATCTACAGGCAGATGCTAAAACTTTAATGGGTTTCATTCGGATTCATCTTTAGTGTTGTTTCTGGCTGAATTTCATCTTTATATTCTGCTTCTATATATAAAGACGGAGAAAAGCCAAAAAGTCATTATTTTCTATAGGTTTCAGCGATCCCAAGTAAAAAATAAACTTCAGGATATTTTTATAATCTTGTTATATATTTAAATAATTACTACAGCAGCTACATATAGGTATCGTCTAAAACTTATTAGGGATCAAGACTAAAACTAAAGCTTTTGATTTATTCAGCCTTTTAAATTCCTCCTTAAGTATGGCTTAAGGCATAAATTTTCACATAAATAGCCTGTTCCATATACCACATTCGGCATATTTCAGCGCCAAACTATACTTTTTCTCAAGAATCAGAAAGATTTGATGTAATAGCAGCAAGTTATTTCAGGATAAACTCTGCTCAACGAAATAATCGCTCAACTATTTTGCTTTGAAAACTGTTTAGCAGCACAGACAGAACAGACTTCCCAGCGCTGGAGTTCACCGGGAGGGGTGGGAGATTGGCACTGGGGACAAAGGGGTAAGCCATGCGATCGCGATCCCACAATTTTCGTCCAATGTCCAAAAGCCGCATTTACATCTTTAGTGGGTGTAGCATCAGGGCGGTTAATCTCATCACCAAGGTAACTGGGATGCTCATGAGGCGAAACCGTTTGTTGCTGTTTTCTCTCCACCGACGGATTCTGCCAGCCAGCAGTAGAGAAGCGAATATCAACCAAAGGCGTTGGCAGCTTTTTATTCAACTTTAAAAGTAGAGATGTGCGACCAAAAGTCAGGTTTTGTGCCCAAGCAGCACTAGAAGTTGCTACCGACAAAACATCACGCTGAATCGATAATGGTCGAGTATTTGCGGCAACCACTGGGCCAACAACTTCTGCCCAACACTTGAGCAGACGTTGAAATGGTTGCTCCTGCCATTTCGACTGCTTTTCCAGAATCCTTAAAACATCATTAATTGATTTCAACGACATTATTCAAAGTGCTGAGTGACGAGTGAAGAAGGGAATAGGATAGGGTACAGGTTACAGGTTACAGGGTGCAGATTATTCCCTATCACCCGTCACCTCTCCCCCAATCCCCAATCTATTTAAATAATTTCCGCTACTATTGTCACAAAATATATCTAAAAGTTAATTCCAGTTATCTTCGTTTGAGGCGCAAAGGCAATGACTCAAAATCCCCTAAACGACTCCAGTACTCATCAATCGTCTAAAACACCTGGGTTGAAACCAGTACTAGCAGCGGCACTAGCAAGTTTAGAGGTGCCGCTAGATCAAGAGTTAGCTCGATACCGACGCACGCGAACTGGTTTGGTGTCATCTAAGCAGTCCCGTGTTGCAAGTTACATCAGCGGACAACCCCAACCGTTAACTACCATTTCGACAATATTGGGCGCAACTCAGTCATCAGCAACGGAAATTAAAACCAACGTATCGCCTGCATCTGTAACCGTGAATCCTGACATTAATCCAGCGCCAGCTACGGCAAAAATTGATGTCTCACCCCCATCTGTAGCTGTGAATCCTGAGATGAACCCAGCACCAACTACGGCAAAAATTGAGGAACTGAATAATCTGAATCTGCCCTCCACCTCCAATGCAGCTAAAACACAAACTCAACTCCCACCACCACCACCCAACTTTAGTAGCAGCATTGTGCCAGCGATCGTTAAAAATACTAAAAGCGAAAATCACTTGCAGCAAGATGATAGCCCCAAGCACCCAGATGACTATTTAGAATCTAGTGAAGCACTGCTGCGAAGTCTGACAGAAGAACAACCAGAAACCAAGAAACCAAGCAATTCTAGCGACAGTCTGCTATCACCTTTGGGTATTGGCTCCATGTTGCTACTATTGGTGGCTAGTCTGATCTTGGGTTATGCAGTCTTCAATCCTAAAAGCTTGCCACAATGGAATTTAGGTAATTTATTTAACGGTAACTCCTCTCCCACACCAGAAAATACTGAAGAAGTTGGGAGTAATGTCCAACCTCAAATTCAGCCACCAAGCACATCTATACCCAAATATCCCAATCTAGCTACTGAAGAGTTTCCTGAAGTAAGAGATCCCAATGATGTAGTTGGCTTAAAACCCAAAGTCCAACCAACCCCCGCTGTAGTGCCTAATCCAGTTGTTCCCCAAAACCCCGTAAATCCTCAAGGGGCATTGTCTAACCCCAATACAGCCCAACCGACTAACCCGATTGCTTTAGCACCAGTACCGACGCTACAATCATTGCCTCCCCTAAGTTTACCTCCCACTTCACCGACAAAAACCTCGCCCAAGCCAATCGCAACGTCACCAAAGCCAGATGCAGAAATCAAGCCAGGAACAGATGGGTTTTATCATGTAGTGATTGATAATAAAGGTGCAGCTTTTGCCTCAGCACGGCAAGTAATTCCTGATGCTTATTTATCGCCTAACAAAGAATTGATTTATCTGGGTGCTTTTAAAACTAAAGAGCAAGTAAAACAACAGATGAAACTGTTAGAAGCGAAGGGAATCAAGGCACGAGTTCAGCAGCCATGAATTGCAAAAATCTACGATACCATGAGATAACAGTCCTGAGTCAATAAGTGCTGAGTTGTGTTAGCGGATAGCTAAGGTTTAGCCTGTGCTGAGTGGTAGAGACAAAATATTGTTTGTTTACGACCCCACAACAAAAAATATTATACTCAAAACTTTTATTAGGCACTCAGCACTCCATAACTACCCTATGACAAAAAATATTACTATACTCAGTACTTTAACTAGGCACTCAGCACTCTATAACTAAATTCATTACTCAGCACGGGCTAAACGCCCTGCTAACAGCACTTAGAACTGGATTTCGTTGGAGAGCCGATATGGAATTAATCAAGCGTATCCTGCGGGTGATTCGCGCTAATCTCAATAGTCTGATCGGTGGTGCAGAAGATCCAGAAAAGATTTTGGAGCAAGCTGTCCTGGAAATGCAGGAAAATCTGGTGCAATTGCGGCAGGGTGTAGCACAAGCGATCGCTACCCAGAAACGCACTGAACGACAAGCAGCGGCCGCCCAGTCTCAAACGGAAGAATGGTATCGCCGCGCCCAATTGGCGCTGCAACAAGGCAATGAACCTCTAGCACGTGAAGCTTTGACTAAGCGCCAAGCCTATAAAGAAACTACTACAGCCCTCTTTTCGCAGATAGAGCAGCAAAACGAGATAGTTGCTAGGCTAAAAAAGGATATGCGATCGCTAGAGTTAAAAATTGCCGAGGCGAAAACTAAAAAAGATATGTATATTGCCCGCGCCCGTTCTGCTGAAGCGTCTTATCGCCTCCAAGAAATGCTCGGCGGAGTTTCTGCTACTAGCAGTCTGAGTGCCTTTGAGCGTATGGAAGAAAAAGTTTCACAGATAGAAGCTCAATCAGAAGCCATAGCTCAACTTAGTAGCGACGACTTGGAAACACAATTTACTTCTTTGGAATCTAATGATGTAGATACCGAATTGGCAGCGATGAAGGTACAGGTTTTCAAGCAGTCAGAAAACACACAGCACAAAATCCTAACTGAGGAGAGCCAAAAGACAGAGCAGCCTCCCCAACAGCAGTTACCCAAAACTCAGGATTCTTAAAGTTCTACTAATTACCCCAGTTTGGCGATATCTTAACAATTAAGAGTTGTTAGGAGGTACTGATTCAAACTGGAAAGATTACATTGAAATAGGTAGCTATAAAAAAGTGAAAAAGCTAACTGTCCAACAAAAAGCGTAAATCACACAAGGAAAAACAAAGTTATGGGATTATTCGATCGCATTAAGCGAGTAGTTAGTTCTAACCTCAACGATCTGGTTAACAAAGCCGAAGACCCCGAAAAAATGCTAGAGCAAGCCATCCTGGAAATGCAGGAAGACTTGGTACAGCTGCGTCAGGGTGTAGCCCAGACGATTGCCTCCCAAAAACGCAGTGAGAAACAGTATAATGACGCCCAAAATGAAATCAATAAGTGGCAACGCAATGCCCAACTAGCGCTACAAAAAGGTGATGAGAACTTGGCGCGGCAAGCTCTAGAGCGCAAGAAGACTTATACAGACACCAGTGCTGCCCTCAAAGCTAGTTTAGATACGCAAAGCACCCAAGTTGAAACCCTCAAGCGCAACTTAATCCAGCTGGAAAGCAAAATTTCTGAGGCTAAGACCAAGAAAGAAATGCTCAGAGCTAGAATCACTACCGCCAAAGCCCAAGAGCAACTTCAAGGTATGGTGCGTGGGATGAATACCAGCAGTGCAATGGCTGCCTTCGAGCGGATGGAAGAAAAAGTCTTAATCCAAGAATCCCGGGCCCAGGCACTAGGAGAGTTAGCAGGTGAAAATTTAGAAAGCCAATTTGCTCAGTTGGAAGGTAGTAGCGATGTTGATGATGAATTGGCAGCTTTGAAAGCGCAAATGCTACCACCCGCCGCTCCACAAAATCAAGCCCAACTGCCACCGCAACAACAAACCACTACTCCTAAATCTAATGAGGTGGTTGACGCCGAGTTGGATTCCCTACGCAAGCAATTGGATCAACTGTAAAATTGACAGAAAACTTATTTAAGCTAGTCCCACACCAGTTGGCTGTGGGATTTTACGTCATTAGTCAATAGTTAACAATCCTAATCACTAGAAATTATTAGCTATGGACTATTGACGACTTTGGGATAAAGTATTGTGTGTGCCAACTTTGATCGCCACCTGATGGAGACTGCAATGAGTAAGGCTGTAATCACCATAACCGATGCTGAGTTTGAAACCGAAGTGTTAAAAGCCGAGCAGCCTGTATTAGTTTATTTTTGGGCTTCCTGGTGTGGGCCTTGTCAATTGATGTCGCCCCTGATTAACTCAGCTGCTAGCAAATATAGCGATCGCCTCAAAGTCGTTAAAATGGAAATCGACCCCAACCCACTCACTGTTAAGCAGTACCAAGTGGAAGGTGTACCCGCCCTCAGACTATTTCAAGGCCAGGAAGTTTTGATATCCACTGAGGGAGTCATCGGCAAAGATAAATTACTCGAACTCTTAGATACGCACTTAAATAGTAATTAGTCAATAGTCCATAGCTAATGACAAATGACTAATGACAAATTACAAATGACTAACATACAGTTTGCGAAACGTTTACAACCCCTAAAATCTAATGTATTTGCTGATATGGACAGAGCCAAGGCGATCGCTTTGGCCGCTCGACAGCAAGTAATAGATTTGTCGTTGGGGTCTTCTGATTTACCAGCCGAGGCACACGTCATCGAAGCGATCGCCCAATCTCTCCACGATCGCAGTACCCACGGTTATCTGTTGTTTAACGGTACCCAAGAATTTCGCGAAGCCGCAGCCAACTGGTACGAACAAAAATTTGGTATCAAAGTCGATCCTCAAACTGAGGTACTACCTTTAATTGGTTCTCAAGAAGGCACAGCCCATTTACCCCTAGCAATACTTAATCCAGGAGATTTTGCCCTGTTGCTCGATCCAGGTTATCCATCCCATGCGGGGGGAGTCTACCTAGCCAGCGGTCAAATCTACCCGATGCCACTACTGGCAGAAAACGATTTTTTACCAGTGTTTGCTGATATTCCTGCCCCAGTTTTGGCCCAGTCGCGGATGATGGTATTAAGTTATCCTCACAATCCCACTGCTGCGATCGCACCTTTATCTTTTTTCCAAGAAGCTGTTGCCTTCTGCCAACAACACAATCTCGTGCTGGTTCATGATTTCCCCTACGTAGATTTGGTATTTCAAGAAAGTAGGGAGTGGGCAGATTCTTTTCCTAATCCAAAATCCTTAGTCCCTTCAATTCTGCAAGCCGATCCAGAAAAAAGCGTCTCGATTGAATTTTTCACCCTTTCCAAGTCCTACAATATGGGCGGCTTCCGTATTGGCTATGCCATTGGTAATGCCCAATTAATTAACGCCTTACGCCAGGTAAAAGCCGCCGTTGATTTTAATCAGTATCGGGGAATTTTAAATGGTGCGATCGCTGCCCTAACTGGCCCTCAAGCTGGCGTAAAATCTTCTGTTACCACCTTCCAGGAGCGGCGTGATGCTTTTATCAGTGCTTTACATCGCATTGGCTGGAATGTTCCTACTCCCCAAGCCACAATGTACATCTGGGCAAAATTGCCCTCACCTTGGAGTGAAAACTCCGTAGAATTTTGTACCCAGCTAGTCAAACAAACTGGTGTAGCAGTTTCTCCAGGTGCTGGCTTTGGAAAATCTGGAGAAGGGTATGTCCGTTTTGCCTTGGTGCATGAGCCACCTTTGTTAGAAATTGCTGTAGAAAGAATGGCTGAGTTTCTTCATTAAATTCCTTCTCAAGCTGAACGCCAAGGATTTTTAGTGGCAAAGTTTACTAATGGAACATACAGTAGGGACGCATATTTGTGTGTCCCTACGTATTTTACTGAACTTGAAATTTTCTAGAGTTACTTTTATAACTATGCTAAATACTTAAAATATGTAATTAAACGTATAAAACTCTCAAAACATTCTTCATCTTTTTATTGACAATCGGCAGTAACTTTACCCAATCAGGTCTCTCCGTTTCTTAAACTGGGTTTGTACGCTCAGATACCAAAGACGGCTAAAAAATACAGGTCGTGCTTTTAAGCAGCCGTATTGCCAAAAAGCCCGTGGTCAAGACAGCCCAAGCCTAAAAACGGCAGTAGTTTAAAACTTAACTTCCAAACTGACAGAGACTTGAAAACAATGAAAATGACTTTTCAGAAACTTGTAATTGGTGCTTCAATGGCTATTGGTGTGAGCGCTCTTGCCACTGCCCCAGCACACGCTACATCTTTTGACTTCAATAATACAGGAGAAATTAACACTTACACTGGTGGCTCAAATGGTAGCTTCATCAATGGGAATGCACAAGGTGGTACTAACGCTGCCATCAAAGCTTTGACAGATAACGACCCCACTTCTAACGTCGAGCTTTGGTATAGTAGCGAAACCCCAGGTTCTAATGTTGGTTTCACCGCCACACAAGGAAAATACAGTGCTAGCGTTAGCAGTGTCACTGCTAATGACTGGAATAGTTTTGGTTCGCAATGGCTGGGTGATTTGTTGAATACCTATACTCCATTTAAGTCAGTGTGGAGTGGGTTTTCAGACAGCACCAAATTATTAGTAACAAATTCTTTTCCTTCATTGGGGATAGGAGATCCTAACATTGGTAGCTTCCAATTCGGTCAAAATGGAGGTGTAGAACTGACATTGGTTGGTCATTTGGATGTCAAGACTAAACTCTCAGCTACAGTTAATAATAACCTTACCCTAGGCTGGAATGGAGTGGGATCAACTCCAGGAGTGAAATCACTATTTCCAGGCAAAACACTAGAAAGTGTCACCGCTTCAGATGTTGACAAGGTTCTATTACTTCCATCACTGTCCCTATCAACCAAGCAAAAACTGAGTTCATTTAAAGATCTCCTCACCTTCAGAGCGACATTAAATGTTTTCCAAGGTGGAATCGGAGCTAGTGAAATTGCCAAGGTAGTTACTGGTGGCAAAACCTACTACGCTTACAGTTTTAACCCCACTGTGTCAGGAATTACAGCTTCCGATGACCGTTCATCCTACAACGCATATTACACTTGGAACACACCTGGATATACCCCTACTCCAGTCCCAGAATCATCAGTAATGCTTGGTTTACTGGGTGTTGCTGGCGTCTTTGTAACGCAACGCAAATTGAAAAAAGCATCTATTTAAAAGTGCAGGTTCAAAACTACAAATAAGTAAGGGAGCTGTTAGCTCCCTTTTTTGATGAATAATTCCTTGCACCCAAAAGATAATTTAATCTTATAGGTTATACTGTTTCTAAAAATGCGTGCAACAAATAAATCGGTTGCAAGATTTTACATCTCTATGCACCTAGCAACTTGATTTTTTTGTAATATGGATTTCGTACAATAGTATTACTTACTCTCACAGGTTTAGTGAGGACAATTACCACAATATTAGTTCCAGTATTACTGAAGTAGTTTTACTCATAAAATTTAGGAAATTAAATTTGTAAAAAATATGTAAATTTAATACTCTAAATTATAAAAAATTCGTAAAAAAAAGATTAATTTTTGATTTAATTAGATTTGATTATACTATCATTTTATTATTGTAGTGCAGCTAAATTTGATTTCTTCAGATATTTCATTAGACTACATAAGTACAATTTCTATTTGTTTTACTTTTGAAATGCACTACTGTTTTAGTTTATCGTAATAATTGTTGGCTTTTAATTAAGATAATCAGATAATAGGTAGCAATGACAGTAGAATTACTCAATATAAATCAGCCATTGCAGTCACACAAAGTTAGACGAATTTTACTAGTTGAAGACCATTACCTCAATCGGATGTTACTTAGTGACTATCTAAGTTACTGGGGATATGAAGTCCAAAGTTTATCAGAAGGCTCTGCTTTTTTCTCAACCATAGAGAAATTCGAGCCTGATTTAATGTTATTGGACTTGAAATTGCCAGATATTGACGGTTATTCACTCTTAAAACAAGTCCAGCAAAAACCTCATTTGTCAAAAATACCTATCATTGTGGTTTCAGCCTTTGCTTTTAAAGCAGATCAAGAACTAGCTCTGAGCTTGGGTGCATGTTGCTATTTTGTCAAACCTTTAAAACTCAAGGATCTCATCCTTGCAATTGAAGAACAGTTTACTTGTCGCCACAGATAACTTTTTTGCTAGGCGTGTATTTATTCCGCTTTTTGATCGGCAATAAATTCTTCAACGCACTGACTAAGAGTTTGTACAGAACTGCCAATTGTTGAAATTTTCTGTTGTACTTGCGCTAATAACAAAACTGCTGTTTGCAGTTCATTGAGAGTTTCAGCCATAGCCTCACGATACTGGATTTCAAAATCTTGTAAATTCATAGTTTAGCTCTCGCCTGAAATCATCATAATAAATATATTCTCAATCATAATCATAAATTTAACTGACTAAATCCGTTAATTCGCTTAATATTATAAATTCAATAAATAAACATAAATAGTGTCAATAAATTAAGATTTTATTTAATGTTTATACAAGCAATATATAAGCCTAGTTACTATTAATAAATAATATAGAGCAATACAAAAATATTATCATATAATCTAACATATAAAGTTTTAGATAATAAATGATTACCAATTTCAAAATGTTAACTATAGATTCAAAAAGCAAAGTTTTTATTCTGACAGCAGCAGCCGATAACTAAGGTGACAGCGAAACAAACTCTAGTCTGCTCGAAAGTTGTGATACTTGGAGTAAGTTTTTGGCAAGCCTTTAGCTTAGAAGCGGCTACTTTATATTTACTTGATAAATAATTTATGAAATCGGCACGAAAAAAGAATTTTTCTTAAAATAGAGAAAGATTACTTAATTTTGATTGTGACAATATCTACTCAAATATTACCACTGGTTAAAGAGCCGGAACGACTGGAAAATCGTCTAGCCGAAATTCCACCGGAACCGGGGGTTTATTTCATGCGGGACAGGAGCGATCGCATTATATATATAGGTAAATCACGTAAGTTGCGATCGCGTGTCCGTTCCTATTTCCGGGATGGCTACAACAAGACTGAACGTATCGCCACGATGGTCAAGTTGGTGACAGAAATTGAATTCATCGTTACTGATACTGAAGCCGAAGCTTTAGCGCTAGAAGCCAATTTGATCAAGCAACACCAGCCATACTTTAACGTGTTGCTCAAAGATGATAAAAAATATCCCTATCTCTGCATTACTTGGTCAGAAGATTATCCGCGAATTTTTATTACCCGTAAGCGGCAATTCGGTAAAGAAAAGGATAAATTTTACGGCCCTTATACTGATGCTGGTTTATTACGAGAAATTGTCCGCATCTGCAAGCGCATTTTTCCACAGCGACAACGACCTCAACCACTTTTTAAAGACCGCCCTTGCTTGAATTTTGATTTAGGGCGTTGTCCTGGTGTGTGTCAACAGATGATTTCACCAGAAGAATATCGTAAAATTGTCCAAAAAATCGCGATGGTTTTTCAAGGTCGAACCCAAGAACTGATTGATATTTTGACCCAACAGATGAACGCAGCCGCTGAGAACTTGAATTTTGAGTCAGCGGCGCGAATTCGCGATCAAATTTCTGGGCTAAAGTCACTGACAGCCGACCAAAAAGTTTCCTTACCAGATGATACAGTTTCGCGGGATGCGATCGCACTAGCAGCCGATGAACAACACGCCTGTATTCAACTATTCCAGATTCGGGCTGGGCAATTGGTAGGGCGTTTAGCCTTTGTAGCGGATGCTCATGCAGAACCAGGAGCTATTTTACAACGAGCTTTAGAAGAACATTACCAAACTGCTGACTCGGTGGAAATACCCTTAGAGATTTTGGTACAGCATGATTTACCAGATGCGGAGATATTGGCGGATGTCTTAACTCAACGTAAAGGCAAAAAAGTCACAATATTGACTCCTTTGCGGCAAACTAAGGCAGAATTAATTGAGATGGTAGAGCGAAATGCTCAGTATGAATTGCAAAGAATGCAGAAATTGGGCGATCGCAATCACCAAGCAATGCAAGATTTAGCTACCATTCTCGATTTACCCGATGTACCCCACCGCATTGAAGGTTATGATATTTCCCATATTCAAGGGTCAAATGCAGTAGCTTCCCAAGTCGTGTTTATCGATGGATTACCCGCCAAACAACATTATCGCCACTACAAAATTAAAAATCCCACGGTGACAGCAGGACATTCAGATGATTTTGCTAGTCTTGCTGAAGTCATCCAGCGGCGGTTTCGCAAGTATGGGGAAAATCCGCAATTAACACGTTTAGGTAATCCTGACTGGCCTGATTTAATCATGATTGATGGTGGTAAAGGTCAGTTATCATCAGTTGTCGCCGTTTTGCAAGAGATGAATTTATTAGAAGACTTGCGAGTGGTAAGTTTAGCAAAGCAGCGAGAAGAGATTTTTTTACCAGGAGAATCTAAACCCTTGACAACTGATGCAGAACAACCAGGGGTACAGTTATTGCGGCGGTTGCGGGATGAGGCGCATCGGTTTGCAGTGAGTTTCCATCGTCAACAGCGCAATGATAAATTGAAGCGATCGCGTTTAGATGAAATTCCTGGCTTAGGACATCATCGACAAAAGCAGCTACTAGGGCATTTTCGCTCAGTTGATTATATTCGCCAAGCAACAACCCCACAACTTGCAGAGGTTCCAGGAATCGGACCGCGTTTGGCTCAAGAAATTTACGATTATTTTCATCCTGCTTGAGAAGATTAGTAATCTGTAAAATTTCAATTTATATATGAATAAACAAGTTTGTAGTAAGGGCTAAAGTCCTTACTACACACCCTTAAAACTAGCTTGAAAAAGTATTAGTTCCACTCTCGCAGAGGATTCTGTTAAGTTTATCTGCGAGAATTTAAGATGTGTAAATACCGTAAATTTACAAGTATTTCATAACTATGGTAATTTTGATTAAATTTTCACACCAGAATTTCACCTCATAAATATTACCAGCAAATATTAACTAATCCTTAAGATAAATATTTTGTTACTAAATATACAGTATTTTCTGTAGTTTAATTTTTGAATACAAGAACGGCTTTTTTTTGTATCTGTCCAAGATGACTATAAATAAGTCTCTCTCAAGGCATTCGTTATAGGGATCAGTAAATCTCTAAGCGTCATTTCATTAAAAAATAATTTATGTACCTAAAGTAAGAGGGTAAAATCACTTAAATTATAGGATAGTATAGAGAGAAATTGAAGTTTTTTCAAATCTGAAATTTTGTTTAAAATAATTAGCCAATATTAAAGTCGTTTGTTAAGTTGGGTCAAACCAAAATTTTTTCTACTTTAACTGGCAGTTTTCTCAAATAAAAAATAAATTACAACCAGGGGTTTTAAAATGCAGACAGTACAAAAGATTTACTGCCCAAATTGCGGCAGCCAAGCAGAACGTTATTATATTTCTGATAGTCAATTAACTCGAACACAATGCTCTAGTTGTGACTACTTGATGATTAGTTGCACTCGCACTGGCAAAGTAATTGAGGCTTATGCACCAGGAATTTATGCACAGCGCTAGATAACAGAAACTCAAAATTAGAGAAAACATTCTCTAATTTCTAATAATAAATTTACTTGTCATAAATTTTAAAGACTTTACAGATTATTCTGTTGTCTGAGTTGTTGCTGTCGGATCTGTTGTTGCAACCTAAATTGTTGCTGTTGTCTAATTTGTTGATCTTGTCTAAGTTGTTGCTGTTGTATTCTCAGTTGTTGCTGTTGTGAAAAGTCTTGCTGTTGTAGTCTTGTTTCTTCCTGTTGTAGTCTAAATTGTTGCTGGCGGAGCATTTCTTGCCGTTGTCGTGTAAATTCTTGCTGTTGTATTATCTGTTGTTGTGGTTGTTGAAAATTTTGCCGTAGCCATGTTTGGTTCATTCGTTCTTGTGTTTGCTGATTTTGCTGCTCTTGCTGTTGTCTGATTCTTTCTTGAGGCGAATCTGGCGTCTGGGGATTCGTCTGAATTATTTGTGCAGATGCAGGAAAATTAATCGATAAAGCTTTGGCAAGCACAATCAATGGTAGCCATACTTTAACCAACGATAAGCGATTCAACATACAATTATTTCCTCAATTGTTATAAGTTGGGTTGAGCGATCGCTAAACCCTTAAAATGTCAACAGAATTTCCCTATATAATATATAAATACAGGGGCTTGGAATAGTTAACTAAAGCTAATGTTTTATTTACCGTTATAGGCTTAGGGCTGACTACGCCAACATTCTTCAGTCAGTGACGTGTTCTACATATTAGTGCATTGAGAATAGATTTCTAAATCAAGGTTATATCCAGTGCATTCTCTTGATTTTTCATAGAACTGTCGCTTCTTAGATATTCATCTTAATTAAATTATACATTTAAATGTTTGACATGGTTTGCCGGATTACCGTAAATCTACCTGCGGTGGGTAAGTTAACAAAGGGATCTCAAGCAGTTTTACGCCATAGATAAACACAGATGTATCTGAAGACATATCTGTGTTTATCTGCGGTTTCATATTCATTCATACATAAAATTGACTACAACAAGTTTAATTCTTACTTGCTCTCAATTGTCCGCAAGCAGCATCGGCTTCTAAACCACGGGAATAACGCACACTCACAGCAGTATTTTGTTGCTTAAGGACGTTGACAAATGCTTCAATGCGATCGCGGTTGGGGCGTTTGTAGTCTACTTCTTGGATGGGATTGTAGGGAATCAAATTCACATGACTTTGAAATCCTCGCATACATTTTGAAAGTTCCAGTGCGTGTTCTGGTAAATCGTTAACACCAGCCAGGAGAACATATTCAAAAGTAACGCGGCGGCCAGTGATTTCCACATATTCTCGGCATTCAGCCAGTAAATCTTCGAGAGGATAGGCGCGGGCGCTGGGGATGAGTTTTTCTCGGAGTGCTTGGTTGGGTGCGTGGAGACTTACAGCGAGAGTGATTTGCAAATTATTTTGCGCGAACTGACGGATGCGATCGCGAATTCCCACTGTAGAAACTGTAAGCGATCGCTGCCCAATACCGACATCTTGATTGAGGGATTTCAGTGCTGCGAGGACATTCTCAGTATTCAACAACGGTTCGCCCAGTCCCATAAACACCACATTGCTAACCCGTTGCCGAAAATCTTCTTGCACAGTTAACACCTGATCGACAATTTCATGCCGTGCAAGGTTCCGCTTGTAGCCTCCCTTACCAGTAGCGCAGAAATCACACGCCATTGGGCAACCCACCTGAGTAGAAACGCAAACTGTCAGACGGGCTTTTGGGCCTTCTCCCCTTTCTGCGAAGGTGGGGATGCCAACAGTTTCAATAATTTGCCCGTCTGCTAATCGTAAAAGATATTTGACCGTACCATCGGGAGCCTCAGAGCGGTAATGTAAAATTGAGCGTCCTACGGGAACTTCTGCTAATTCTGCACGCCATTGCTTGGGGAAGACAGAAATATCAGCTAGCGATCGCACTCCCTTGTCATAGATCCATTCATGCAGCTGCTTTCCTCTGTAAGCAGGTTGTCCTTGTTGCTGCACCCAAGTAGTTAACTCTGCCAGAGAAGCACCTAGAAGGGGAGGGATTAATTCTGATTTTTCTGAGTTGAAGTCAACCTGAGATACAAGAGGCGTAGCAGACATAAAAAAAATCACGAGTTGATGTTGGATCTCTATCCTACACCTGCTAGATCGAGTTAGTCTTGACTAAAGATGACGAGAAACTAGCCAAAAGTTGTGCCGTTCCAGCCCCACATTGCACCCTTAGCGTCTGCAAACTCTATATAAATTCGATTTTTTGGCACACCTAGAGTTTGATTAATCTGTTGGCAAAAGTCCTGACTCATTGCTGCGGTTTGATCTGGCTTCATCGTGCCAACACTCTTAATTTCAATGTAGCAAACTGGGTCTGTATTCCCGGCAAAAGTCATGGGAATTTCTGGTTCAAAAGCAGTCATTACATAAGATTCTGGTTTTCCTAAATGTTTCGCTAACCTGGCTGAGAGGTTTAAAAGCATTGACTCAATTTCAGCTTTTTGAGGAGTAGATGCAGAAGTTTGCACTTTAATTAAAGGCATAGTACTGATTTGGAATTTTGGATTTTATTACACTGTTAAGTTTACCGAAACGCAGAGTAAATGAGGGAATGGGGACACAAGGAAAATGAGGGAGACAAGGGATATGAGGAGAATAATCCATGCCCAATGCCCACTATTTAGTTATGAGATGAGCGAAATAGGTGATTATGTTCGGGATGATATAAACGCGATCGCCCTGTTGTTGTCGAGAGTGCTGGACTGATTATATAAAGTGTAGTGCGAATTAGTTTTTCTTGATGAGTGCAATCTGCCATTTGATTCAGAGGGACAACCCTGATTTTTTCATCGGGCCAGCCGATGCGAAAGCAAATCGCAATCAGGGTTTCGGCTGGATAGTGTTCGAGTAATTTAGCTTGGGCATTTTCGACGTGACGCGCACTTAAATATAGGCAGAGGCTAGCCTGATGTGCTGCAAGAGTGGCTAATTCTTCGGCGACGGGGACTTCTGTACGTCCGCTGATGCGAGTCAAAATGATGGTTTGGACTAAACCAGGGACAGTCAATTCTAGTTTGAGTTTGGCAGCAGCGGCTTGAAAGGCGCTGATACCAGGTATTACTTCAAAAGGAATATTTGCCTCTGCGAGGAGGTGCATTTGCTCGTGGATAGCGCTGTAGAGACTAGGATCGCCAGAATGAAGACGGACTAGAGATTTGTGCTGCGATCGCACCCTATCAATCATGACCGCCAAAATCTCTTCTAAAGTCTGATTCGCAGTTTTAATGATCTCCGCATCTTTTCGGCAAAGTTCTAAAATCTGTTCGGGTACCAAAGAATCAGCAAATAAAATCACATCAGCAACAGCTAGTAGCTTCTGCGCTTTTACCGTTAATAAATCAGGATCTCCAGGGCCTGCTCCGACAATGTACACAGATGGTTCTATTGCATATAGCGTTTTTTTATAACTCAGGTTTTCTGTATATTCACTTTTAGAAGAACACACGGCAATCCCTCAAAAAACTTTTTTGATATTTTCTCAGTATCTTTCCGGATTCACCCTCTTTCCCTAGTAGAGAGTAATGGTAGATGCACCCTGGTTAAGCCCTAGAGAATACTCTGGGGCATTTTTTATTTTTGGATATCGGGAATTGGGCATTGGGCATTAGTTACTATTCTTTCTTCCTCTGCTTCCCCTGCTCCCCCTGCCTCCCCTGCTCCCTCATCCCCTCATCTCCCCATTTCCCTTAGCAGTAGGAACTACATCGGGTAAAGGGCGTTTGAGTAAGTAAAGCCAAGCTAATCCAACTAATCCCAATAGAATTCCTAGACTACTAACTACTTGTGCCATCCGTAATGGCCCCAGCATCAAGCTATCAGTGCGAAAGCCTTCAATCCACAAGCGTCCTAAGCTATAAGCTGGCCAGTAAACTAAAAACAGGGTGCCTACCTTCAGACGCGGTTTACCGGCTAAAGACCGGAAAAACAACGTTATTAGTAGCGTAAACACCATTAAATCCCATAGAGATTCGTAGAGGAAGGTGGGATGAAAGTAATCGAAATTAACATAGTCTAAAGGACGATGGTCTGCTGGAATATAGAGTTTCCAGGGTAAATTAGTAGGATCGCCAAAAGCTTCAGAATTAAAGAAATTACCCCAACGTCCGATCGCCTGTCCTAAAATCAGCGAAGGTGCTACTAAATCTGCCAGTTGCCAGAAAGAAACCTGCTTGATTTTGGCAAAGATTAACGCAGCCACAACGCCACCAAGAATCGCTCCATGAATGGCAATACCTCCTTCCCAGATCGCAAAGATTTTTTCTGGAGTTGAAGCATATTTGGACCACTCAAAGAAAACGTAATATAGCCGTGCGCCAGGAATTGCCCCAATCAACAACCAAAAGAACAAATCACCTAACAACTCAGGATTAACATTGCGGCGCTTTGCCAAATTCTGGGAAAGGATGACGCCAATTAACACTGCTGTGGCAATCAATAAGCCATACCAACGGATAGTTAGTGGCCCTATTTTCAGCAAAATCGGCCCTGGAGAAGTAAATTGAAACGCCAAAGGTAAGGTGGAAAGATCCAGTACCATGAAAAATTACCTAGAAAAGTTTGTTAACTACCCGCGCACTTTGCTAAGTACGGAGTTTCTTGTGTCTCGAATACTGTAACTACACTTGAATCTTCCACAACATTGTGGAGACGTAAGTAAAAATTCAGTATTCATATTTAGGAGTCTAGTTCCTAACGCCTAGTTGAGCATAACTTGTGCCACTAAAACAATTGAGTTTACCATCCTTACCGAGAGCGCAAGATGGTAGATTTGAGTAAGTTACACAAAATGGTTTCGATATAATCACCTAAACAACTTTGATATATTTAAAATTGTGATTGCTATTTATCCTGGTAGCTTCGACCCCATCACCTTGGGACACCTCGATCTCATCCAGCGCAGTAGTCGGCTGTTTGAGCAGGTGATTGTCGCTGTACTACGGAACCCTAACAAGATGCCACTTTTTAGTGTGGAGCAACGGCTAGATCAGATCCGTCTTTCTACAGAACATCTACCTAATGTAAAAGTAGACAGCTTTGATGGTCTTACCGTCAATTATGCTCAAATGCAACAAGCACAAGTTTTGATCCGGGGTTTACGGGCTGTGTCAGATTTTGAAGTGGAACTGCAAATGGCTCACACCAATAAAACTCTTTCTACCCAAATAGAAACAGTTTTTCTCGCAACCTCAAATGAGTATAGTTTTTTAAGTAGTAGTGTGGTAAAAGAGATTGCAAGGTTTGGTGGCTCTATCGATCATCTCGTTCCCCCACACATTGCCCTAGATATATACCAATGCTACAATCAGAAATCTCCAATGTTGAACCCAATCTCAACGGAAGCAATCCCCCCCCTCAAGAATATCTCGGTGGAGAGGGAAGCATAGATATTCAGCAGGAACTCAACCGCCTAGAGGAAATGGTTCTCTCTAGTCTCAGGATTCCGCTAACGGGACGCACACTCATAGATGAAGAAAAGTTGCTAGATCAGCTTGATTACATCCGGCTGGCTTTACCATCACTTTTTCAAGAAGCAGCAGCAGTTCTTGACCAAAAGAACGAAATTCTGTTAGAAGCGGAAGAGTATGGACAGCAGGTTGTTGAGGCTGCACAAGCAAAAAGAGCGCAAATTTTAGCTGAAAGCGATATTATTCACCAGGCTGAACAGGAAGCTGAACGACTGCGGCGACAAGTGCAACAAGAGTGTGAGGGAATAATGCAAGAAACCCTCGCCGAGATTGACCGCAAGCGGTATGCTTGTCAGCAAGAGTTAGAACTGATGCGACAAAATGCGATCGCTCATGCTCAAGAAATTGAAGATGGTGCCGATGCTTATGCCGATGGCATTTTGGGAAATATCGAGCAGGATCTCAAAGAGATGTTGCGAGTTATCACCAACGGACGGCAACAATTGCAAATTGATAACCTCACCCAGCGTAATTCACCTCCAGGTAAAAAAAGATAGAGGTTATAACCAGAGATGAGGAAAAATTATCGGTTGGGTTTCGCTATTGCTTAACCCAACAATTTTCATGAAGGAGTAATTTTAGGGAATCTACCTACTAATAAATTTAAAATTTTAGCTTTTAATTAAGCAGGATTTTTAATAAATGCTTACTTTTGCTCAAGTGAATTTTGGATTAAATATAGCTGGTTTAATTGGAATTATTTATTTGCTTTGGGCAATTATTTACTTAATTTTAACAGTAGCTTGGCTATCCCAGCGTGGAACCAGCCTTAGAGGTTGGGCTTTAGCCCTTTACCTTATCCAACTTATATTTACGCCAATTATAATGTTGTTAAGTGGAGTAATCTTGTATTATCAAGGTTGGCGTTTAGATCCAGTTCTTCAATTTGAGCAATTTTTATTGTTGCTATTAATTCTTTACCTGAGCATCAAAGATATTGTAATTAATGCAGTTTACAGAGATAGATGACTTTAGTATTGAGAGAATTTAATTAATAATATTGGCATTGAAAAATCAGAAAAATGGGTACTGGGTAATGGGAAAAGTACCTAATCTCCAATATGCTTCACTGCGATCGCGATTGGTTAATTCGCTTTTGCAATTTGGCTTCAATTTCTTCATCTGTGGTACAAATCATTTTTGGACGTTACTCTAATCTATCCATGAGAATGTGGAAAGCTTCTACATCTTTGGGATGCTAGCGAACCCAGTCCCGTAACTCTTCATCAGTCATCGCTTGGTAGTTAGAAGCTGCAATAAAAATATTACGGTGTAAAGGTTTGTAAATGATTAGCGTAGTTTCTGGAACTAAAACTGAATCTTAAATAGGTACGTAGTTTTACTACGCGCAATATTATTGCTTAAAGGAGCATTATAATGAGTACTTTCGGTTCGTTGTTTGTAGCTCAGGACAATAATTTTACTGTGGTTGATGGCGGATGGACTAGCTTTGACCTATATCCGCGTCAGATTGGTGATATCAACGGCGATGGTCGCGATGATATTGTCGGTTTTGGAAGTGATAATGTCTACGTCGCTCTAGGTCAAAGTGATGGCACTTTCGGTTCGATATTTGTCGCTCAGGACAATAATTTTACTGTGGTTGATGGCGGATGGACTAGCTTTGACCAATATCCACGTCAGCTTGGTGATGTCAACGGCGATGGTCGCGATGATATTGTCGGTTTTGGAAGTGATAATGTCTACGTCGCTCTAGGTCAAAGTGATGGCACTTTCGGTTCGATATTTGTCGCTCAGGACAATAATTTTACTGTGGTTGATGGCGGATGGACTAGCTTTAACCAATATCCGCGTCAGCTTGGTGATGTCAATGGCGATGGTCGCGATGATATTGTCGGTTTTGGAAGTGATAATGTCTACGTCGCTCTAGGTCAAAGTGATGGCACTTTCGGTTCGATATTTGTCGCTCAGGACAATAATTTTACTGTGGTTGATGGCGGATGGACTAGCTTTGACCAATATCCACGTCAGCTTGGTGATGTCAACGGCGATGGTCGCGATGATATTGTCGGTTTTGGAAGTGATAATGTCTACGTCGCTCTAGGTCAAAGTGATGGCACTTTCGGTTCGATATTTGTCGCTCAGGACAATAATTTTACTGTGGTTGATGGCGGATGGACTAGCTTTAACCAATATCCGCGTCAGCTTGGTGATGTCAATGGCGATGGTCGCGATGATATTGTCGGTTTTGGAAGTGATAATGTCTACGTCGCTCTAGGTCAAAGTGATGGCACTTTCGGTTCGATATT
This sequence comes from Nostoc sp. EspVER01, assembly GCF_034530635.1. Taxonomy (NCBI): domain Bacteria; kingdom Bacillati; phylum Cyanobacteriota; class Cyanophyceae; order Nostocales; family Nostocaceae; genus Nostoc; species Nostoc sp. EspVER01. The sequence goes on from NZ_JAVRCS010000002.1 coordinate 274,927, forward strand.
TGTCGCTCAGGACAATAATTTTACTGTGGTTGATGGCGGATGGACTAGCTTTAACCAATATCCGCGTCAACTTGGCGATATCAACGGCGATGGTCGCAATGATATTGTTGGTTTTGGAAATGCTGATGTCTATGTCGCTCTAGCTTAATAGTTTGTTTGTCATTAGCTAGCTCCAATGTCACCTCCCTGTTAGAGGATGTTTGTAAAGTCTAATTTATTACTAGCCTTGGCGATTATAAGTCGTGCGCCAGTTGTTCATAGGGAAATCCCCTTATCTACATTATCTACAGGACGCTACGCGAATTTTTGTGTAGTAGCGATTACTGTCCGCGCAATACTTTTCAAACATCCTCTTAGGGTAAATTTCTTGGTTTTATCGCTCCCCTGATCCTAAAGTGACTTACGCTATTATTAAATACCAAGCTGGAAAACTGCAAAAGCCATTCTGCATAAGGATAATAGGTTTAAAAAAGCATGGATTTAATATTAATTAGGAATCATAAAGGGAGCGATAAAGCCTATTTTTATCTGTTGTCTTTTGATTTCCTCTCAGCACATGATTACAGAGTATATGTAAAATCTTCTACCAGCATACCGGGAACTAAACTACCTCCTAGCTGGCGACTTTCATAAGTACCTACTTCAGGAATAAATTCTTGAAAAGTAGTTAAATCTATTAGATTTTCTCCCCAGAAGCGATAGAGACTTTCATCAAAACGTAAGTTCTCAATTGGTGCGATAATTTCTCCATTTTCTACCCAAAAACAAGCATAGCGGGTCATACCTGTGATTCTACCAGTGTGGCGATCGCTCCAATTCAAGTAATGCAAATTTGATACATATAATCCTGTATCTAAACTCGGAATAATCTGCTCAAATACTAAATTTCCCGGACTCACTTCTGGCGCTCGTAAAGTCTCTGAACCATTAGCACCGTTGGCAATCTTTTGATATTCTTTTGCAGTGCGAGAATTCACTAAAGTATTTACCAAATATCCTTTTTCTATTACAGGTAACTCCGGTGCTGCCATTTCTCCCAATTCATTAAATCGCGGCACTAATCCCCGCTGAAAATTTTCTTTTAAATTAAATCTTAGAGAAAGTTGTTTTTCTTGACGTGATAAAGCAGCTAAAGCACTGTTTCCTTGTTGGATATCAGCTTCGCTTACCGCTCCCCAAGAAAGCATCAATAATAAATCTGCAACAGCAGCAGGTGCAAAATAAGTTTTGTACTGTCCCCGTGGCAGTTCTTTTGTTGGGTGAGCCAGCAATTCTAGTTGTTTTTTAGCTTCGTTAATTTTGGCTATATATTTAGATTCATCCCAATCACTCCCGGCAAACGTGCCCTTAACTGCTTGTCCAGATGGAGAAAATAGAGAATAATCTAAGGTAAAAGAATCAGTCGCAAACCAGTGTTTTTGACCGCTAGAATCACCATAAGCCTTAATTACCACTCCCCCTGCGTATATCCCTGTAAAGTCCAATTCAGCAACTAGTTCTAGTACAGTTGGTACTACTGCTTCAGCCTCTAATAAATTTCCAGAATGTATTTCTCGACTGATATTATTTCCTGATGGCAAAACCAGATATGGATCGACGGGTAGTAAAATAAGTTCGTCACGTAGTTCTTGCAAAGCAGTATATGCTAACTGCCAGTCTACCTCCCAATTTCCAGTAAAGGGAAACTGCCGAACACTGTTGCGCTGATTTTGCATCAAAGTCAGTTCTATCCAACCATCAGCAACACAACCAGTTTGTCGCACTTTCGCATGATTAAAACGAGTAAATTGACTTATTTCACTACTAAGTCTCACAGTGAATTGTTCATCTTCTGCTTTTTTAATCAGCAGATTTTCAATCAGTCGATTAAAGCTGACTTCTAACGCAGATAATTCCTCAATTTTCATAGATATTAAATATTAATAGAGAATAGGGAGAAAGTTAGGAGTTAGGAGTTAGGAGTTAAAAGAATTTTTATAAGTAGCTAGGCGTAAATCAATTAAAGTTTGTAGTAAGGACTTTAGTCCTGATAATCCTTTTTGAGCGATGAATCGCTCACTACGAGCTAGAATTTTATTTGATGTTTAATTATGCCTACCTACTTAATTGAAAATTCCTAACTCCTAACTACCAACTCCTAACTATTGTATTTTTCAAGTTCCTCCACCAAAAACTTCGACATTAGCAAATACACAGACAGGTGAACCGTGTCCTACCCAAATGGCCTGATTTGGTTCTCCTTTACCACAATAAGGAGTACCATACATTTGCCAGTTTGTGGCATCTCCGACTTTAATTAAACTATGCCAAAACTCTGGTGTTGTGGCGCGGTAGTTGGGATTACGAAGAGTTTTGGTAAGTTTACCGTTTTCAATTAATTTAGCGTACTCACAACCAAATTGAAATTTGTAGCGGCGATCGTCAATTGACCAAGAACGGTTAGATTCCATGTAAACGCCGTGTTCTATCTCGCCAATAATGTCTTCAAAAGTGCCGTTTAAAGGCTCTAAATTCAAGTTACCCATGCGATCGATCGCTGGTCGATTCCATGAGGAAGCACGGGCACAGGCAACTCCTGCTACACCTGCTCTTGCTTGACTCTCTAGACTGCCTAAACCCCGTTGCAGTACACCTTCTTTAACCAAATACTCCCGTGTCGCTACAGCACCAGTATCATCAAAGCCGTAGCTAGAAAATTCACCAGGCACGGTAGGATTAAAGGTAATGTTCATTAATGGCGAACCATATACTAGGTTGCCAAAATCGCTTTTATTAACAAAGCTGCCCCCAGCATAATTACGCTCATCTCCCAAAATTCGGTCAATTTCTAGGGGATGCCCAACACTTTCATGGATTTGCAGCATCATTTGATCTGGGGCTAAAACTAAATTGGTACGGGTGGTTGGGCATTCTTCTGCTGTCAAGAGTTCTATTGCTTGTTCACCTATTTGCCGCACCCGATGCCATAAGTTTTCTTGTTTTAACAGTTCGAGTCCGCCTTGGTAACAGTTTGCTTGGGAGCCGTTGTTGCTGCGCTGCTGTACAACTGCTCCATCTTGGGCAGTGGCTCCATAATGAGTGCCTATAGATAGAACTTTTTGATAAACTTCTGAGCCGTTGCTGCTAACAAACCAAGATTCTCTCTCAGTGGTGCTGGCACTGGCTATGGTTTGCACAATTTTGTCGTCAACTTTGAGCGTTTGGCAAATACGAACCAGTAAATCGTTGATTTCCCCTGGACTCAGAGCATCCAATGGCTCAAGAAATGGAGATTTATATTCACCAACGACTTTAGGGCGCTCACTTTCACGGAAAGGATGTATCCACCATTCACTGGCTGCTAGTGCCTGTTTGTAGGCTGTTTGGGCAGCGGTTTGCAGGGAAGACAGTTCTAGAGAGTTAGTAGCTGCATAACCCAGACAGCCATTAACCAAAACTTCCAGCATGGCTCCGACAGTGAAGGATTTGCCGTTTAGTTGGGGTAAGGCGTCACGGACTAAACGGTTAGTAGAAGTCTCCTTTACGGCTCTAATACCAATCCAATCAGCGGGTATATCGAAACTAGCGATCGCTTTTCTAAGTTCAGACCACATAATTTAGGGGAATAAGGAATCGGGCATTGGGCATTGAAAAGAGGCAGAGGGGCGGGGGCAGGGTGCAGAGGGGAAATTCTGCTCCCTGCTCCCTTGCTTCTTCCCCACTCCGCACTCTCTCTAATTCCGGTGCCAGCGTGTGCCATCACGGCTATCAATTAGCGTAATACTTTGTGCCTGGAGTTCGTCACGAATGCGATCGCTTTCGGCAAAATTCTTGGTTTGACGTGCTTCTTGCCTTTGCTGAATTTTCGCCTCAATTTCCCCATCGCTTAAACCATTACTTGTTTGAGTTTCGGCTTCTATCTCGGCTTCTAAACCCAAAACTCCAGCTAATGTGACGAGAGTTTGCCATTGAAGTTGTAACTCCTGTGCTGATGTTTCGGTTTTCCCTTCATGCACAATAATATTTCCCTCACGGCGCAGTTCTTTGGCTAATTCAAACAGCACTGTTAACCCACCAGGAAAATTAAAGTCGTTATTTACGGTTTCTTGAAAGCGTTCAACAGTTTCAGCTAGCAGTGAAGCGGTTCCCACTCCCCAACCTAGTTGTTTACCGTATTGGTAGCCGAACAGTAAACCTTCCTTAATGGTGTGCCAACCGTTGGTTGCTGCGGCGATCGCTTCATCGGTAAAATCTATGGGTGTGCGATATTGAGCCGTTAGCACGAATAACCGCACTGCCATCGGGTCAACTCCTCGATCCAGCAAGTCTCGAATAGTGGTAAAGTTGCCCAAAGATTTGGACATTTTTTCACCATCTACCTTCACCATGCCATTATGTAACCAGTAATTTGCTAGAGGTTTTCCTGTTACAGCCTCAGATTGGGCAATTTCGTTTTCGTGGTGGGGAAAAATTAAGTCAGCACCACCAGCATGAATATCGATCGTATCACCCAAGCGATCGCGTACCATTGCCGAGCATTCTATATGCCACCCTGGACGACCTGCGCCCCAAGGTGATTCCCAAGCGGGTTCTCCCGGTTTTGCTGCCTTCCACAAGGCAAAATCAAAGGGGTCTTTCTTTTTCTGGTACTCTGGATCTTCTACGTTAACGCGCTCGCTTTTCCCGGCTTGCATATCTTCTAACTTGCGTCCCGAAAGCTTGCCATACTCAGCAAACTGCCGTACTGCATAATACACATCGCCGTCAGCAGGGTAAGCAAAACCTTTATTTTCCAACTCATGAATTAACCTCTGAATGCCATTCATCGTATGGGTAGCACGGGGATATTCATCAGCTTCTTTGATTCCCAATCGCGCCATATCCTCAAAATATGCTTTGATAAAGCGATCGGCTACAGCTTCCATTGATGAATGTTCTTGCCGCGATCGATTTAGAATCTTGTCATCAATATCAGTAAAATTTTGGATATATCGGACTTCATAACCGATAAACTGGAGATATCGGCGTACTACGTCCCAAACAATGCAAGCTCTCGCATGACCCAAATGGCAGTAGTCGTATACCGTCACGCCGCAGTAATACATCTTAACCTTGCCTGGTTCGACTGTTTCAAACGGTTCTTGACGACGGGTGAGGGTATTGTAAAGGGTTAGGGTCATAACAGAGTAATGCTGAAATAAGGAGATACGTAATAATAGGGTAAGGCAGCTGGGATGACAGTCCAGCATCCCTATGCTAGTGTTTTCTGGACTATCTGCGCTACATTACTATTTTTTGACTATTTGATAACAGCGCTATGCAATCAGCAGTTACACCCGACTCTTCCGCAATGGATACGCCCAAACAAGGAATGCCAGTAACAATCATTACGGGTTTCCTCGGTAGTGGCAAGACGACTTTACTTAATCATATCCTCAACAACCAACAGGGTTTAAAAACCGCTGTTCTAGTGAATGAATTTGGTGAAATTGGCATCGACAACGAGCTAATTGTTTCCACTGGTGAAAACATGGTGGAGCTAAGTAATGGTTGTATCTGCTGCACTATTAATAATGATTTAGTAGATGCAGTTTACAAAGTTTTAGAACGCCAAGAAAATCTAGATTATCTAGTAGTGGAAACAACTGGATTAGCAGATCCACTACCAGTAGCGTTAACATTCTTGGGCACAGAGTTGCGGGATTTAACCCGCTTGGATTCGATTATTACCGTAGTAGACGCGGCCAATTACAGCCTAGATTTATTTAACTCTGAGGCAGCATACAGCCAGATTGCTTATGGCGATGTAATTGTGCTGAACAAGACTGATTTAGTTGATGAAGCCACTTTGAATGAGTTAGAAAGAAAAATCAATGAAGTTAAGGAAGGAGCAAGAATTATTCGCGCTACGCGATCGCAAGTGCCACTTCCTTTAATTTTGAGTGTTGGTCTGTTTGAGTCAGATAAATATTTTGACACAGTGGTGGATGAACACGATCATCATGGTCATGATGATCACGATCACTCAACATGCGGTCACGATCATCACGACCATGACCACGATCATCACGATCATCACCATCATTCTGACCATTTAGAAAATGATGGTTTTACTTCCATCTCTTTCCAAAGTGACAAGCCTTTTTCTATTAAGAAGTTTCAGTATTTCTTAGATAACCAGCTATCCTCAAATATCTTCCGAGCCAAGGGGATTATGTGGTTTGATGAAAGTCCGAAGCGTCATATTTTCCACCTTTGCGGTAAACGCTTTACCTTGGATGATGATGAATGGAAAGGTAAATTGAAAAATCAGCTAGTGCTGATTGGTCAAAATTTAGATCGTGAGGCTTTAATTAGTCAACTCGAAAACTGCATTTGTCTACCTTCAACCTCTCGCGGTAAAGGTTTTGGCAAATAAAAGTTAGGAGAGAGGCGATTAATCCCGTCTGTACAAGAGTTAAAAGTTTAATACTCGTTCCCAGGTGGAACCTGGGAATGTATTCTTAATGGCTCTGCCATCGATTTTGAGCAATGGAAAATGAGAAAATAGCGTAGGCGCAGCCCGTCGTAGACATCGCTTCCTCACTCTCCTGCATTACCATCTTCTTCATTTCCCAACTGCTGCACCTGCTCTACGGTTAACCCCATCACTTTTGCAACTATTTCCACTGAGATTCCCTCTTTGAGCAAATTTATCGCTACACGCCGTACTCCTTGAGCAAGACCTTCCGCCCGACCTTCGGCTAAACCCTCAGCAAGGATAGCTTGATAAGTTACTGACTCCTGCATAAGTTCCCTCCGCAGCAATTGCTGAATTATCTCCTTCTCTAATACTAGCCCAGCCAGAATGAACGCTGAGGCTGCAACATTATTCTGGATACGTTGATTGGTAATTTCTGAAATTTCCTGAGCAACTTGTTGTAATGTAGCAGTGCGATCATTTGTCTGACTTAACACTGCAAATGGTAATAATCCTGGATGCTCCAAAAATACACTTGTTGGTTGCTCCCAAAGACGAATTACCTCGAACCTATGAGAGTTTTCTTCCAAAGTGAATGTGGTTTGTTGCAGATAAATCACGACTTGACGCATTCGCTTATTTTTAAAGCGGCGATGCACTCGCAACCGATAATCAATCATCCGAAAGGGAATATCAGCATTGGGCTGGGTTTGGAACTCCAAATGCAGCACAACTTTATCGGATTGAAGCAATATCAGCGCATCGGCACGGATTGGTTCAAGAGAAAGTTCAGAAGGACTTAATTCAGTCAGGTTGATAGATTCTCCTAACAGCCAAGTGGCAAAGTCACTGGAGAAAGTTTCAGCAAGGAACTTACAAACGTTATCGAACATTAAGAGATTTTATTCAGATGGTAAGCGCTCATTCTTTCTATATTTAGTTTGCAGTTTAAGAATGCAATCGCTCTAAAATTGAAACGTTAATAAACCTTTAGATTAAAATGCGCGTTGTTATTCAGCGAGTCAAATCATCTCAAGTTACAGTTAATGGTGAAATTGTCGGCAAAATTGGGCGGGGGCTAAATTTACTCGTGGGTATTGCGAATACCGACACTGGTGTTGAAATTGCCTGGATGGTGCGTAAGTGCTTAGAATTGCGGTTGTTTCCTGACGAAGAAGGAGACGACCGATGGCAAAAATCTATACAAGAAATAGGTGGCGATTTGTTAGTAGTTAGTCAGTTTACGCTTTACGGTGACTGTCGCAAAGGTCGCCGTCCTTCTTTTGACCGTTCAGCCGCTCCCCAATCGGCAGAAGATTTGTATAATAGTTTTGTTGCTAAGTTAAGAGCTAGTGGATTGCAGGTAGAAACAGGTAAATTTGGTGCAATGATGCAAGTTGCAATTGAAAACGATGGACCTGTAACTTTGTTACTTGAAAAAGAAGCAATTTAAGTATATATACCAAAAAAATGAATAACAGTAGCCTCTAGACCGTGGTGTTCTAATTGATGAGAGAATATTAAATTAACCATTACCAAAGTTTAAATTCATTCATCATGGCGAAAATCCAGTTTTCTAGAGGTCTTGACGAAGAGGTAACTCCAGATGTGCGCTTGACGCGATCGCGCACTGGAGACAGTGGTACAGCGACGTTTATTTTTACAAATCCGAAAATTTTAGATCAAGGTACTACCGAAGATATTACCGGGATGTACTTGATTGACGAAGAAGGCGAGATAATTACCCGTGAAGTTAAAGCTAAATTTATTAACGGGAAACCGGAAGAATTAGAAGCACTTTACGTAATGAAATCTGCTCAAGAATGGGAGCGCTTTATGCGGTTCATGGAGCGTTATGCCGAAGAAAACGATCTGGGACTGAGCAAAAACGAGGCATAGGGGAGCCAGTGCATTGCGGAGGTTCCCGACGATCGAGTACTCGCTAACGCTGGGCTATCCGTTGAAGCAACTGGCGTCATAGAACATGGGGCATCGGTAATTGTCAATGCGCCATTTACCATGCCCAATTATCCATTATTAAAAGTTCATTAGTGACATATAATGCCACAACCCCACCCAGACTCGCCTGGAGTTCTAGTAACTTGTGCTGTAGTTACTGTCAGCGATACACGCACTTTAGAAACAGACAAAAGTGGTCAGCTAATTCAGCAGTTACTCCTTGGTGCTAACCATGCTGTCGGAGCCTACACGATTATCAAAGATGAAGCAACACAAATTCAAGGGCAGATAGAAAATCTGGGTAAAAGCTCAAATTTGGATGCTGTAATTATCAATGGTGGTACAGGTATTGCACCAAGAGATACTACCTACGATGCCATTGAGAAGTTACTGGAGAAAACTTTGCCGGGATTTGGTGAATTATTTCGTTTTTTAAGTTATCAAGAAATTGGTTCGCGGGCGATCGCTTCTCGTGCCGTTGCTGGTGTTTATCAAGATAAATTAATCTTCTCGCTTCCAGGTTCCAGTAATGCTGTGCGACTGGCGATGGAAAAACTCATTTTACCCGAACTCACTCACTTGGTAAGTCAGGTTTGTAAGAGTTGAAATGAGCAGGAGTTCAGATAGTTACCATGATAAATTTTGTAAAAATAAGGCATGATGTACTGAAATCATCCTTTCTCTACTTACATATTGAGGCTACCCAGAATTATAGTCAAACGGATGAAATATTAATATCAGGTCAGTAATGGAACCTATTTACTGGAATTGCATAATTGCTCACAGCATCACTGCATTTTCATATTTTGGTATCCCCATAGTAATAGGGGTTTTCTTTGCCAAAACTAAGGCAACTATCCCTTCTAAGTTTTGGCTAGCTTTTTTGTTATCAGGTGGATTCGTACTATTTTGCGGATTTCATCACTTTTTGGCGATCTTTGAGCCATATACGGCAGTGTCCCTGCTGCACTTATGCGTACTTGATGTAATGGCGTTTATTTCCTTGTCTGCCTTACTCTACCTGACGCCAACCGCTTATCTAGTTGTAAAGGCGATCGCCAGATATCAAGAAGATACTCGTGAACTTCAACGCAGCCAGCAGATGCAACGGCTATTCCTAGATCAGGGGCCATTTGCAGCATATATCAAAGATGAGCAATCTAGAGTGCTTTACTACAACCAGGAAATACAGTCTAGATTTTCTGTAAATTCACAAGAATGGTTAGGAAAAACGGATAGTGAATTCTTGCCAGATCCAGAAGAGGGGCGGCGAGTAATGGAAAACGATCGAATCGTTTTGAAGACTCTACGTCCTTTGAAGCTAATTGAAGAGGTAAAAGTATCTGGTAACAATCAGCCGTGCTACTGGCTATCATTTAAGTTTCCGTTTAGCGATTACGCAACGGGCGCTTACCGTATTGGGGGAATCAGTATTGATATCACAGAATCTATAGAAGCACAGCGATCGCTCACTGATTTAAATCGGCAGCTAGAAGAAAAAACACTGGAATTGGAAGCAAAAAAACGAGAACTTATATATCTCTCAGATATGGCGGATATGCTTTATTCCTGCGAGTCTGAAGATGAGGTGTATCAGGTAGTCGCTTTAACGTGTTCCAAGCTGTTTCCGAATATGAGTGGTTCTATTTATATAATTGCTAATTCCAAAAATTATGTTCAGATGAATAGTTTTTGGGGAGGTGAAAAAAGCAGTAAACAAATATTTTCACTATCTGATTGTTGGGCATTGCGGAGAGGAAAGTTAAATCTTTCATCGCCTCGGAATTCAGGATTAATTTGCAGTCACTTAATAGAGCCAGTTAGCGGCACACATTTGTGTGTTCCATTGTTTACACAAGGCCAAGTAGTTGGGATATTACACATTGATGCACTTGAAGAAATCAGTCCAGAAGATCAACAAACTTCTGAGATTATTGCTAGAACATTAGGCATTGCACTGAATAATTTATCGATAAAACAACGTCTAACCCATGAGAACTTGCGGGATGGGATGACCCAACTATTCAATCAAAGCTATATGCAAAGCATAACGGAACAAAGGCTAGCAGAAGCCGAACGATCGGGACAACCTCTTAGTATTATTTTCCTTGATATCGATAACTTCAAGTCTTACAACTCGCGTTATGGTCATGTGACTGCCAACATTGTTCTCCAGGGATTAGCAAAGTTACTGTTAAAATCTATTCGCTCTTTTGATATTGCTTGCAGATGGGGTGGTGAAGAATTTGTGATTGTGATGCCTAATATGACACTGGAAACGCTCAGGAAGCGAGTAGAACAATTAAGGCTAGATATTGAACAAATGCAATTGAGAGACGGCGATCAGATCCTCGAAAGGATCACTGCTTCTTTTGGAATAGCTGTATCAGAACCAGGAATTACGGTTAAGGATTTGCTAAATCGAGCAAATCAAGCGATGCTTGAGGCAAAGCGAACAGGGAAGAATCGAGTTAGAGAATATATAAATACCTATAATTGAAGAATAAAGAATTTAGAATACCGCAAGCAGTCAAACAATTTTAGATTTTAGATTTTAGATTGACTCCATGACTTTATAAATTTACCCTATAAAAAAACAACTCCCTGAAGATGTGGGAGTTGTTTTTTTATATTCAAGCAGTTTTTAAAACATTTAGAAAGGTGCGATCGCTAAACAGATAGTAGCCAAAATCGCTGCGATTATATAAAACACTCCAACCACTTGCAATTCTGACCAGCCAGTAAGTTCTAAATGATGGTGCAAGGGTGCCATTTTGAAGAGACGTTTGCCTTTGCCATCGGGCCCCTTCGTGGCTTTGTAATAACTTACCTGTGCCATCACCGAAAGGGTTTCTACAAAGAAGATACCACTGAGAATAAACAGACCTACTAAGGTGTTTGTTAATAGTGCTACAGCAGCTAAAGCTCCTCCCAGTGCCAGGGAACCAGTATCTCCCATGAAAACGCGTGCTGGGTTGCGATTATGGGCTAAGAAACCTAAACACCCGCCACTTAAAGCAGCACAGAAAACCATCAATCCTGGTACTGTTGGTGCGACTAAAGCACCTAATGCTAAAAGTGCGATCGCTACTGTTCCTGCTGCCAAGCCATCAATACCATCTGTTAAATTAGTCGCATTACTTTCTGCAACTAGTACAAAACCTGCTAAAGGCCAAAATAGGAATCCTAATGGTAGTGTGAAGCCCACCCAAGGCAAAGCAATATTTGTAATATTAGAAGGTTGATTAAACATCAGCCATAAACAAAACACAGCCGCAAAACTCACCTGCAAAGCTAGTTTTGTACGGGGAGATATACCTTTATTGGATTTCCGGCGCAGAATTTGCCAGTCATCAAGCCAACCAATCAATCCATAGCTGATTGTCAAAGCCGAAACTGCAAGCACCTCTTTAGAAAAGTTAGACAATATACAGGCAATCAACACAGATACAGGTATAAAAAATATACCGCCCATTGTGGGAGTGCCTGCCTTTTTGAGATGAGCTTGAGGCCCATCTTCGCGAATTATTTGTCCAGTTTTAAGTGCTTGAAGTAAAGGTATTACCCAATAGCCCACTACACCCGAACCCAACGCACACAATAGTAGTGGCAGAGTTAGCGACATACTTTGCCACGGTAGCCGATTGGCAATCGAATCCAAGAAAAATGCTGTTGTACCTAACCCTACGGCTAATAAAGAGGCTAGAGCTATTCCAGAAATGTTTAATCCTTGCTCAGGAGATAATTTAGCGTCCACAGAAGTTTCCCTTCACTCCACACTTATAAAATTGAATACCAGTAACTAGGGATACTACCAAGTCCCTAGCCTGAAAAGGCTAATTCTCAGCGATTCCTATATCATCATCGTCATCATCATCGAGGTCGTAGCCAATTCCATCATCTACACCCATTAGGGAGTCTATTCCTTCTTCGTTATCTCGAAAATCCGGTTCGTGAACGTCACGGGCAATGATGCGACCGTTATTTTGTAACCAGTCCAACAAAGAGGACTCTGGTTTTAGGGGGATGACATCGGCTCGTTGGTTACGAGCCGCTTCACGTAATGGAGAGTTCAACATATCGAGTCAGGTCAAGAAAAGGTTTACGTAAGTTGACATTTAGAGTCTATCACTTGAGACGGATTAATTTAGTTATCTTTTCAACCCTTTAGTTGATAAATCCGCATTCAGATAGAAATTTTTTTATTTAATAAGCATAAGGCTTAAGTCAAGCGATTCTTAGTAATTTTTATGGCTCTACATATATGTCATTAATATCTTGTTTATGCTGATGGAAAGTGAGTGATTTTTGAGGTGACAGGCGATGATGGGAAAAGCGGCTCTTATCGATGCGATCGCTGGTACAAATCGCGGTCTACTGGCGACCGAAGAACAGAAACAAGCTATCTTAGCAGCGATCGCCAATTTAGAAGACTTTAATCCTACACCCCGTCCGGTGGAAGCTAGTAATTTGCTAGATGGCAATTGGCGATTACTATACACCACTAGCAAGGCTCTTTTAAACTTAGATCGTCTACCTTTATGCAAACTGGGTCAAATCTATCAGTGTATCCGGGTAGAGACTACCAGTGTTTACAACATAGCTGAGATTTATGGCTTACCTTATTTAGAAGGATTAGTCAGCGTTGCTGCTAAATTTGAGCCTGTTTCAGGTCGGCGTGTCCAAGTAAAATTTGAGCGTTCTATTATCGGCTTACAACGTTTAATAGAATACAATTCTCCGGTAACTTTTATCCAACAAATTGAAGAAGGTAGAAAATTTCCCGGAATTGATGTTGCCATAAACAGTGACAAACAGCAAGGCTGGTTAGATATCACTTATATAGATAACGATCTGCGGATCGGCAGAGGTAATGAGGGAAGTGTGTTTGTCTTAACTAAAACATAAGCTTTTACAAAATAGCTATTTGCGAATGAAGGTACGCTATAACGTCTACCTTGTCAAGTAGGGTCTGATACCTTTTGCAATTTTGGATGTGCTATGGAGTCGGGAGTGAAGAAGGGAATAGGGTACAGGTTACAGATTATTCCCTATCAGCTTTCTACCTGTAACCTCTCCCCTAATCCAATGCCCACTCCCCAATTCAGACAAATAACTTAACAAAGACTCTTGCTGCGACCTTGAGGTTGTAGAGTGAAATCAATTAGCCCTCTAGATTGGCGATTGATAACTAAAAGGGAAAATAATCATGGTTCAACGTGGTTCTAAAGTACGTATTCTCCGCCCTGAATCCTACTGGTTTCAGGATCTAGGAACTGTGGCTTCCATCGACCAAAGCGGCATCAAATACCCTGTAATTGTCCGCTTTGAAAAGGTCAATTACTCTGGTATCAATACCAACAACTTTGCCCAGGATGAATTAGTCGAGGTTGAAGCACCAAAGGCTAAAGCACCGAAAAAATAGCAGCAAAGCTACAAGGGGGTTGTTTGATGCGATGATGAAGGGTAGTCTTAAGTCTGAAGTATGAAGTCTGAAAATTTCAGTTCATCCATTCTTTGTCCTAGCCTACCCTAATCTAAGAGAGCCGCCCTGCGGGTATTTACGGTTTCTTTTGGGTAGTAATACGAGCCATCTACGGCTATGTAAGTTACTACCCCATCTCTTCTAGCTCGAACCCTCAAATAAATCACAATTGCCTGCTTAACTCAGCTTAAATGCCTGAACTGCCTGAAGTTGAAACAGTCCGAAAGGGTCTAAATCAATTGACCCTCAATCAAGAAATCACGGGTGGAGATGTGTTGCTTGATCGCACCATCGCCTACCCGTTTTCTGTTGGTGAGTTTGTTAATGGAATTAAAAATAATGCGATTGCTACTTGGCATCGTCGCGGTAAATATCTCCTCGCCGAACTCTCTTCGTCTTCCGGCTGGCTAGGAGTTCATCTGCGAATGACCGGTCAACTATTATGGCTGGATAGAGATGAAGCATTACACAAGCACACGCGGGTTAGATTATTCTTTGGGGATCGGCAGGAATTGCGCTTTGTTGACCAGCGAACCTTCGGTAAAATATGGTGGGTTCCGCCTGGTGTTGCTGTTGAAAGTATTATGACTGGTTTGGCAAAACTGGCAGCAGATCCATTTTCAGCCGAATTCACTGTCGAGTATCTAGCAAACAAACTCCACAACCGCCGCCGTCCAATAAAGACTGCGCTACTGGATCAATCGGTGGTGGCGGGATTAGGTAACATCTATGCTGATGAAGCATTATTTAAGAGTGGGATTTTACCTGAAACCTTGTGTATAGATTTGCAGCTAAAGCAAATTGAACTTTTGCGAACCGCCATCATTCAAGTGTTAGAAACCAGTATTGAGGCTGGTGGTACGACATTTAGTAATTTCTTAAATGTTAAAGGTACTAACGGCAATTATGGTGGTGTAGCCTGGGTTTATAACCGCGCTGGGGAACCCTGTCGAGTTTGTGGTACATCAATTCAACGGATCAGGTTAGCTGGGCGATCTAGTCATTTTTGCTCCCAGTGTCAAACTTTGCGGGGAGTTAGGAGTTAGGAGTTAGGAGTACAGACGTGACCAATCGCTTCTGTACAGCATTAAGAGTTTTCACTTCTAACTCGGAACTCTTTTAAAATGCAGGTGAAAGACGTTACAAATTTGAGAGAGGAACTCATGGCAGTCAAAAAAGGAGATATGGTTCGCGCTGTGCGCGAGAAACTAGAAAACAGTCTGGAGGCTAAAGCCAGTGATACTCGCTTTCCTCCTTATTTGTTTGAAACCAAGGGCGAAATTGTCGATGTCAAAGGTGATTACGCCCTGATTAAGTTTGGGAAAGTGCCAACACCTAATATTTGGTTACGTGTGGATCAACTCGAAGAGTTTAAATAAGTAAAAAGAATTCAGGAGTCAGAATTCAGAATTCAGCATTTATTCTGACTCCTGAATTCTTGCTGAGAAAAATCGCATCTTAATATTTATGTCTTCTTCCCCTAACTCCTCAATTGTCTGTAATTTACCCCGTGTCACCATCGTGGGTGCGGGTAGGGTTGGTAGTACTTTAGCTCAACGTGTTGCAGAGAAAAACCTGGCAGATGTCGTTTTACTAGATATTATTGCGGGAATGCCTCAAGGTTTGGCGCTGGATTTGATGGAAGCCAGGGGAATTGAAATACATAATCGCCAGATTATCGGCACAAATAATTATGCTGATACATCTGGTTCCCAAATCGTGGTGATTACCGCCGGACTTCCCCGCAAACCAGGGATGAGTCGGGATGATTTGCTGAAAACCAATGCCAAAATTGTGGTGGAAGCGGCAAAAAATGCGATCGCTCATTCTCCCAATGCTATTTTTATTATCGTCACCAACCCGTTGGATGTGATGACTTATTTAGCTTGGCAAGCAACAGGTTTACCACGCGATCGCATTATGGGTATGGCTGGTGTGTTAGATTCTGCCCGTTTTGAAACCTTCATTGCCCTAGAATTAGGCGTTTTACCTGCCGATGTCAAAGCGATGGTATTGGGTAGCCACGGCGATTTAATGGTTCCCTTGTCTCGTTATGCTACCGTTAACGGCATTCCTATCACTGAATTGCTGGATGCAGCCACAATTGAACGCTTGGTAGAAAGAACTCGCAACGGTGGCGCAGAAATTGTGGAATTGATGCAGACGGGTGGTGCTTTTTTTGCTCCGGCGTCGGCTACTAGTGTGATGGTAGAATCGATTTTATTAAATCAGTCGCGGTTGCTTCCTGTGGCGACGTATCTGCAAGGTGAATACGGTTTAGAAGATGTTGTAATTGGTGTTCCCTGTCGGTTGGGATGCGGTGGAATTGAGAGTGTTTTGGAATTGACGCTGACTGATGAAGAAAGAGAGGGCTTGCATACTTCGGCTCGATCTGTGCGTCAAAATATTGAGCGATCGCAAGAAATAATTCGTAATTCGTAATACTTCGGCTACGCCTTTCTCTACGAGAGGGTGCGCCCGAAGCGTAGCTATGCCGCAGGCTTTACGACTACGCGGTAGTTGAGCGTAGTCGAAACTCAGGACAAGCTCAGTACAAGTTCGTAATTCGTATAAATAGTAGCCAAAATAAAAAGCAGTAGGTTCAAATCCCACTGCTTTATTTGTTATTCCAAAATTCATCACCCTATAAAAACCAATATCACCAGATTGGTTTCGCGTTAGCGGCGAGAATCCTGATCTGCGGGGTCGCCGTAGGGGTCTTCGCTGGCTGGACGGACATCACCAAACTCCCCTGTGTCTGCGGGGTCGCCGTAAGGGTCTTCGCTAGCTGGGCGAACATTGCCGTAAGACGAGATATCTGCGGGGTCGCCGTAAGGGTCTTCGCTAGCTGGGCGAACATTGCTGTAAGATGCCGGGTCTGCGGGATCGCCGTAGGGATCTTCGCTGGCTGGACGTACATTGCGATTGCGGAATTCGGCATCTTGATCGGCTTGATCGCTGTTCGATCCCAAAAGTAAGTCTTTCGCCTTTCGGAAAAATTCATTTACCATAATCTGTCTCCTGATTTAAGTTCGTGTTTCCGACGGGCGCGATCGGCGTTATCCTCCAGGAAACCCGCTTTATACACACGCTTCGCCGATCTAGAGTGCTGGAGCTGCGGATGAAGTTATACCAGTTAGATCGCGACCTGTAGCACTCCGGTTATAACCTTGGAATTCCCGATACTTTTGTGCTTCAGATTCTGGTACTCGAATTCCTTCTGATGGTGGCGTTACCCAGTGAGCGCGATGTTCAGCATCACGGTAATATACACGCCCGTTCTTGGATAGATAGTATTTACCTTGCGCTCCTTCTTGGGGAGCATTTTTATGCTGGTTGTACATATAGTAAAGTGCCGCAGCTCCCGCCAAAAGTGCCACTTTTTGCCCCGTACCCAATCCTTTCTTAACTTCGGTTTGGTTTGTGCGATCGCTCACTGTTCTACCAATGGTGTCATCTACTGGTGGTGGAACATTAGCCTTTTGGGAACCGCCTCCGCAGCTACTCAGCAAGGGCACCATTAACAATGCCGAAAGCAGCACTGCAAATAGACGCGAAACTATTTTACGTTCTTTATATATTGTGTTCATTGGATTTCGTTCTCACCTGTATTTGCTAAAAGCCTTGCTGTTGCAAAAACAAAGTTGGAATTCTTGTTATTTCGCTGGGAATTGAAAAAACATATACCACTTAATTTACAACTGCACAGCTACAGCCTTTCTCTGTCATGATCGTCGATTTTCTCAAGCATTCCATCCCGCCTTTGAGAGAAACTGCATTCATCCCAAGGAAATATATTGTTGATTTTTGATGAGTCTATTTAGCTAAAACGCCGAAATCTTCAGCAATTTCTCGGTTATTTTTTCTGCATAAATAACTTAGAAAGATACAGTTACTATGATGCTTTTTCTCAAAAAATACACTCAATATGACATCAAAAAATACTAGTACTCGTCTTCTTTTGGCTTTGTGGGATTTGGGAGGAGTGCAGCAAGAAGTTAAGAAGGGTCAACTCACTAAGCGAATTGTATCCAAAAGCCAGAAGGTAGCAGATTATCAGGGCATATTCGAGGAATTACAGAAGCAGGGTGCGATCGCAATTTCCAAAAAAGGATATTCTCTGACATCTGGCAAGGGTTTAGAGGCGTTGGGTGAGGGTTTGAGAACTGGCGATTTTAAGTTTGAAGGGACAATTGTCGGTACTTGGGCGGCGAATGCTTTGGTGAAGTGGATTAGTAAGATTGATGTTGCGGTAGTTGGTGCAGATGTACCAGTTAATGGTAACGGGGCGTTAGCGAAGCTTTCCAAAGGAATCGCTTCTTACGACGAGTTTAAGTCAGTGGCGTTAGAAGTCTACGACAAGCTTAACCAAAACTACAACCTAGATGATCTGGTGCCAATTTATCGCATCAGGAGAGAAATAGGCGATCGGGTTAGTCGTGAAGATTTTAATGAGTGGCTACTGGAAATGCAAGAAAAGGACATTTTGCAACTCCAAGGCGGTAGCCTGTCAGACAGCGATCCAGACAAACTGGAAGACTCCATAACAACCCCAATAAGTGGGTTACGCTGCTACGCCAAGCATTTAAACTCATAAACCTATTCTTAGGTTGCTTTTCACACCCACTGAAACGCCAGTTTAGATGTCGTGCAGATGCAAATAGTGAGCAATCAAAAATCTAGTATCCAAAATCCAAAATTCACCTCACTTTAGATCCATGTCTAACGACAACGGCCTAATCGATGCTATCAAAAATCACAACCCATTTGACAGACCTTTAGTAGTTAGAAGTCAAGATATTTGGGTAACAGGTTTTCCTGATGTTCCGTCCTTAAATGCTCATGCCTCAGATGCTATTTTTGATGCCATTGAGATAGTTCGCACCAAACAACAACCAGTTATAGGCATTACCATCAAGGCTGAAAGAGGACTAGGCAAAAGCCATCTTATTAGTCGAATTCGCCGCCAACTTCAAACTGATGGTAGTGCTTTATTTGTCTATACGAGCGAGATTAACGATTTAAATCGAATTAAAGGGGAATTCTTACGAAATGTAGCAAATAGCCTCAAACAAATCGGGAGTCAAGGGATGAGCCAGTGGCGGGAATTAGCAACTGCTGTTTTCAATGAAGCTTACAACAAAAACTTCACACCTGATGAGATGGTTCGTCACTTTTCTGAAGTCTTAAAAGTAAATTCCAAAGTAGTGGAGCATTGGACGGATAGAGTCTTGGGAATTAAGCATGATATTGAGAATCCTGACATTATCGCTGCAATTTTATGGACACTCTCCTCTAATCCATCTGAGGAGCGTTACGCTATAAACTGGCTTGCAGGTCAAGAATTACCACAGTCAAAAGCTGATGCACTAGGTCTAGCAAACTCCAGTGCCCAGGATAGAGAAGCGCAAGCCTTCAGCACAGTTCGTCAAATTCTGGACTTAATTAGTGATTACAAACCAATAGTCATTTGTTTTGACGAATTGGAAAGTATCCTAATGTGTAATGATGCAGGATTCACAGCATCACAAGT
The DNA here is from genome assembly GCF_034530635.1 of Nostoc sp. EspVER01. NCBI lineage: Bacteria > Bacillati > Cyanobacteriota > Cyanophyceae > Nostocales > Nostocaceae > Nostoc > Nostoc sp. EspVER01. The sequence continues at coordinate 294,343 of NZ_JAVRCS010000002.1, forward strand.
TACTGCTATTTTAGCCAAAGACTTATACGACAAGATTAAACGGGGTGTTTTTATAACGGCGATGTTTCCTCAAACCTGGACTGATCAAATAAGAGCCTTAAAAGAAGCTGAATCAGTTACAGATCGGATTGCTCAAAAGACCATTGAATTAACTTATCTTAAATCGGAAGATGTTATTGTCTTAGTTTCCCAGTGGTTGAAAGACTTTTACGATCGACAAGGAGTAACATCACCTCATTCAGTTTATCCTTTTGACGAGGGGAAGCTGAAAGAACTGGGAAAAGAAAGACCAATGGTAAGAAAAGTTTTACAGTGGTGTAAGGAAAACTGGACTACTGAGTTGACGCCACCACTACATCCAGTAGAATCTGCTTACAAGAAAGAACTTGCAGCCGTTGAAAGTAAGATACAAGATGACATCGAGGATCAAACCAAACTCGCTAATGCTCTGCGATTCAGCTTTTCCACCTTAGTTGGACAAATTTTAGAAAATGTCCAAATTACAGAGATTGCAAATATTAAAGCTCGTAGCGTAGACCAAGGATATATTAATTTTAAAATTGTTGGTCAGGAAAATGGCAATGTTGTAAAAATTGGAGTATCAGTTCTTCAAGGAGTAAGTGGTAGGTTCCTACAGGCTGCATTAAAACGCTTAATCGAATATAAAGAATTTGATTTAACTCGTGGTTGCTTAATTCGTTCTAAAAAGATTAGTAGTGGTACTAAAGCAAAACAGTATTTAGATATGCTTTTGTCACCTCATCTAGGTGGTGAGTGGGTATTGTTAAAAGGTGAAGAAATTAAGCCTCTTTTAGCAATTAATTCTGTGATTAAATCCCGACATGATTATGAATTATCTGAAGCACAAATAATTGATTTTGCTCTACAAAATCGGATAGTAATCGACAATAATCTCATCCATGAAATTCTCAGCGATCCATCTGGACAAATTCCTGAAGATGCTATTGATGAAGATACTTAAAATAGGTGTATATTGTTGTAACAAATGTCACTAAAGCTAGAAGTTTCAGGCTAAAGAAATTAAGTCCGCATAGGTGGACTCGGTTTCTTTAGCGGCAATATTTGGATTTTTTAGCCATGAATAATTTTGCTGTAATTAATACTGCTATTTGCTTGCCTGCGCCAGATGTTGAGGCATTAATTCAAGGACGAACGATTATGGCGATGTCCAAAAATTATATCGTTCCAGAGCGTCAATTTGCGCTTTATTCAATGGATTCTTCAATTAATGTGTTACCAGTTGAGCAGTACTATCAGACAAATTTCTTGGCTAATGCCAAAACTGCTCTTGCCCAAGTAAGTGTTGAAACTATATCAATTAAAGCTTGGGTAAGGTGTGAAAAGTGTGAACCTTTGCATAATACTGAATCATTATCTGCTTTATCACCGCTAACAATTTGGACTACAGAAGCCTTAAAAGAAATATTAAGGCAACGACATAATATTTTTTTGTTATACTTGCGCGTTTATCAGTTGCCGAAACTAATTACATTCTCTATCAAGGCAAATAGCCAGTTTATTTATTTAAATGAGCCTTTAACTATTTCTGAAGCCAATCCAGTATTAAACGATCGCACCTTCGCCCAACGCAAGCATCAGTTAGAAAATCGACAGCCACCGCTGCATCCTGAATTGGAAGAATTGCAGAGTGCGATCGCATCCCTAAGCATTAGCCAACCAGCAGCGAAACAATTAGACGACGATATCAAAGTATTTTTGGGTTGGAGTAGCGATAAACCAACCAATTCATTAGATTTAGACTTACCTTGGATTCATAAAATTGCTGAAGTTGGAAACTCTAGCGACGGACATACATTTGAAAAATTGGTTCGTAGAGGATTACTAAAATTAGGCTTTACAGGTTCAGGTTTGAATCCAGATGCAATGGGTGGCGCAGGAGGCATGGATTTTTACGCTGAACAACCTTATCCAATAGTAGGAGAGTGCAAAGCAACTAAAACTGAGAAAGTTCCTGATGGTACACCTGCACAGTTACTAAAAATAGGTATGAACCATCTTGGTAAATTTCAGTATGACAATTCTATTAAATTAATTGTAGCCGCCGGAGAATTAAATTTTTACGCATCAAGAACAGCTACCGAAAATCAAATGAATGTTATTAGCCCTGAAACACTACAAAAATTAGTTGAACTGCAAGCACACTACAAAAACTCTATCAACTTATTAGAACTAAAAGAGTGTTTGCAACAAGCTCCTTTTGGTTTAGCTGAAGATAAAATTAATACTTATATTGATAAAGTTGAACAATCTATAAGGTTGCGATCGCACATTGTTCAGCTTGTTAAAAACTATTTAGAAAACTCAGGTATAGAATCTGCTGGTGTTGAATCTCTACATGGTGCGTATTTTGGCTCACATCCGCCACAGCCAATCAAAACACCAGAAATGCACGAAATTCTGATAGAACTTTCCTCACCTTTAACAGGCTATTTAGGACGAATTAAAGGTAGTGATTGGAAGAGCGATCGCTTTTACTTTCTCCGCGATTTACCTATTAACTAAATGTAGTAAAATATATCTCTTTTCTTCTCTTCGCGCTCTTTGCATACTTTGCGGTTCGTTTCAAAATAACTAAAGTACAGATTGCTTTACAATTAATTACTTCATGAATAATTAATACTATCTATTGACTTAATTTTATTTTATGAGAAGCAATAAAAATCTTAGATGTAGCCCACGCCAAGGCATCGCAATCTTTCATCTTTCCCTCAGTAAATGTTATTTGTAGTGACAAACTTTACAGAAAATTCATACTTAGCCACTGTGTAACTTCATTTACATGATATAAAAGTTTAGTACTGTCGAAGAAACACATTATACTTACTACACTGGTGTTCATTAATCACAAACCTCTACCAAGTTTAAAGCTTAGGCAAAATGACCCATGTATTATCAAATTTGGAATTTCTTTCTTAAAGAAGATAAATACATTTATTGGAAAGAAAAAATAAAAGTTAACAAAAACTTTGACAAAGTTACATGGCAAAAAATTATTGATTTCTTGTCATTAGTAGAGCAAACTTTCCAGTTAAAAAGTCAACTAGCAGAAACCGATAGCCTTGAGCCGTTTCTAAAGTTAGCAACAGAAAACGGTTACAATTTGACCGCAGAAGAACTCGCCTGGTTTCTAGTTACGAGAAGACAGATTTGGGATCTTTTTGATTTTGCACAAAAAACGCCATCTCTCAAAGAAGAATTGCTAATAGCTAAAGATCCACAGCAGTTTGTTGATACCGCTGCCGAAAACGGCTATTACTTTTCTGTAGATGAGTTAGCTTGGTTGTTAATTGAAATCAAATCATCTTCAGATTTAGTATCTATTAACAACAGTGTTGGAGAGATTCTCCCGGTCTCAAGCTACGGCAGAATTGAAATAGGATACTGGATTTGGCTAGCAGAACACTGGGGAATTGTGCCACCATTTTGTCATCGAGATAAACCCAGTACTTTCTTATGTCAAAATCTCAACAATCCTTTTTTACCCGATCGCTGTTTCTTACCCAAGAGTTACTTTAATCAACGCCTGATGGCAATTCATAATTAAAATAAGTCGTAATTAGGTAAAGGAAGAGAAAAAAGCAATACTTAGACGAAACGGTATTGAGTGATAAAACTTAATTACGAATTACGAATTACGAACTATACAGTGAAGCATCCTAGACAGAAGATATATCTTCTATTTAGGATGCTTCACAATAAAAAATTGTTGAGACAACAATTCTGGACAAAATGTGATAATTAGACTAGAGCTATCAGCTAGCAGAAACAGTCAAACTACCGGGTTTCTGAAGATCGCCTTGTAAAACTACACCCCGCTGATTGGCATGGATGTGACGCAAAATCTTGTAAATTGCCTCAACTTGGTCTGATGCGCCTGCCTTCTCGGCGAGTTCGTCAAGAGTAAGGGGAGTTTTTTCTTTTTGTAGCACTGCTACTACTCGTGTTTGTAAATCGAGAATGGAGGCGGCAGCTTTTTTGCCAGCTTCTACTCCTGGTTGATGGTACGCGTTGACGTTGACCAAACTAGCATATAAACCAACAGCACGTTCGTACAAAGCAATTAATGCCCCTACAGTTCGGGGATTAACTTGGGGAATCGTGACTGTAATCGAATCGCGGTGATTTTCATAAAGCGCTTGTCGGGTTCCTTGGAGAAAACCGGAAAGATAATCGCCTGATGTAACTCCTGGATCTATTTCAGTGGATGGGCCTTGACGATCTTCCAACACTTCGATGAAGGTAGCAAAGAAATTCGCTACACCCTCGCGTAACTGCTGGACATAAGCGTGTTGATCTGTTGAGCCTTTGTTACCATAAACGGCTATACCTTGATGGACAACGTTGCCGTCTAAGTCTTTTTCCTTGCCCAAGGATTCCATCACCAGCTGTTGCAAATAGCGACTGAATAAAAATAAGCTGTCCTTGTAAGGTAGAACAACCATATCTTTTTCGCCCTTTCCATTACCTGCAAAGTACCAAGACAAAGCAAGCAAGGCTGCTGGGTTATTTTTTACATCTGGGACGCGGGTAGCGTCATCCATCTCTTTTGCGCCATCTAGCATAGCGCGAACATCAATCCCTTGTAATGCGGCTGGTACTAGCCCCACAGCAGACATTTCTGAGGTGCGTCCTCCTACCCAGTCATACATCGGAAATCTGGCCAGCCAACCTTCTTCTTTGGCCAGCTTATCGAGGTTGCTATCAACGCTGGTAATTGCTACCGCATATTGAGCAAATTCCAAATTGTGTCCGGCGTATGCTTTTTTAACTTCAATCATGCCGTTGCGAGGTTCTGGTGTTCCTCCAGATTTGGAGATTACCAAAACCAAAGTGCTGGCGAGGCTATTTCGGAGATGATTGATAACGCGATCGATACCTGCGGGATCGTTGTTATCGATAAAGTGAAGTTTCAGGGGTGGGAAATCAGGAGCGAGAGCTTCCGCGACAAATTGGGGGCCGAGAGCGGAACCACCAATACCAATGGAGATAATATCCGTGAAGCGGCTTGCTCTGGGAGGATGAATAGCACCTGTTTGGACTTTTTCCGCAAAGGCTTCGATTAGTTCTAAGGTTTGGACTATTTCTTGTGTAAGTTCTGGAGCTGGCGCTAAATCAGGATTTCGCAGCCAGTAATGTCCAACCATGCGGTTCTCGTCGGGATTTGCGATCGCACCCTTCTCCAGTTGAGCCATATCCGCAAACGCCTTCTCAAACTTCGGCCGCAACGAATCCACGAAGGCATCATCGAACCGCATTCGACTGATGTCTAAGTACAGTCCCAATCCCTCGTGGAAATATAACCAGTTTTGGTATCGTTGCCAAAGTGCCCTAGCATCCATAGGGAAATCTCAAATAAAGTGTTTTCTCAAAAACCAGTTTAATGTAAGGTTATAGCGATCCCTGCCTAGCCTTATACAGTTTACAGTTTTCAGTGTTCCTTTGACCGTGCCAATTTTAGATTTTAAATTTTAGATACTTCGACTCCGCTCAGTACAAGTTTTAGATTAAAAATTATTTCGGTTGATGCCCCGCACTTCTTTACCAGACGCTACCGCGAACGTGCCAAGAAAGCGAACGTGGGTGGAACAAATCCAAAATCCGCAATTCCAAAATCCAAAATTGATTGACTCTTCACTTTAAACATCTGGCATAGGGATGACACGCAGAAATTTCACAATTTCACCCCTAATTTCTATACCAATCAGGTAATTATCGAGGGTGAAGCGGTGAAAAATGCCTTCACTATCAAGCTGCCGCAGTTCTTTTAAATCAGTCAGTTGCCACTTTTGGGCTAACTCAATAAAGACAAAATCATGCACCCGCTCGTAGGCGGCAGGTTCTAAATTTTTCAGGTCTAGTAAAAAAGACCTGGCATAGCGCATTTCCAGACTCACTGGGCGTTACCTTCACCAAAACTTGAGGGGCCACTGGCACTAGCTCAAAAGCGCTGCTGAATCAGAAAAACATCAACAGTCTTACCGCTTCTTCATGGGTTAAGATATCCCACGGTTGCTGCGATCGCTTGACTTTTTGTATCGCTTTGAGCATATAAAAGTCATAATGTAAAGCTTCAAGAACATTCCAAATGTCTTGCAAATCGTCATCGCCTAATTGCTCGATTAAGTGATGCATTCTAAGTCGCAGCAAATTCATACGTCAATTATTCCCTACCACCAAACACCAACAATAAATAGTATTCCCATAAAATTAGCTACGCTCAAGCTACGCTAAAATTTATTCGCCCGGCGAGGAGGGCAGGGGGGCAGAGGGGCGGGGGAGCAGGGGAGCAGAATGACCAATGACAAATGACCAAATAATTCAATATGCTTGACTATCTCATTTTCTTAGCAATTTCTACAGCACTTTTTGCTCTATTCGCATTAGGACTGAATTTACAGTGGGGCTTTACGGGATTAATTAACTTTGGTCATATTGCTTTCATGACTCTGGGAGCGTATACAACGGTATTGTTAAGCTTAAAAGGCGTACCCCTACTTGTATCGGCACTGGCTGGGGCAATTGTCGCAGCCTTATTGGGTTTGATAATTGGTTTTGTGACTCTCCGCTTACGAGAAGATTATCTAGGAATTGTCACCATTGGTACGGGCGAATTAATTCGTTTGGTGGTGAATAATCAGGAATTACCTGTGGGTGATACTTGGATTTCTGGGGCGTTTGGTGTCCAAAGTTATCCCATACCCCTATCCACAGAGCCGAATTTGTTTGTCAGATTAGTGATGATTGGGTTGTTAACGCTGCTAGCTGCCATAACTTTTTTTACATTGTGGCGATGGATTCGTACTACCCAAATATCTCGGACTACTGATTTGGGCAAAAGGACAACTAGCAAACAAGAATTTATATCCCGCTTGGCTGTGGGAATTGTGTTAGCAGTTTTGGCGGCAGCGATTTATATTTCCGGGGTGATTGGACTGTATAATTACAACCCAAAAGCGGGTTTAATGCTGGTGTTGCTGTTGGTTTTAGCATTTGTATACTGGCGCTTAGAAATTTTGGTGCGATCGCCTTGGGGTAGAATTCTCAAAGCTATCCGTGAAGATGAGGAAATTCCTAAAGCGCTGGGAAAAAATGTCTTTTGGTATAAATTACAATCATTAATGTTAGGCGGTGCGATCGCAGGTATCGCTGGTGCTTTCTTTGCTTGGCAACTCAGCGCCATTTACCCCGATAATTTTCAACCGCAGATCACCTTTGACACTTGGATTATGGTGATTTTAGGCGGTTCTGGAAATAATGTCGGCACAATTGTAGGTGCAGTAATTTTCTTTGCTTACGATGCGCTGACGCGAGAAGTCTTACCCAGAATCGTTCCCCTTGATGAAGCACGTTTGGGTGCATTTCGCATCATGGTAATCGGATTAATTTTGATGGTACTGATGATTTGGCGTCCTCAAGGTATCTTAGGGAAAAAAGAGGAACTCACCCTTGGTAAATAACTATTCATCCCCACTTCCCCTTTTGGCAGCCACGGGACTTTCTAAAAGCTTTGGTGGTGTCAAAGCAGTTAATGAAGCCAGAATCGAAGTTGCTAAAGGCAGCATTACGGGCTTGATTGGCCCCAATGGTGCTGGTAAAACTACTTTATTTAACTTACTCTCAAACTTCATTCGCCCAGATAAGGGACGAGTGATTTTTGACGGCGAACCGATTCACAATTTGCAACCATATCAAATCGCCCAGCAGGGTGTAATCCGCACCTTTCAGGTTGCACGAACTCTCTCGCGGTTGTCGGTGTTAGAAAATATGCTGCTGGCGGCGCAAAAACAAACGGGTGAAAATTTTTGGCAGGTGCAGTTGCAACCGCACGTTGTCGCTAAGGAAGAAAAGCAACTGCAAGAGCGGGCAATGTTTTTATTAGAATCAGTGGGCTTGGCAAAAAAAGCACACGATTATGCTGGTTGCTTGTCTGGTGGACAACGGAAACTGCTGGAAATGGGACGGGCGCTGATGACTAATCCCAAGTTAATTTTGTTGGATGAACCAGCAGCCGGGGTGAATCCGAGATTGATTGATGATATTTGCGATCGCATTATCACTTGGAATCGCCAAGACGGGATGACCTTTCTGATTATCGAACACAATATGGATGTTGTTATGTCCTTGTGCGATCGTGTTTGGGTACTTGCTGAAGGGCAGAATTTGGCTGATGGTACACCAGCGGAGATTCAAACTAATCCCAAAGTTCTAGAGGCGTATTTGGGAAAATAAAGTGCGATTAGCTTTCTCCTCCAAAACTCTCCCTGTGTGGGAGAGGCTTTTATTCTTGCTCTGATTCGCTGGTAGGGAACGGTTTGAGAGAAAGTTCCATACAGTGTCAAATCTTCGGAAATTTGGCTCTTGTTAAAATCGTGTTGTATATCTCAGTAGAAAAAGCTTTTTATGTCAATGATGACAATCAGAGATTTAGAGCAAGTTCAAACAGCTTTTACCGAAGCAGGTTTAGATTACCAGCTGGAACTCGACAATGGGAAAATTTCAATAATGGGCCCGTCAGATATTGTATCCAGCGAAATCAGTAGTCGTCTCATTGCCTTTCTCTTTGCTTGGATAAATCCTCGTCGCTGGGGAAGAGTATTTGATTCTGCTGGCGGTTTCATCATGCCAGATACAAACCTCAAAGCGCCTGATGTTTCCTTTGTTCGAGCTTCCCGACTTCTCCAAAGTCCTCGTTACTTTGGAGAACTTGTCCCTGACTTGGTGGTAGAAATTAAATCTCAGAGCGATAAAATTAAACTTATAGCAGCCAAAATTCTGAAATTTATAGAATTAGGAGCGATCGTCGGCATTGTCATTGATCCTGATGAAGAGACAGTTACAATTTATCGCTCTACAGGCGAACCTATAGTTTTAGAAAATGGCGATATTTTAACCATACCAGAACTTTTTCCTGGTTGGGAATTGCCTGTTACTGAATTGTGGCCTCCTATTTTTACCGAGGGAGAAACACAAATTTAGTGAATTTAGTAGCAACTGAACAGCATTATCACTTGGAAGCGTCAAGATGGCATGACCTCCAAAAGTTTTATAAGCTTATTTAGGAAAATAATTTTGTGAAGTAAAAAATATATTTGCTAATGAAAGTCACATATCCCCGACTTATCAAATAAAGAGGGGATTTTATTTATCATGAATTATTGCATTTACCCGTTACATTTTATAAGTATTCGGGAATATTAAGTTATGAAAGTTTAGGACAGATATCGGATTTTGGAATTTAAAGACTCACTTATGAAAAAGATTGCTCAGTTAACGATTGTCGGCATCATCTTTTTTGGTATGTGCGGTTGTAACTCAGTCAAACCAACTGATTTAACCAATACTAATCAAGTTACTAACCAAGCCGATTCTCAAACTCAAAAAATTATCAAAATTGGTGGTTCCAGTTCAACAGCAACGGTTTTAAAACTTTTAGCACAAGCTTATCAATCCCAAAATAAAACTGTCAAAGTTGAGTTTATCCCCAATAGCCAATCCGAAGGTGCGATCGCAGCCCTAAAAAACGATATTATTGATATCGCTGGTAGCAGTCATAAACTCAAACCAGAAGAAAATAACGGGAAAATTCAATATCGTGAACTTGCACAAGATTTGTTAGTTGTCGCCACCCATAACAGTGTTAAAGGTGTTACTAACTTATCAACCAAGCAATTAAAATCCATTTACAAAGGTGACATCACCAATTGGCGAGAATTAGGCGGTGCTAACGCAGACATTGTACTCTTGGATAGACCCGAAGACGAGTCAGCAAAAAAGTTATTACGAAAATATTATTTGGGAGAAGAAAAGACTACAGCTAAAGCCGTGATTTTGAATAAAGAGGGAGAACTGATCGAAACCTTACAAATCACTCCTAATTCCCTCGGTGCTTTTTCTTTGGCATCTTCCCTCATCAATAAATTACCTGTTAATCATCTCAGTCTCAATGGTGTTGCTCCTAAAGCACAAAACTTTGCCACTGGTAAATATCAAATGGTGCGTAACATAGGTATTCTTTGGGAAAAATCACCTTCAGCAACTACTCAGGGTTTTATTGATTTTATCTTTAGCAAAGAAGGTGAAAAACTACTACAAAATAATGGCTTTGTTACTGCAAAATAAATTGAATATCCCATGCAGAGATTTTTCAGGGGGCTGAGACTCAGCCAAAAAATTGTTCTACCGCTGCTTGCAGTTTGTCTTAGCGTCTTTATGTTGGGCTTAGTCGTGTTAGGACAGTGGTTTACGGATAGTTTGAATCAGAACTTTAGCCAACAAATTGGTAGTTTTAGCGAACGAGTTTATCAGGATTTTCAGCATGAACAGCAAACACTAGAAACTGAAATCGAGCTAATTGCTAATCGAGATATGCTGAATCAGGCTGTTAAACAGCGTAATCAAGGGTTGCTTTTGCAGATATTATTACCACTGAAGTCTATTTTGAAATTGGATTGGATTAAGGTAATCGATACTCAGGGCAATGTCCTCATAGATTTACGGAATAACTCGTTAAGTCAAGCCAAGTTTCTAGACAAAATAGTTACTAGCACTGCTAGTAGAGGAGCGCATTTAGTCGATTTGGTAGATGTAGAAGGCAAGCAACAAGTTCTACAAGTAGTAACAAATGGAATCAAATCATCAGCAGGACTCTTGGGAGGAATCATCATTGGTAACTTAGTAGACGATACTCTACTGCAACAAATTGCTGCGGGTTCCTCTAAACATCTGATTGTCCAGAGACAAAATCGTGTAGTTGCGGCAACCTTGTTGGCATCCAAAAGCGGAACTTGGCAATTTCCTCTTCCTGATTTGCCCGCTAGGCGAATTACTATTGATAACAAAAACTATTTAGCCAAAAGTATCGTATTTACAGGAGCAAGTCAGTCTTTAACAACTACAGTGTTGTATTCCATATCATTGTTAGAGGTTGCTCAATATAAATTATGGCAACATTTAGGATTATTATTTTTGTTGGGAAGCGGTATTTTAGCAATTACTGGGTTTTTAATTTCGCGAACAATTACTCGTCCACTTAAAGCTGTCACACATGTGGCACAACGAGTTACTCAAGAATCTAATTTTGATCTCCAAGCTCCCGTAACAACTGAAGACGAGGTTGGAATCTTAGCCATTTCTTTTAACCAGTTAATTCAACAGGTAAAGGTACTGCTAGCAGAACAATATGAAGCGAATCAAAAGCTAGAAGTTTATAGCCAAACACTAGAAGATAAAATAGAAGAACGAACACAAGCACTGCGACAAAAAAATATTGTTCTCAAGCAAACTTTACAAGAACTTAGGCTTACTCAGTCCCAATTAATCCAGAAAGAAAAAATGTCTTCTTTAGGACAGTTGGTTGCTGGTATTGCTCATGAAATCAACAATCCAGTTAATTTCATCTATGGCAATCTCAAGCACACTGATGATTATACTCAACAGTTATTGTGGTTACTTCAACTTTATCAAAAATATTACCCCTACCCAGAACCAGAAATTCAAAATGCTAAAGAAGAAGCTGATATTGAATATTTAACAGAAGATTTGCCTAAAATGTTGACTTCTATGAAGATTGGAGCCAGTCGCATCCGGGAAATTGTCCTTAGTTTAAGAATCTTCTCTCGTTTAGATGAGGCCGAGTTTAAAACCGCTGATATCCATGAAGGGATTGACAGTACCCTGTTAATTTTACAATATCGTCTCAAATCCCAAAGCCATCGCCCTCAAATCACAGTGATTAAAGACTATGGTGAAATACCTAAAATTCAGTGCTTTGCAGGACAATTAAATCAGGTATTTATGAACATCTTGGCAAATGCGATTGATGCTTTAGAAGAGGCTTTTCAAAATGGGATTTGTCCAGAACCAATAATTCGGATTTCTTCAGCCCAGGTGAATGAAAATGTCGTTGTTCAAATTGCTGATAATGGCACAGGGATTCCAGAAGCAATCCAGTCACATCTATTTGACCCCTTTTTCACCACAAAACCTGTTGGTAAAGGTACTGGTATGGGATTATCAATTAGCTACCAGATTATTACTGAAAAACATGGTGGTTCGTTACGGTGCATTTCATTACCGGAACAGGGTGCAGAGTTTGTAATTACAATCCCGATTCGATAGGTGATTTTTGACAATAGTTCTATAAAATTTCTTTTTTTAACATTGTTGAGAGTTCTTACGAATTACGAATTACGAATTATTTTAATCTTCGTTATTTTCTGCAAAATTGACTTGTTCATAAAGGTCGCGCAATTCAATTTGAAAATCAACCGTTTGCAGTGATAAAATTGCAGATTCATGTTCAAGTTGTCCGTTGCTATATATCTATTTTATACGCCAATAAATCCCATTTTCTCGCTGCATTAACTGGCAAGCAATTAACTCTCGTCGCAGGGTGGCGCAGTCAACATGGTAGCGTTTGAGAATATCATTTACCAAACGTTCAGGGTAATTGACTCCGACATCAAACTGGTTTGCTAACCACTTAAGAATAACTAGACGCTTTTTCCGACTAGCAGGAATTTCTTTGAGGCGATTGTCCTCGAAATAGTTTTTCAACACTTTGCTTTCCCAAGCTTCAGTATCCACATCTTCAATTAAAGATGCTATTTTCTCAGGTGTGAAAATTTCCTTACTAATGCTTTGTAAAGCCTCGCTATCCAACTGGTATAGACGGCTATTACCCTCTGGGCGCATTGTCACCAAATTTAGCTCTTTAAGTTTCGCCAAATGATGAGATACCGTCGGTTCCTTGAGTTGCAGTAGCGCCGCCAATTCTTCAACGCTGCATTCCTGATTCGCCAAAATACCTACAATCTTCAATCGGCTATCATCCGCTAATGCCTTGAAAAAGCGCAGTAAGATGTTAAATTGCTCTGGTTGCATAACTAACTTCTAATTAGATGTCTATCTAATTAGAAGTATATCTAATTTAAAAGCTCAGATCCCCGACTTCTTTAAGAAGTCGGGGATCTAACTTATTGTTTAATTTAACTAAATTGTTCCTCTGCATCGAGGTTGAACAGCATTTGCAGAGTTTGCATACAGCGCCGTCTGGCTTCAACATCTTGCTGCGATCGCAATTGTACCATCGGGTCATGTAAAATTTTATTGACAATTCCCCGTGTTAATGCTTCAATCACCTCTTGATGTTTTTCAGCAAATTCCGAACCCAATCTCGATAAAGCTTTTTCTAACTCTTGTTCGCGGATGGTTTCGACTTTATTTCGCAGACAGCTAATAGTGGTAACAGTTTCTAAACTGCGCCACCAAATATCAAAGGCTTCCACTTCTTCCTCTAAAAGTTTCTCGGCTTCTTGTGCAATCTTGCGACGGCTTTCGTAGTTTTGCGCTACTACTGCCTTCAAATCATCGACATTAAACGCTTGCACATTTTCCAATTCATTTACATCCGCATGAACATTACGCGGCACAGAAATATCAAATAACATTAAAGAGCGCTGAACTTCTAAAACCATTTCCAATTTGGCACGGTCAAGTATTGGCTCTGTTGCTGAAGTACTTGTAAACACCAAATCACTATCGGCAATTACGCTCATCATTTCCGATAGCGGATGAATATTGATCGGTTGCTGAGGGAATTGCTTTGTTAATTCTAGGGCGCGATCGCGAGAGCGATTTACAATACTAATTTCCACAGCACCTTTAGAAATTAGGTGTTGCACCAGCAGCCGCGACATTTTACCAGCACCCAGAATTACTACTCTGCAAGCAGCTAAATTTGCCACTTTAATTTGTGCTAACTCCACAGCAGCCGAACTGATAGAGACAGCGCCAGTACCAATACTAGTTTCAGTACGAACCCGCTTACCAGCTGTTAACGCTTGTTTAAATAATCGATTCAAAATGGTTTTTATACCACTATATTGCTGTCCCAGTTTGTGAGTAGTCTTCACCTGAGCCAGAATTTGACCTTCTCCGAGTACCAGACTATCTAAACCACCTGCTACCCGCATAACGTGCATCACGGCATCATCATGCAGCAGCATAAATAAGTGTTGTCGCAGAGAAATCACGGGCAATTTACTATATTCCGCAAGAAACTGTGTTATTTCCCGAATACCTTGGTCTGCTTCACTGGTGACAATGTAAATTTCCAGGCGGTTACAAGTGCTAAGAATTGCAACTTCATCAATATGAGGATAGCTGGCCAGTTGAGCGATCGCACTTTCAATTTGTGGTTCTGGAATGCTCAGTTTTTCCCGGACTTCTACTGGGGCTGTTTTATGGCTTAACCCCACCACTGCTATATTCATTTGCTAAATCGTAGTTACTAATTGGTAGTTGGCAATCGGGCATTGAGTGAGAATAGGGAATGGGGAATTATTATTTATTGGTTGATAGTTTTTTTCAACCAATAAATAACAACTAATCACTAAATACTAACTACTAACTAGTGTAAGGACGAAGCATTTGGATGAATATTTTTATGTTTTATCAAAATATTTTTTTCCAAATGTTTTACACCTACTTTTACATTCCCCATTCCCTAAAACTTAGTTCAGTTGGAGAGTCTTGGGTTCACCTAGCATGTGAATTGTATCAACAAATCGAGCAGTTTTCGATTGGTTAGAAATTACCAAGCTTTGAGTTCTAGCTCCGCCGCTAAAGAAACGTACACCTTCCATGAGATTACCACTGGTAATACCGCAAGCAGCGAACAGAACAGTTTCACCAGATGCCAGTTCATGAGCATCATAGACCTTATCGGGGTCATTGATATTCATAGACTTTAAGCGGTCGATATTGGCTTCTCTGCTTTCTCCAATCAGACCTGTTTTTACGATTGCGGGATCGTAAATCAGTTGACCTTGGAAGTGTCCACCCAAAGCACGCATTGCTGCTGCCGAGATTACACCTTCAGGAGCCGCACCAATACCCATCAGCGCGTGGATGTTAGTTCCAGCAAAACCGCAGCTGATAGCTGCACCCACATCTCCGTCTGAAATTAGGGCGACTCTCGCTCCAGCCTCACGAATTTCTTTAATTAAATCGTTGTGGCGTTCGCGCTTCATGACCACGATCACAAGTTCTTCAATCGAGCGATCTAGACACTCAGCGAGAATCTTGAGGTTTTCTGTTGCTGACTTGTTGATGTCTACCTTGCCCTTAGCTGCGGGAGGTGCTGCTAACTTCTTCATGTAAAAGTCAGGAGCAGCAAATAATCCACCCTTCTCAGAAATTGCCAACACAGCCATCGAACCAGGTTGTCCATAAGCTACCAAGTTCGTACCTTCACAGGGGTCAACGGCGATATCAATTTCAATTAATTCGTCAGGGTTACATAAACTACTGGCATTTGGTTGGGTACAGATACCAACTTCTTCCCCGATGTATAACATGGGCGCGTCGTCGCGTTCGCCTTCCCCAATCACAATGCGACCACGCATATAGATTTTATTCATCCGCTCCCGCATAGCTTCCACAGCTACCTGGTCAGCGATATTTTTTTCGCCTTTACCCATCCACTTTGCGGATGCGATCGCGGCTTGCTCTACTACTTCAATAATCTCTAAACCAAGTGTATTTTCCACAGAGTTTGCCCTCTCAGCTGCTTGAATTTGCGTCGTTTCATCTGCCTATTTCAGTTTTCAAGTCTACCAAAGGGCGGATACACGTGGAAGAAAGTTAAGTTTTACTGCTAACTCGTTAGAAAAGTGCCAGTTAACACATCCTAATTTTTTACTCATAATTACTCCAGTATAAAACTTGTTCACACGTAACTAAGTTAAAAATTGGCACAAATGGGTAGCAGTGTATATCTAGAACATTGCTTTTCTTCAGTATCTATCTTTAGGTATAAAATAATAAATAAAAAAGCTGGTGAATTCACCAAAAACTGAAAAATGAAACGTAGAGTAAAGAGCTTGTTAAATTAAGAGGTTAATCGTGTTTATCGACTACATCACCCTCATGTTAATCAACATGGTAGCTGGATTATTTATCTTGGCTGACTATGTGTACCGTGGTATAGATAATTCTAATCAAAGACCGTGGATTCCCGGTTTTGGAATTACGGGCGCGATCGCACTCACAACTGGTTTACACATGAGCTTTACCTGGCCAGTAATGGGTAGCTTTAACATTGCCTTCGGTGAGACAAGTGTTTTATTTGGAATCTTGTTTGTGGCAGCTGCGATCGCCCTTGCTCAAGGTTGGGATTTGTTGACAATAGCAATTTACGGCTTCTTTGCTGGTGCAGTTGCGATCGTAGTCGGTATCCGTATCATCAACTTGAATTTGACCAAGCAACCGCTTTTATCGGGAATAGGCTTTATTTTAACTGGGTTAGGTGGTATTTTTGCCGCGCCAACTCTCTATTGGAAAACCAACCGAACTTGGCGGCTAATTGGCGTAGCAGTGCTGATAGTAGCCGCTCTAATTTGGGCATTGACTGGATATTTAGCTTACTGGAACCATTTAGAGGGTTTCCAAAAGTGGGTTCCAGCGCCGATGCGGTAAGCAATGTTCTAGGCTAGAGACATAGTTAAAACCTTGCTTAAAAAAATATGCTGGACTTTCTTAATCCTCTTTTAAACCGCCATCCAGAGCGAGTCAAAGCCAACGTCGAACTTTACACCTGGCAAACTTGTCCTTACTGCATTCGAGCCAAAATGCTGCTGTGGTGGAAAGGTGTAAATTTCACTGAATACAAAATCGACGGCGACGAAGCAGCCAGAGCGAAAATGGCAGAACGCGCCAACGGCCGCCGTACAGTACCACAAATTTTTATCAATAACCAGCACATTGGCGGCTGCGATGACCTATATCAGCTAGATACACAAAGCCAACTCGATCCCCTTTTAGCCCAAGCCACTATTTAAAAATCAAATTAGCCCCCAACAATTTCTTTGGTGATGCAATGTTGGGCAATTTTGGATTTTAAATTGCTCGGTAAGCAAGTTCGTAGTAAGGACTAAAGTCCTTAATTTTCTAAGCACTTTAGTGCTTACTACAAACTTTTAATTACTAGCTTGACAAAATGCGAGCAAAATGCGCTGCAAGTTTGCCCACCTTTAGGGCAAGGAATATCGAATTGATAAGAATATGTTAACTAAGTATACGAAATATCTTATACATCAACAATGGATGAGTTACGCCCTAGAATTAGCAAAAACAGCAGGCGATGCAGGTGAAATCCCTGTAGGTGCTGTTATCATTGATTCAACAGGCAAATTGCTAGCACAAGGAGAAAACAGAAAAGAGCGCGACAAAGACCCTACCGCTCATGCAGAAATTCTTGCTATCAAGACAGCGGCAACAACTTTACAAAATTGGCATCTTAATGAATGCACTCTTTATGTAACTCTCGAACCTTGCCCGATGTGTGCAGGTGCGATCGTCCAATCGCGACTAGGACTACTGGTATATGGAGTAGACGATACCAAAACTGGCGCAATTCGTACAGTTATTAACATCCCCGATAGTGCTGCTTCTAATCACCGTCTCCAAGTAATCGGAGGCATACTAGAGTCAGCTTGTCGTCAGCAATTACAGACTTGGTTTGCTACTAGGCGGCGTAGAGTAAACTAACGGACAGAGGTAAAACTGTCCATCTAGTACGACACAAGTCACACAAGAGAATCTACGGTGTAACTAATCAGGCCTTTCGTTAAATTTTTACCTGTCAATCAGCTGCATCCGTCATGATGGAATTTTACTCTTCATCCGATACCTGCCAGCACACCCCAGCAAATCCTCAGGTAGATAGCACTACCTCAAGGGTTTCTCCTTGGTTAAGTCCCCTGGCATATTTATTAGGGCGTCACTGCCTATTACCATTATTCTTTGGACAAATTAGAATAACCGGACAAAAAAATATCCCCACAACTGGGCCTGTGATCCTTGCGCCTACACATCGAGCGCGTTGGGATGCCTTGCTTGTACCCTACGCTACTGCTTGTCTGAGAAAGCAAGACTTGCGATTTATGGTCACTATTGACGAATGCCAAGGTTTGCAAGGCTGGTTTGTTCGACGTTTAGGGGGATTTCCTGTAAATTCTAAGCATCCGTCAATCCGCACACTGCGACATGGGGTAGAACTACTTCAGCAGCAAAAAACTCTGGTAATCTTTCCAGAAGGTAACATTTTTCGTGATGGTCAAGTTCACCAGTTGAAGCCAGGAATTGCTCGTCTTGCTTTGAGTGCTGAATCTAGTCATTCCGGGCTGGGAGTGAAAATTATACCCATAGGCATTAATTACAGCCAACCTTATCCAAATTGGGGTACAGATGTGAGTATTGACATTGGCTCCCCAATCAAAGTGACGGATTACATGAGTGGCTGTATAAAACAAGATGCAAAAAGCATCACAACTGATTTAGCAAAGGCACTACAACAATTAAGCCATCAAGAAACAAAAGTTACTAATCACGCATTTGCAGAAATTACTAATTCTTGATCTTGTTAAACATCAAGAGTTCCAAGACTAGCTCTTAAGCATTGACCATTAATCGTGCATGATTAAGAAACTGCACGTTTTCAAGGTTTGACACTAACTGCTAACTGCTACACTCATCCTGAATAAGTGACAAAAGAATTAGTGATATTTTGTAACCTTTGAGGATGTATACATATATAGATTACTCTCTATCTACGCGATATTCAGCCAAATTGGCATTTTTTTGAGTAAATAGCTCAGAGTTGTCTGCAAACTATTTAATTGATTGATGAGCTATAGAGAATTAACGCGTTAACCCAGTCCACTGTGGGTATCGCTAATCACAACTATTTAAGTTAGTTACTATACAGGGGTAATGGGAACTCTATTAAACTGATTTTTAGTCTAAATCAGAGATACTTAGGATGTAACTTTGCTTTGTCCAAGACCAAAACAGAGTTAAGATACCCGAAGTTTCCCTAGCTCTTTTATATAGTTGTCGCACTAATTGATCCCATGAACACTGCTGTCGCTGTTACCTTGATGCACCGTACTGTTTTATCAGTTATAGCAGTCCTCAGCCTGCTATCACCTGTGAATGCTCAGGTATCACAGTCACCAGGCACTACCAGCCAACCACAACCCATTGACCCCAACGATCCTAATAACCTCCGCCCCATAACCCAAAGTAACAGCCTTTTGAGCATTGCAGGTGGCGATCGCTTAGTAAAAGATGCAGAACAAGCCGTTTCTGCTCAGAACTACCCCTTAGCTGCCAAGAAACTGCAAGAAGCGCGTCAAGTTTATAATCAGCTATCTAATTTTTATCAAGAGTTAAATTCTAGCTTTTCGGGAATTGACAACAGAGTTTCTGATTCTCAGCGTCAAAAAGCTCTATTAACAGCCCAAAAGCGAGATGAAGCCACCTTTCAGCTAGCATTGGTACATCGGGCACAAAATCAGCCAGAATTAGCTGTACCGTTGTTAGTTCAAATAATTAAGAGTCAAAACCCGACACGGGATTTAGGCAAGAAAGCCTATAAACAGTTGTTTGAGTTGGGTTTTGTTGATTCTCCTTATCCCAGAGAAGGTGGTAATTCATCCTCTTCATCCCCAAAAAAATAAATTAAATTTTTGTTGCCTGTTTTTCCCTACCCACATTTCTTTAACCAGTTGCTTGGGAACGCCCCAGTGCTAGGATAGAGCTATCTACCGTAACCAAAACCTGAGCGTTCTCAAGTAATACACCTCAGAGGCGCCTTTATCTACAGCCTTGCCAAAGCCTGAAGTTGGCACAGGCTATTTGCTCTATATCTGTTAATAATAGAAAAGTAAGTTTTTTCAGGAATGGCGATGATTAGTCCGCAACAGGTTGAGGAAATGATCAAGGCGGGACTGCCAGACGCACAGGTTCAGGTGCAAGACTTGACTGGTGGCGGCGACCACTATCAGGTGACAGTAGTTTCATCGCACTTTGCAGGTAAAGGACTAGTGCAACAGCACCAGTTAGTTTATGGTGCGTTGGGTCAAGCTATGTCAACTGAAGCAATTCATGCTTTGGCGGTGAAAACATACACTCCCGAAGCTTGGCAAGCAACAGCAAGTTCCTAAAGTTAGGAGTTAGAAGTTAGAAGTTAAGAGTTATGAATTATGAATTTTTAACTCCTCACTCTTCACTCCTCACTCCTCACTCTATTAATGCAACATAGGAAACATAAATACCATGACACCAGAACTCAAAGACAAGATTGATAGCTTGCTACAAGAAAACAAGATTTTAGTTTTCATGAAGGGAAACAAGTTAATGCCCCAATGTGGTTTCTCCAACAACGTTGTGCAGATTCTCAATACCTTGGGAGTTCCCTTTGAGACGGTTGACGTTCTATCAGATCCTGAAATTCGTCAAGGTATTAAAGAATACTCTAGTTGGCCCACAATCCCCCAAGTGTATATCAATGGTGAATTCCTTGGCGGTTCTGATATTTTGATTGAACTGTACCAGAAAGGTGAATTGCAGGAAAAGGTAGAAGTAGCATTAGCTTCTTAAGCTCTTTTTACCCAAACTAAAGGGTATGTTGCTGAATTTGCGCTTTGCTATCAAGGCAATGTGCCATTTTTAATATCCTTGAAAGGAGATATACTATTTCTTTCCCCTTTCAAGGGTTTTTTAATCGGTTTCTGACAAAAATACTCTTTGTTGGACTTGATTTTATTGCTAAACAACAATCCCCTCAGTCTAATTGGCTTTGCCAATATAGGGCTGAGGGGATGCGTTTAATCAATACAATATCTATCTCCAAAATTTCACACCACGACAACCCGTTGACCAATACAGATAATATGCTATAATTATCTGCGGTAATTAACGGTTACTATCAATTACCATTTACCTGGTAATTAGTAGTAATCGGGCTGTGGCTGTGGTTGTGGCACTGCAAAGTTTGAGCCATCGTACAAGAAGCGGCTGGCTTCCTCTTCTAGGCGATGAATCAGATAAGGTTCAATGACATTGCTGTGTCGCAGTGCGGCTAGATATCCATCCAAATACATCCGCATATCATCCGTGCGATAACCGCGATTCCATAACTCGATGAAGGCATCGGTGAGTCTTTGGTAATAGCGGATGGTTTGTGTGTCTTGGAGCATAACTGCTGTATTAATCTCTTTGGAATGAGAATTGTAAATGATTCACGCTAAAAAGTGAAGTGTAATTTCACTTTGGCATAAACTCAAAGTCAACACATCTACTTTGGGTATTACCCTCATAGCAGCTACAAGCTACTTTAATCTTATTCCAGAAAACATCGATTCTAGTTAGCTGCTAAGTTATTTTTTTGATTTTCACAATCACAGCCCAATTGTATTGATGTTATATTCCTGGATGGGAGTACTAAATTTTTGCGAAAAAATCCACTTTTGCCATCAGGTTTAATCAGGTTGAAAAGCTGTTGTTGTTGTTGTTAGCTGGTTGGATTATAGATATTTGCCACATTACACCCATCTCAAAGCAAAATGTTAAGTTAAAAGAACTTTTTATAAGTCTAACAACGCTTTCGAGAAATTTAATAAAAATTTAATAATATTTCTAATTGCCTATTGGCAAGGCATAAATTAAAGATATTGCCACTTATTTTATTAGGAAATGTAAAGTTAATCGCAATTGAAGTAACAAAGGCTACAAAACCTTAGAGACGGGCTTGTTAATTTGAAAGTCATCGACGCTAAGGGGTCTTGCCACCGTGGGTTCGGTTTGTATAGAAATCATTGAGGGGAATCCCCATCTGAGGTCGTTGTTGGGTTGGCACTTGCAACAACTGGAATACCGCGTGCATCAAGCTGCCAGTATTTATCAAGCAAGGGAAGTATTTTTAAGCCATCAACCAACACTGGTAGTTTTAGATGCAGACCTGCCTGATGGTGATGGCATTGAGTTTTGTCGTTGGTTGCATCGTCAGCAGCAGCCTCTAATCTTAATGCTATCTGCCCGTAATAGTGAAGCTGATATAGTCGCAGGTTTAAAGGCGGGTGCAGATGATTACTTGAGCAAACCTTTTGGAATGCAAGAGTTTTTGGCACGGGTAGAGGCACTGATTCGCCGGAAGCGCACACCTACTGCACCTGCTTATTTGGATTATGGCACTTTGCAAATCGATCTAGTTCAGCGTCGTGTCCGCTTCCAAGGGGAGTTTATTGACTTAACGCCCCAGGAATTCAGTTTGCTGTACGTTTTAGCACAAGCTGGGGGAGTACCTCTAAGTAGATCGGAATTGCTGCGTCGTGCTTGGCCGGATGCTATTGATAACCCTCGTACCATTGATACTCATGTTTTATCGCTGCGGAAAAAGGTTGAACTCGATCCTCGGCAACCCAATTTGATTCAAACTATCCGCAATGTTGGATACCGTTTTAACATGGAAATTTTGAATACCAATATTTCACAGTCACAGACAACAAAGTTAGCTAGAGAGAGATTTAATAATCAACGTTCAACACTTACTAGTAGTCAAGTGTGAATTAGGTAGTAGGGTGAGGGGGAGTAAGAAAACGATTCCTGATTCCTGTCTCATCCAAAATTTAAAATCCAAAATCGTCTTGAGCTGCTGCTTGAATCAGACTTTTTCGTAATTCAATCCAGTCTATCTCTGAGGCTGTTTGATTTGCGAATAAATGACCTTGTTGCAGGTGTAATAACCGAGAGCAAAACATCTGGGCTAGTTCCAGTTGGTGATTCACCATCAGAATCGTGGTTTGATGAGTTTGACTCAACTGGGTTAAGACTTGCATTAGATGAGAAGCCGTACCAGGATCGAGGGCAGAGGTTGGCTCATCTAATAATAATATTTTAGGCTGGATGACTAAGGCACGAGCGATCGCTACTAGTTGTCGTTGTCCTGAAGAAAGTTGCACCTCTGTTCGCTCTAACCATTCATTGGGAATGTGCAGTTGGTCTGTCCAGTGATTGACTCGTTGCTGAATTGTCTGTTTGGGCAAACCACGCAAAACTAAAGGATAAGCCAAGGATTGCCCAACTGTCATCCCCAACAGCTTTGATTCTTGCAATACAAGTACAAGCATCTGCCGTAGCTGGATGACAGGAATTTGGCGATATTCTTGATTTTCCAGATAGAGTTTACCACTCGTGGGTTCAATTAGGCGGTTGATGAGGCTTAATAACGAAGTTTTGCCAGCACCTACTGGGCCTACAATTGCAATGCATTCGCTCTGGAATACCTCTAAGGAAATATCCTGCAATATGGGGTATCCCTGCTGATTGCCAGGAAGTTGGGTTTTCAGCTTTGTAAACAGATTAACTTGCTCTAGCCTGAGTGTGGCTTTTGCTGTATTCAAGGGGAGTGGGGAGTGGGGACTAGGGAGAAATCAATGCCCAATTCCCAATTTTAAGTTAATTGTGCAGTAGTTAATGCTGTAGCGATCGCCCAGCCATCGACTAATAGTAGCAGCAGTGTGCATCCCAGTAAAATCAGGTACATCCAGGGCTGCGCTAAAGGGCGAACATCTGTGGTGTCAATGCTCGTCTTTGCTTGGACAATTTGCACCAAACGGGCAAATCCAGCTACACGCATCGGTAGTAAATAAGCTTTCCCATCCTGGCTGAGGAAGTAATAAACTAGCCCTCCTTGTCCAGTGCTGCGGGGTTTTATCTCTTTGACTTGTGACCAAGGTAAAGACCAGCCTTTACGAAAAAAACGAGGCACCCAGGCGGGGTAAGTAACCTGAATTCCCTCGTCATCTACTATTACTTGTTCTGTCAATACCGCATATAAGGCAACTAAGCCGATGCCAATCCCTATCCACAATAATTCTGGAGGTACGGGTGCAGCTGTTACCTGCGATAAAAAAGGTAATGGAACTGTGAGTGCTATGTATAGACTCAGCAACGTTATCCGAATCAAAGGAGACAAACGAAAAACAGAAGGTGAGATATTGGCTGAGTTTGCTGTCACGGCTCAATTACAATGCTTTTCTTCATTGTAGAGTAGGTCTATGTCTTAGCTGGAGTGTTGGAAATAAGGTATGCCAATTTAATAATTCGTAATTCGTAATACTTCGGCTACGCTCAGTACAAGTTCGTAATTCGCAATTTTTTAGGGTAAATACTTTTGTACTACAATCCAACCAGTAAGGGATACCCAGGCAAATCCTAGAAACAAAATAATATTTACGCCGATGTGTAAGGGTCTAGCCCAAGGTCGTCTGGCACTAATTTGGGTGGCACTGAAAGCAGACAGTAAAACTAGTGCTACCACTATCAACCCAGCGATTAAGTGTGATGAGTGACCTAAAGAGCCAAAGTGCCCTAAAGTGCCAACAATACCGATCGCTAGCAACAGTAGCACTAAACTTACCATGCTAATGCCCATTGTATAGTGGAGCGATCGCACCCCTTTATTACCGCCCATAAATGGCGTGATAAAAGGAAATTGCTGCGAAGTTCTCGCCCGAAACATCCAAACACCGGTGACTGCTAACATCAGATATGCCAGCAGGGACAACCCCATAGACCAGGCGGCTATTTTCCACAACCAAAGAAATGAAGGCAGATTCATAAGATTGATTGTAGATGAGATGAGGGAGATGGGGAGAATAATTAATACCCAATGCCCAATGCCCCATGCCCCATGCCCAATAAATAATAAACAAAAAGGGCTGCTGAATTAGCAACCCTTAAATTTAGATAAAATTGTTTTTTTTAATCAACCGAGGCTAAACCAAGGATTTGCAAGGGTTTTGTAGTATCTCCGATTTTTGTATTAATTTGCTGCACCATTAATTTGGTACTAAAAGGGTCTTTTTCATCTGATGAGTCTGTATCAAACTCATTAGTATTGGGTTCTTCGAGCATCAGGCGATCGCACGGAATCTTATCGGATAAAATTGCACTTGCCATCATCCCTGTATGAATCTCCACTTGACCTTTTCGCGGAGCTTCAAAAACTAAACGTTGTCCAGGGAAAACAACCCTTTCAAAGTACCAGTTGGGAATATTGGAGATGCGAGCTACCTGTATTTTGCTCGTGGCATTAATGTAGCAGCAGAGAATTTTTCCCGATTGCTCAGGTGGTAGAGGATCTAATATTTGAGCCATAACTGCTGAGGAGCTTTACGCCACAATTTTACATTACACTAGCCAAGCCTAGCACCCACTGATCCCCAGTTGTTGTAACTGCGAATACCAACTGAGTATTTGTAGATTATTTCTGTCTAAAGATATATTTTTAGTTATGAAAATTTTGTAATTATTCACACCTTTTTCGGAATTATACACTATGAATAAAAGTTTTTGATATTTTTTCCTGGTATAAAAGCTTCAATTATCTTAAAGCAGATTGTTAAGGAATTGACATAACAACGATCCCCTTACTTTTAGCATAGCGAGGAAGTGAGTTTTGCTGTTTCATCTACCCCAGAATTAATCGCCTGGGATCATCACTTAATGAATAAACTCGATGTTATGGTAAAGCTATATGAAAAATGTCTTCATAAACCTCTCTATAGATTCTATGTATATTTTATGCACAGCAACTTTAGCGTTTTCCGCGGTTTTTAACAGCAGGTTTTAGATACCGATAATCGGCTGAAATGTCAAGCACGATTGTGATAAATAAAACCAAATAAAACAAGCACACACTGTAAGACTAGATGTTTCTCTCGCTTTCTCCACAGATTGGCAAGATGGAAGTTAAAACACAGATGATGGAAAATCGAATTCTTTACGTTCGCCTTCCTTGTAACCCCATCTTTCCTATTGGGGTTGTCTACCTGAGCGATCATGTCCATAAGCAGTTTCCTAATATTGAACAGCGCATCTTTGATTTAGGAACAGTGCCACCTTTAGATTACAGTTCGGCTCTGGATCGCTGTA
Source organism: Nostoc sp. EspVER01 (assembly GCF_034530635.1). Classification (NCBI taxonomy): domain Bacteria; kingdom Bacillati; phylum Cyanobacteriota; class Cyanophyceae; order Nostocales; family Nostocaceae; genus Nostoc; species Nostoc sp. EspVER01. The sequence goes on from NZ_JAVRCS010000002.1 coordinate 320,167, forward strand.
TTGATGAATTTAAACCGACACTACTAGTATTCTCTTGGCGGGATATTCAAATTTATGCCCCAGTTGGCGGACGTGGTGGCAACCCGCTGCAAAACGCCTTTGAATTTTACTACGCCAAAAATCCTCTACTGAAACTACGCGGCGGATTGGGCGGTTTGCGAATCTTCATCGCTTATTATGTAGAGTTATGGCGAAACCAGGGCTTAATCAAACGCGGTTTAAACCGTGCCCAAAAATATAATTCTGATGCTCGTGTAGTTGTCGGTGGCGGTGCAGTCAGTGTATTTTACGAACAATTGGGTAAAAGCTTACCCCAAGGAACAATTATTTCTGTGGGTGAAGGCGAAACTCTGCTGGAAAAACTTTTAAGTGGCAGAGATTTTCGAGATGAACGCTGTTACGTTGCCGGAGAAACTCAACCACGAAAACGGCTAATTCACGAACAACCCACCCCAATAGAAAAAACAGCTTGTAACTATGACTATATCGAAAGCATCTGGCCGGAATTTAACTTTTACCTGCAAGAGCAAGACTTTTATATAGGTGTACAAACTAAGCGTGGTTGTCCTCACAACTGTTGTTATTGCGTCTACACCGTCGTTGAAGGCAAACAAGTACGCATCAACCCAGCAGATGAAGTCGTTGCTGAGATGCGCCAATTATACGATCGCGGCATTCGCAATTTCTGGTTTACTGATGCCCAATTCATCCCCGCAAAAAAATTTATTGCCGATGCCGTAGAACTCTTGCAAAAAATCGTCGATTCTGGTATGACAGATATCCACTGGGCAGCATATATCAGAGCCGACAATTTGACACCAGAGTTGTGTGACTTGATGGCGAAAACCGGGATGAACTACTTTGAAATAGGGATTACCAGTGGTTCTCAAGAACTTGTGCGGAAAATGCGGATGGGGTATAACTTGCGAACCGTCTTGCAAAACTGCCGTGACTTAAAAGCTGCTGGTTTCAACGACGTAGTTTCCGTCAATTACTCCTTTAACGTGATTGACGAACGTCCCGAAACCATCCGTCAAACCATCGCTTACCACCGCGAACTAGAACGGATTTTTGGTGCTGATAAAGTCGAACCCGCCATTTTCTTCATTGGACTACAACCCCATACCCATTTAGAAGAATACGCTTTCAAAGAAGGCATCCTCAAACCAGGATACGATCCAATGAGCTTGATGCCGTGGACAGCCAAAAAACTTCTCTGGAATCCCGAACCCCTTGGTTCATTCTTTGGCGAAGTCTGCTTGCAAGCTTGGCAACAAAACCCCAACGACTTCGGGCGCGAAGTCATGAAAATCTTAGAAGAAAAGCTGGGTTGTGCTGACTTAGAAGCAGCACTTTCCGCGCCAATACAAAGCAAAGAAAAACAGTTGGCTGGAGTTTCATAAACTCTTGTGGGGTGGGCCAGAAAGCCCGCCATTTTGTCTTTCTCGTTCCCAGGTGAAACCTGGGAACGAGGAACGGAGTAAATCTATTTTTTCGTATTCCCTACCCTCGATTTATCCATCATAAAATCGAATTCATCGTAAGGCTTGGCATATCGAACTGCCAAACGAAAGTCGCTAGGTTAAGAAGTGTTCCACGACCAAGTATAACTCTTTGTTTGGTTTGCGGTAATATCGTAGGAAGCTAACTTTCCATAGTTTTGTATTACTACCAAACTATGTCAACAGCTGAAAGGATGAAAAATTATTCACCTATTACTTGCGAGTTGCGGGCACATAGTAAATGCAGCGATAGAAAATTAGAGGCCCATACTGACCCTGAATAGCATAACGTTTGCATACAGTATAGCGGTTCTTAGAAGGGAATGGAAGGCAGAAATAAGGAGTGCTACAAAGGTTTTTTGGATATGGTGAACTGCTTTGGGACACAAAATCATTTGGAGTTTCAGAATAGGCTGCGGAGGTAGAGACAGCTAAGGCTGTGGCTATAACAAAAGGAATGGACTTAATTGAAAATTTCATGTTTTAATTCTCCGTTGTAAATCAACAACTTCATTTGATTGAATAGAAAGACTAAATAAGTCGGTGGTGAGAAACAGAACTATATTACGAAAAGTAAATACACCTGAAACCCTACCAATGAAAGCCTTCACCAGTTAGCTTTATTTGCGCCAACTTACTTAAGCTAAGTTTTAAATCAGAAAAACTTGCTTCACGGGGTTATGTTTTACCCGTGTTTGCGCTTTTGCGTCTTATACGTGCAATCGCTCTTTGTAGCCGATCGTCTATAACTACATTCACCAACTTGACTTTCTACCTTTCTAAGATGGCTTACTTTGCTTAAATTCCACCAGTTCGGTTTTGGATCAGCGAGAGTGATCTTAAATATCAACTTTTTGTGTAAATGGTAAATAAACAGGTGATAATTAATATGTGGAATGCCGCAAAACTTGACTTTTGCAATAGCCATGTCTACTCTCAAAGCTTCTCAACATGGTTTAGCTAGAATTAAACAAAAAAGAAAAGAAAAGGGTTGGACAATTGACGATCCGAGATGGCTTGAGGAAGCAAGTAAAATTTTAGGTACAGATTGGCAAGAAGAAGGTTTTTTTGCTGAAGGGATTTCTCAAGGAACTTGGAAACGCTTTTTAGCAGGAAAACTACCCATTAATACCGGAGCTTTTAAAGCTTACTGCTTAGTTCTTCAACTCAACTGGAATGAGATTGTTGAGCGAAATATACACCAAGATTGGGGTGAAGCACCAGATGTATCTATTTTCTATGGTCGTACTCAAGAAGTGCATCTTTTAGAGCAGTGGACTATACATGAAAACTGCCGTTTGGTAGTAATTTTAGGTATGGGTGGTATAGGTAAAACTGCTCTTGCTGCCAAACTGGGACAGCAATTTCAGCATGAATTTGAGTATATAATTTGGCGAAGTCTCCGTAATGCTCCTGTAGTGGAAGAAATATTGACAGAAATGATTCAGTTTCTCTCAGAACAGCAGGAAATAGACTTGCCAAGGAACTTAGATGGTAAAGTATTACGGCTAATATATTACTTACGTTTACATCGCTGTTTGTTAGTACTGGATAATGCTGAGGCAGTACTTAAAAGTGGCGATCGTACAGGTAACTATAGAGAAGGATATTCTGGTTATGGTCAGCTATTGCGATGTATTGCAGAAACATCTCACAAAAGTTGTTTAATTTTGACTTCTCGCGAAAAACCCAAAGGATTAGCAAAATTAGAAGGTGAAATACCCGTTCGCTGCTTGCAATTAACTGGTTTACCCACAGATGCAGGAAGAGCAATTTTCTTTACTAAAGGGTCTTTTATTGGTTCGCAGGACGAATGGCAAGTTTTAATTTACCATTATGGCGGAAATCCCTTGGCATTAAAGATTGTAGCTGCGGCAATTAGAGATTTTTTTGATAGTAATATTTCTGAATTTTTGCGATTTTTAAAGAAAGTTACATTCATTTTTGATGATATCTGCGATTTATTAGATAAACAATTTTATCGATTGAGCAAATTAGAACAAGAAATTATGTATTGGCTGGCTATTAATAGAGAGCCAATAAATTTGATGAAATTGCAAGATGATTTGATTGCCAACGTCCCGCATTGTGAAATCATACAGGCGATCGTATCTTTGCAACGTCGGTCATTGATTGAAAAAAATGCCGCTGAGTTTACTCAACAGCCTGTCGTTATGGAGTACATTATCGCTAAATTAGTTGAGCGTATTTGCCAAGAAATTACTGACGAAAAAATGGAATTATTTCAAAGTCATGCTTGGATAAAAGCAACTGCTAAAAATTATATCTGAGATCGCCAAAATTTCCTGATATTGCAACCAATAATTGAAAAATTACTCGCTAGCTTCGGTTCTGCCAAAAATATTGAAAGCTGTTTAGGGCAACTTCTATTAAAACTGAGAAATGAATCGTCTATAGAAACAAGATATATTAGCGGGAATATCCTTACAAAACAAAGGCTTATCCTTTAACATCAGCACAAAAAGCCACTTTGATCACTCTTGGCAGGTTAGCTGAACCGTGGTATTAGATATTATAATTTTCCGAGATAGCATAATTCATAGCTTAAACAGTAAAATAATATAGTTATAAGCACTAATTTCAAACTCTTTGTTAATCAACGCTCTTTGTGGTACGTTTAAATTAACTCCATGTTAGAAGGCTCAATACTCCAAAAATTAGAAACAGCCCATCGCCACACCACCAGGCCAATTCGATTCGGTGTTTACTACAAAAATACCCTGGTTGCCCTGTGCCACGCTTTAGAAGACCATATCTTAACTGATGACGGTACGCCCTTAGTCATCACAGCCTTCCAACAAGGTAAATGGTATCTACAAGAAGCCGAGCGATATGCAGACATCGCCCAATGTAGTTGCCAAATTGCCATCATGGCTGCCGCTGAATCTGGCTTTGCTGAACATCCTACCAGCCAGCTACCCAATGTAGACTTAGTGGCATTAGATGTAGGCGATCCAGTGGCGCAAGAGTGGCACTTAATTATTTTATCACCCAAATACACAGCAATGGTAATTTGTCAAGAATTATCAGAGGCTGATTATGGCAGTGCTGGAGTACCGACATCAGATTTAGAGCGTAAATTTTATGGGTTGTGGACATTTGAGCCAGAGTTAGTACAAAAGACAGCAGAAATTGCGATCGCTCACATCAAAAAATACAACCCAGAATTGGCGGAAAAACTCACAAGCGATAAGCAGCAAATTGTACCGTCAATGGATAGATCCCAAAATTTAGGTGCAGTTGTCTCCCGTGTAGTAGATTATCTCCAGACTGGGCAAGAGAATTTATCCATCCCTACAGCCCTTCAGAAACAAACCCTAGATCGCAACTTGGTTTCTAACGAAATCCAAGCCTTTTTGCGAATGGCACAACTGATGGATATGGCAGATGTCAACAATCCAATGGCAGCTGCGGAAGTAGTAGTACTTGCTGAAGCGATCGCCCAGCTTTTGGATCTTCCCGCATGGCAGATTAAGAGATTGCGGCTAGCGGCTTTGTTACATCGCATAGATCCATTACAAAATGCCGAAAGTGTCCTGAATTCTGGTAATATACCAACACGCTATCAAGAAGATGCCCCCAGTTGTCCTTTAATACCAGGGGCGCAAGTATTGCGAACCATGCCACGACTGCGAGCAGTTGCCCAAATTATCACTCACCAAACCGAGTGGTGGAGTGGCGTAGGAGAACCAGCAGGTTTAGCTGGAGATGAAATTCCCCTAGAGTCGAGAATTTTGGCATTATTGGCAGACTTTCAGTGGCGAGTCAATCAGCGAAAATCGTCAAATCAAAGCCGGGAACAGATATTTACTCAAGCTTTAGATGAGTGCAAACAGCAAGAATCTACTCGCTTTGACCCTAAACTCGTAAATACCCTAGCTTTGTTAGTTATGGGTTTACAACAGGGACTCGACTTACCCTTGATGACACCCAAATTCAGCGCCGGCATCTGGATACTTGATTCCCAATGGGATAGCCACAGCAAGATCAGTGAAGAGATTGGTAGTTACTTTACATGAATATTGAAGCCATTAAATTAGGAAAACTCAAACAACTTCCAGGCGCAAATTTAGAAGACGAGGAACTCTCCCGACTGGATTTAAGCCGGATTAATCTTGCTGGCGCTACCCTTGTAGGTGCTAATTTTGCTGGTTCTAAGCTCGAAGGTGGACATTTGGAGGGGGCAAATTTGATGGGAGCCAACCTCCAAGCAACTGACTTGCGGGCGAACCTGATGGGAGCCAACCTGATGCAAGCAGACTTAACGGGCGCTGACTTGCGGGGTAGCAATTTGCGTGGAGCTAACTTGATGGGAGCAAGACTCAGTGATGTGTCATTGGTGGGTGCTTTCTTGAGTGGTGCCAATTTAATGAATGTGAACTTACAAGGCGTTGATTTGCGCGGCGCTGACTTGCGCGGTGCAAACCTGACAGGGGCAAATCTCAAAGGTGCAGACTTGAGTCGCGCCGATTTGCAAGGGGCTTTGTTGAGTGAAGCAAATCTTGAAGAGGCTGATTTGCGAGGGGCGAATTTGGCGGGCGCAAATTTGACAGGAGCTAATTTGCTTTGTGCAGAGTTAGAAGGTGCAAATTTGAGCGGTGTTAATTTGAATAAAGCTTGTGTGGTGGGGACAGTGGTTGAGACGCTTGCGTAAACATTGCACCAAAAAACCACCTATGCCGATTATTTGTATTTTTGAGGATTACCCAGAATGACACCCGTCGCTGCACAAGTCTCAATCACCGCGATCATTCCCATGTTGAGGGCGATCGCAATTCGGCAATGAGAACAGTTTCAAGAACTGGAGGCAGATTTTATATCTCAGTATGGAGTAGAGGTATGGCAAGAGGTTTTTAATTTCCGTCTCAAGCCAGCACTGGATAAAGATTCTGACAGATGGCTACTGATTCAGTGGTGTGGTGAAGGAATTATCTCAGTCAAAAATGTGGCGTAGGTGCGATCGCGCAAAGTGAATTATGGCGATCGTTTAATTAAAAACTTCTCCTAAGTGCCCTCTTAATGCATCGATACTGCCCCACTGCTTCATCAAGTTTTCACTAGACAACAATTTAGCTTTAGTATCAAACCGACCCCACTCGGCTCTCATTTCCTTTTGATCAAGAGGAATACGGTTGGGATTGTCGAAATCAGCAATCCAATGAACCTTAACCCATCGGAAAATACCCCATGTATCTATTCCCCATTGAGGTTTATCTTCACTTCCCTCATTAACCAGTTCAACTACGTGTGTCAAGAATCGCTCGTACTCAGGTAGTTTTTGAGAAAGGATGATAAAAGATCCTTTTGGTAAGTTAAAGGCATGATTATCTACACCTTTACCCTCTTTAAAGTTTAACTGAAAGTAAGCTCCAACAGGATAGATTTTATACGCCCAAATATCACGATCATCATTTACATTTTTGATATATTCCAGACGACTACAATCCATTATTTTTAACCCTAAACCTTTATTTGATGTTGAATCTCTAAAAGCCTTTTGGCTACACTCTGACACTTTGCCTAAATGGAATATTAATGTAGTTTCTTTTTAGCCGATATTTTATTTTTCTACAAGTTCATTACCCATCTTTAATGTTTTACTGTTCGCCCTCGTATCCCCAAAGCTAGTACACTCATTAACAACACCCCCATCACTCCTTGCAGGGGATTATTATTCACACCAGTTACCCAATCAGGAACCTGACCAGAATATTTCACTAATTTACCCACATTAATAATGTAGTAACCCCAAACTAAACCACTATGCAAACCAATTGGAAAACCCAAGCGTCCCCTCCGCCAACGCTTTCCCCATACTTGCGTTAACCCCAGCAGTACTAAAGCTGGAAATTGCGGCAGTGTATGAATAATTGCCTCTAAGGGTTTAATAAAGTGCAATGTAGCAAACGCAGTTGCATCTGTCCACAGTGCCACACGCGGGCTGTAATTTCGTTGTAATTCATCTAGCAACCAGCCTCGGAATAACAATTCCTCAGCAAATCCGATGCCCAAGCCAACAAGTGAACCCTCTAAAATAACTTTCAGCAAAAAAACTTTCGGTTGTTGCCACACCAACCAACCCAACAAACTTTCTACCCCAAAAAGTGTCAGAATATTAATTATCCCCAGAGCCAAGCCACGCAGTAAATCTACACCATTGTGCCGCGTGAATTCTAAACCATAATGCCGCAGAATTTGGGGTTGCTGGTAGACATATTTACCCCATAGTCTCAGGAGAAAAATAAATATTGCATATAACAATACCAATGTCAATATACTTTCTAAGTTTGAATCATGCACTAGTAAGTATATTGGTGTAGCAAATGGCAACCATAGCAACAGTAAGGTCAAAATAAAAGCACCCAGCCTAATAGGGGCAGGGCGTTCAGCTAAACGGACAAAGTTTTTGTTCATACTAAACAAGTCAAAATAATCCGTAATTACAATCAGTTTTAGCTCTGAACTTTCCACTAAATTTTTAATTCAGTGTGGGCTGCTATACCCTTGTTACTTACGAATTACGAACTTGTACTGAGCGTAGCCGAAGTATTACGAATTACGAATTATTTGACTATTCATCAGGTTCAATCGTGCTACTTAAACCGTGACTTATCAATGTTTCGCAATAAAACTCAGCGTGTTCCAGGGCGCAAGTAATGACTAAAGCTAGCCCGTTAGTATGGGCTTCCATCATGATGCTAACAGCTTGGGGTTGGGTAAGGCTTGGTACAGTAGCGATTAGTGACTGCACAACATGCTCCATCGAGTTGTAGTCGTCGTTATGGAGCAAAACGCGATACCGAGGCGCGAGCTTGCGGGTTGTGGAAGGCTTTTGAATGGTTTCAACTGACACGGCTCTTTGCTCTTTTCTCGTTACTTCACTACAACAAAGTCTCTGTTTTGCGATCGCTTAACAGTCGTTTACCTATTCTATAGTATTTCTGCTCAGATACTATGCTAGGAAAACTCTTTGCTGCCAGGGATTGGTTGTATTAATTTTGCGTAGCCACTTGTGAGACAGATGTCTAAGACATGGCTGCCATAAGAGTGCTACCCTAATCTTACAGAAGCTTTCCTTAACGTAGCGCATTTTCACTTTTAAGATTAAAGAAGTTGCAAGCAAAATAATCCTTGCCCTTGCCCAAGATGGACATGAGCCTAGATTTTCTTCAAACGGGACAAATTGTGTCTCTAGAGTATGGTGACAGGAACCTGTATGCAGAAGTCATTCAATTTGTAGTTTCCCGCCAGTTATGCTGGGTGCGTCCTTTATTAATGGTTACTTTCGTAGAAGAATCACCCCTAATTACTGATTTGCGAGATGCATCTGACTTACTTTGGCCTGCAAATTTATTTCGCCCAGCATTAGACACAGAAGTAATTACCTTCTTGAGTCAACTTTTAGCGAAAGAACCAAAAACTGAACCTGATTCAGTCGCAAAGCAGCAACTGAATCAGTTTATTCACCAACTTTGGCAAGCATATCAAGAGGGGTTGGAGATTGGGGATTAGGATGGGGCATTGGAAATAGACAACATAGAGACTTCTTGAATAATTCTTCCTTGTCTTCCTTGTCCCCTTTGTCTTCCCAGTCCCCAGTCCCTAATTCCCAAAATTTTTCATACGTTGAAGACTGTGAAATTCGATTGCTACATCCTTCACACCAGAAATTTTTTGTCCCTTAGTAAGGTGGATAATTTTGGTTAGCAGCGTCGTCAATCGCCTTATGCATCACCTGAAGGATATGACTAGAAGTAAGTTTATCTGGATCGCCAGTAGCCATATTGATGATATCAACTCCCTTAGCAACGAGTTCATTCCGCTTGTGGGCAATTTCAGCAAACAGATTGGGAGGAATTTTTTTTAGGCGTTTAGCGAACTGTATGGCGATTTTCGATGAATGCATAATGTAGAGCTTCACCAGCACAGTTTACGCCACCTTAAGTATTTAAATAATCAACCTCATAGAAAAAGACTAGCAATCATATCGCTCTTGTATCCCCCTCCTAAATTTAATTACGAATTACGTTAGGGAGTCATTGTAACCTTACAGAGAAGCAAGCTACACACAACTTCTGTCTGCGACACGCTGTTCGCGTTCGTAGAAAGGGTCATTATGAATTATTTTAAAATCCTAGGCTAGGAACCAACTGGATTCGTCCAGCATCCATCTCTGCCATTAATAATTCTAGGGCTTCGTAATCAACATCAGAAATGTAACCTAGTTCCGTCAGTTCTGAGTTGATTTCATTCTCTATCTCAGGAGTTAGTTTTTTAATGTCAAGAGCTTTTTCTACCAATTTACGAATAGCGTACTGAGTTCTCATAAGTAATAACCCAACAGTAATATGACACTAATCATCCCAGATCAGCCTCAGTATAAAGAGTGATCCAAATACTAACTTAGTAGTGATATATATCACAATTTAATTAGTTAGATAGATAATTCACTATGACTTTGCCGTATGCCATCAGCAACGCTAAAGTGGGAGATTTAACCTAACGTTAAGACTTGGCTAAATTAGCTTTAGTTATAGACTAAGCAAGGTTTTTCAGCATAGTTACTGATAATTTGTCTGCTCTATGGCCGTCTATAATTGATTGTTTTTGAAGTGACATAAAAAAAAAGTATATATAAACACATTTTAACCTGGAATTATAACAATCTTTAAACAGACATGCTAAAGCAATAAAGATTCAGCAAAGAGAGCTCAGACGTATGGTCGATGCAACAAAATAGAGTTTATGTTCAAATAATCCTTAGCTTGACGCTTCAAAATTCTTAATAGGATGTAACTATGCAGGCAGTGCTTAACTATCCCAAAATTGCAGTTATTCGCCCTCAAGGGTGCTTAAATGCTGCAAACGCCTTGGAATTTGAACGAGATATGGCTACAGCGTTGGCGCAAAATGGTATTTCCACCTTGGTAGTAGACCTCGCAGCAGTAGAATCGTTAGACAGCGCGGGGTTGATGGCATTGTTATCTACACACAAGCTGGCTCTTACTTTAGGAAGAAGTTGCCAACTTAGCGCTGTTGCCCCACAAATTAGAATGATTTTTGAACTGACGCAACTCGATCGGGTATTTGAAATATTAGACGCTGAAGCCAAATTGACCCAAATATAACTTTATGTAAAAACACAAAGGTTCGGGCAATAATAAGTGGACTTTATGTAAAGGAGTTGTAAGTTGCAACGATAAAATCTGTTAGAAGACCTAATTCAATGCTAATGTTGGGTTTAGGTAGCTGTAATTAAGGTAGCTAGAAGATAGCACAGTGGTTGTTGCAGTTGAAAAATTAATAACGTCGGATATTTTAAAACCAGCACGTTACCTGGGTAACGAACTGTTAGCGGTACACAAACCTTGGGATACGGCAGCAATACGCTGGGTTTTAACCTACCCAGAAGTATATGAAGTAGGTGCATCTAATTTAGGGCACATCATCCTTTATAACGTCTTGAATGCTCAACCGCGTCAATTGTGCGATCGCGCCTACCTCCCAGGAAAAGACCTGGCAGCCAAACTACGCGAGACTAATACGCCATTGTTTGCAGTAGAGTCAAAGCGATCGCTCACAGAATTTGACATTTTAGGCTTTAGCCTCAGTTACGAACTGGGTGCAACTAATATCCTCGAAATGTTGGATTTGGCTGGAATTCCTTTGACGTGGCGAGAGAGGCAGGGGAGCAGAGAAGCAGCACTTCGGCTACGCTCAGTGACCGAGGGGCAGGGGGGTAGTGAATCTACCGATACCCAGTCATCCTTTCCGTTGATTTTCGCTGGTGGGCAAACAGCGACATCAAATCCTGAGCCTTATGCTGACTTTTTCGACTTTATCGCCCTTGGAGATGGAGAGGAACTACTGCCAGAAATTGGTTTGGTATTGGAAGAAGGCAAACAAGCAGGATTAAGTCGAGAACATCTGTTACTTGATTTGGCACAGATACCAGGCGTATATGTGCCTCAGTTTTACGACATGGCAAAGGATGGCTCAGTTCATCCTTGTCGCCAAGATGTGCCGAAGCGAATTCTGCGAAGGGTGGCAACTCCCATACCAGCATATTCCATTGGTTTAGTTCCTTATGTAGAAACGGTGCATGACCGTTTAACCATTGAGATTCGACGTGGTTGCACTCGTGGCTGTCGCTTCTGTCAACCAGGAATGCTGACTCGACCAGCACGGGATGTAGAACCCGATAAGGTTGTAGAAGCAATTGAACAGGGAATGCGGGCAACTGGTTACAATGAGTTTTCTCTACTATCTCTGAGTTGTTCTGATTATTTGTCCCTACCAGCAGTGGGGATGGAAATCAAAAATCGCTTAAAAAATGAAAATATTTCTCTGACTCTACCAAGCCAACGGGTAGACAGATTTGATGAGAATATTGCCAACATCCTTGGAGGTACGCGCCAAGGTGGACTAACATTTGCTCCAGAAGCTGGTACTCAGCGGATGCGAGACATCGTAAATAAGGGTTTGACGAATGAAGAATTGTTGCGGGGAGTAAAAACCGCTTGGGAGCAAGGCTGGGATAAAATAAAGTTGTATTTTATGATTGGCTTGCCGGGTGAGACGGATGCTGATGTTGTGGGCATTGCCGAAACGGTAAGGTGGTTACAGCGAGAATGTCGAGGTAAGGGTAGAAAACCCCTAAACTTTAACCTGACGATTTCTAACTTTACGCCTAAGCCCCATACACCATTCCAGTGGCACTCAGTTTCTACCGCTGAATTTAAGCGAAAACAAAACCTGTTACGGCAAGAATTCCGCCGAATCAAGGCAGTGAAGGTAAATTTTACCGATGTCCGCATTTCGGCAATGGAAGATTTTGTGGGACGAGGCGATCGCAATTTGAGCAAAGTAGTCCGCCGTGCCTGGGAATTGGGTGCAGGTATGGATTCCTGGTATGAAAATTTAGATCGAGCTTTTAGCGCTTGGGGATCTGCGATCGCCCAAGCTGATTTAGATTGGAAATACCGCCAAGTAGAAAATGGCGAATGGAATTTGTTTCACGTAGAGGCGCAAAAGGGCAAAGAAGCAGAGGAGAATAGCCCACTCAGTACTCCCCACTCCCTCGATATTCCCCTACCTTGGGATCATATTGATACAGGGATTGACAAAAAGTGGCTCCAAGAAGACTTGCAACGCGCTCTAAAAGCTGCAATTGTACCAGATTGCTCTTTTGAAGGTTGTTCTCATTGTGGCGTCTGTGGCACCGATTTTGGGCATAACGTGGTGATTGAATCACCTGCTATCCCAAAATTTGCTGGCGAATTTGTCCCCAATACAACTAAGGCGCAAAGACTGCGAGTTTGGTTTGGGAAACAAGGTAATATGGCTCTAATGAGCCATCTTGATTTAATTCGTCTGTTTGACCGAGTTGTGCGACGAGCAGGCTTACCAATTGCCTTTACTGGTGGGTTTCATCCAATGCCACGCATTTCTTTAGCAACTGCTTTGGCTTTAGGGGCTACTAGCAGCGGTGAAATTGCAGATTTTGAGTTAACTGTGCCAGTGGAAGTTGATACTTTCTTCAGAAAGTTGGCTCGTGAAATGCCCACAGATATACCTGTATATAATGTGGAGCAGATAGATTTAAAAGCTAGTGCCGCTACCCAACTGCTAGAGACCGCAGAGTATTTAATTACTGTAGCAGCACTTGCAGAAACAACACCCATACAATGGCAAAACTGGATTGATACAATCAAAGCAAAAGAGGAACTTTGGTACGAGCAAATAACTAAATCAGGCAAGAGCCAGTTAATAAATCTGCGCGATCGCTTATTTGAACTGGAATTAGTAGAAAACTACAATTGCGTTGCAGAATCTATGTCATCTGTAATCCGTTATCTAGGTAGCTATCGTCAGGACGGTTTGCTGTTGCGTCCCGAACAAATCCTGTTTATGCTAGAGACAGTGGCTGGTGTAGAATTCCAACTCCTACACATCCACCGCAATCGGCTAATTTTAGGGGTATAATCCTTGTAGGACAACTTGCTAGTAGTTGTCCTAAGATGGCAGCTCACAGGAATTGATTTTTAGCAAGGTTGCGTTAGAATAGGGTGAAGAGAAATTTTCTGGCGCTGCATTGAATTAGCTGGTTCACTACCCTCGTATTCAGGGGGCGAAAGCAAAGATATTAGAGTGCAACTTCTAGGATTTTATCCTAGAAAAACAAAAGGCAGATTAAAGAATGCACACTCTCTCTATAGCTACCTTGTGAATCAGTAACTAACAGCAGGCTCGGTTAGCTTCTCTAAATCCATGCTTTTAAACAACTGCTGAATGTCTAATTCAGGTAGTGCCCAAGAGCTAGTGCATTACTTTTTTAGAGTTAAAGCACTACTGTCGGTTATGCCGACTTGTTGTAGACGTTCATGAGACGCGTAAAGCACTGTTTGTCTTAGGCTAGAGCGGCTCAAGGCAGGTTAGCAACTGGCGCAGCTGAGTATAACCCTAAGATAAATCCGGGGAATGGAAAATAGAAATAGTTTCTTTTTCTTAACGAATTCAGTAGGTTACTCTCAAATAAAGCATCCTGAGTTAAAATGCTCACTCAGGATTTAGAACTTTCAAATCAGAACTCTCAAGATTTGAGGGTATTGCATCACAAATCAACCACGGACGGTTGATTTAATTGCTTAAACGATATACAGCAGTTCTGGAATAATCAGCCGTAGAAACGCTCTTAAGAGCGTCAATAGCTATTTAACTTAGAAGCTCAAATTTGCGATTTTTATTATCAGTAGCGCCTTTTGAGGGTTGCGAGGGCAGCAAAAGTATAATATCAAACCGAGAAAACACTGGTAATTAAAACTGACGCGGAGACGCAAGTAGTTTTGAATTATTAAGTAATTAACCGGACTTGATACAACAAACCTCAAACCTGTAAGTGCTGCCAATTTTTGAGGAAATTGAATGCCGAAACAAATTATCATCGCGGAGCAGCACCAAATTGCTGCGGTTTTTTCTGAAGATCAAATACAGGAACTCGTTGTTGCTACGGGGCACCATCAAATAGGTGATATCTACTTAGGAGTAGTAGAAAACGTATTGCCTGGGATAGATGCAGCTTTTGTCAATATTGGCGACCCAGAGCGCAACGGTTTTATTCACGTTACCGACTTGGGGCCATTGAAGCTCAAGCGTACCGCAGCGGCAATTACAGAGCTACTAGCACCACAACAGAAAGTTTTGGTGCAAGTAATGAAAGAGCCAACGGGGACAAAAGGTCCCAGGCTCACGGGTAACATTACCTTACCAGGACGCTACGTAGTACTGATGCCCTACGGTCGGGGCGTAAATTTATCCCGACGGATTAAAAGTGAAAGTGAGCGCAACCGCTTGCGAGCGCTGGCGATTTTGGTCAAGCCGGCGGGAATGGGTTTGCTTGTGCGTACAGAAGCAGAAGGCAAACCCGAAGAAGCGATTATGGAAGATTTGGAATTGCTGCAAAAGCAATGGGAGGCGATCCAGCAGGAAGCGCATTCCACCCGTGCCCCAGCACTGCTCAACCGAGATGATGATTTCATTCAGCGCGTATTGCGGGATATGTACGGCGCGGATGTAAATCGGATTGTTGTGGATTCCAGTACTGGTTTGAAGCGCGTCAAACAGTACTTGCAGAATTGGAGTGGCGGTCAAACACCGCAGGGATTGTTGATTGATCATCATCGCGATCGCTCCCCAATTTTAGAATACTTCCGCATCACTGCTGCGATTAGAGAAGCCCTGAAACCAAGGGTAGACCTACCTTCTGGCGGTTATATTATCATCGAGCCGACGGAAGCACTAACCGTAATCGATGTTAACTCAGGTTCCTTCACGCGATCGGCAACAGCTAGAGAAACAGTTTTGTGGACAAACTGCGAAGCCGCAACAGAAATTGCTCGTCAGTTGCGTCTGCGAAATATCGCCGGGGTGATCGTCGTTGATTTTATCGATATGGAATCGAGACGTGACCAGCTACAAGTTCTCGAACACTTTAATAAAGCACTCAAAGCAGACAAAGCTCGTCCCCAGATTGCTCAACTTACCGAACTGGGTTTAGTAGAACTGACCCGCAAACGTCAGGGTCAAAATATTTACGAATTGTTTGGTGAAACTTGCCCCACCTGTGGCGGTTTAGGACATACTGTGCGTCTGCCTGGAGAAATCGAAAACCGATTGCCAATACCGGCAGAGACACCAGAGCGCGAACGTTTTGTATCCTTACCTCACCGAGAACCACGTCAGCCATCTGCCCGCACCCCTGAACCACGAGAAACATACGATGGATTTGGGGAAGCATTTGACGGCGACTCGGAATTGAGCAACTTAAATTTGATCAATCATCCTAGTTATCAAGAACTGAATGATAAGCGCCGTACCCGCACTCGCCGCAGTCGAATTGGTGTCAATGGGTTAAACGGGAAAGATGAAGCTCGGATTGTTCCTAATCCCCTGGCTTTTGTTAACGAGCCAGATTTAGACCTGGATATAGAACCAGAACTAGGAGTTGCACCAGAAATTCCCTCACCCACCCTTGGTAAACCAGGTTGGAGTGAAAGAGTAGAGCGCACTAAAATTATCAAGGCAGAACCAGTTAAACCAGTGGTAGAACCACCGGAGATTAGAACTGTAGAAATGAGCCTCCAAGAACAGGATATATTTGCCTTAATGGGAATATCTCCGTTGGTGAAGTTAGAGCAAGAGGTGAAAAATACCAAGTCTGTAATTATTAATGTGATTCAGCCCGGTCAACAGCCAACGACCCCAATTGAATCAACCTCAGAATCAACTATTGTCCAAAAAGCAACACCTGAAATAATCACTATTGCCCAAAAGGCAACGCCTGAAATAACTGCCAGCAAAATACCGACACCAAAAGTTATTGAGCCAGAACAAAAATCTTTGATTGAAGAAACAACTGAACCATCGGAGTTGACTGTGAATCCTTCGGGACGCTTGTCTGCGAAAGCCGCCGCCGCGAACGAGATTGCAGATGAAAGTGAAGCTAATAGCAGCGCCACTGCCAGCCGCCGCCGCCGCCGCCGTTCCTCAGCGATCGAGGATAATTAATTTGCTTTATGGTAGAAACATCGCCAACGCCTTTGGAACAATCCGCTTGGCTGGAGTTTTCTACCTTGTTGTCAGAGATTCCAGGGTTAGTTGCAGGTGTTGATGAAGTAGGGCGAGGTGCTCTATTTGGTCCTGTCGTGGCGGCAGCAGTGATCTTACCAGATCGCGCTTTGCCTATACTGATGGCAGCTAAAATCAAAGACAGTAAAAAGTTGTCTAGTTCTCGGAGAACCGAGCTAGCGCAGCAAATTTGTGCGCTGGCTATAGACTGGAAAATTGGGTTTGCTTCTACTGCCGAAATTGACAAGATAAATATTTTGCAAGCGACGCTGTTAGCAATGAAGCGGGCTGTACTGAAGTTAAAGGTACAGCCTGCACTTTGCTTGATTGACGGCAATCAGTCAATCAAAGATTTGTTATTGCCGCAACAAACAATAGTTAAAGGAGACGAGCGATCGCTCACTATTGCCTCTGCTAGTATTGTTGCTAAGGTTTGGCGTGACAATCTGATAATGCGTCTAGCATTAAAATACCCTATGTACAACCTGGAGTGTAACAAGGGTTATGGTAGCCAGCGACATTTGCTGGCTTTGCAACAATATGGGCCGTCGCCTCTGCATCGTCAGTCTTTTCGTCCTTGCCAAATCAAAAGTCTGAATGTTGAGTGATTGAAGAAGAATACAGAATTCAGAATGAATTAGTGGGGATTCAGTCGTGCCACTAATTACAGAATTCAATTCTGTAGCTTGCTTCCCTGAAAGGGTATTCTGGCTCCTGAATTCTGTTTGTTAAAATAATTACTCAGCATTCAGGATTGGGAATTCAGTGGTATCCCTGTCAAGTCCTCTGTCTTTGGTTTGTGATATCACCCAGTAACGATAATCCGTCAAAAGTTGATTCAATAACCGTTGCTTGACTGACAACAGTACGCTTTTAAGCAAACCATTGCCAGTAGCTTCTAAAATCGGCTTAGGAGTAAAGGAAAATGGCGGTGGGAAATCCACCACCACTTCTAAATCAGCTTTTCCTTGCAGGCGAGTGCCAGTGCTAAACTCTTTGGGAGACAAATAGCCTTTTAAATTGAGAGCAAAGCGCTGGTTAATATACTCGAAACCTAAAATTTCACAGTTTAGTGATCGCAAATAAATTATTCCATTTGATTCTGCCCAGACTCTCATGTCTACAGTAGGTTGAATACTCAGTGACATAAAAGTCAGCGGACGCATTTTCAAGCGAAATACTTCTTCAGAAAGCTGCTGAATCCGACTATTGTCAACCAAAGCCTTAACTAGGCGTTGAGGCTGACGCAAGTAGTGCTGAATGGGAATAGGCTGCTCTGGAACAGCGATTTCAACCGATTGGGAGGCAGTAAACCGGGTAGCCATGAGCTAATAAAAATATCTGTTTCTTAATTTTAATATTTTTTAACAACTTAGTTCTGATTATTAGAAAAGTACAAAATTTATTGACTATAAAAATGATGTATTGCTTATCAGCTATACATCATTAGCAAAAAGTTGGTACGCTCATTCTATCTTTAGTTCAGGAAATATAGATTAGGATTTAAGTCTTGACACAAAATCAATGATATGCTTATTTGCCGGGATAGAAACCAATATAATTGCTCTTAAATCTTCATAGGGATTTAGCAAAAAACTGCTAGAAAATCTATCTACTAAAAGACTCCTTTCCATCACTTATTTTCTTGGATACATATTTCGTTCTATCCGTTTAGTGCATAAATTATAAAAATAACAGTGTTTAGTAGAGTAGGTATTGAATATATTTTCCAAACCAAAATATCATAATCTCTGTTTCTGCATTAAACTCGCAACTTGATATAAAAGCATGACTTTATCGATCGCACATTTAGGACCTCCCGGCACTTACACAGAGCAAGCAGCTGTTTTTTATGTCAACTGGCTAACTAGAAGTACGGGAGTTGAAGCTAGGTTATGTCCCTATCCCACCATCCCCCAATCACTGCACGCCGTTGCTGATGGTCAAGCTAACTTGGCTGTTGTGCCAGTAGAAAATTCTATTGAAGGAAGTGTGACTACAACAATGGATACACTATGGCAGTTGGACAATTTGCGAATTCAGTTGGCTTTGGTATTACCCATTGCCCATACATTAATTTCTTGCGCATCTAATTTAGATAAAATTAAAACTGTTTATTCTCACCCGCAAGCCTTGGCACAATGTCAGGGATGGTTAGAGCGGTTTCTCCCAACTGTACAGATTATTCCCAGCAATTCCACAACCGAAGCACTACAGCGATTGGAGCAAGAGACAACAACAGCAGCGATCGCTTCTAGTAGAGCTGCTCAACTCTACAACCTGCCGATACTTGCTAGTGGTATCAACGACAATCCAGAAAACTTTACTCGTTTTTGGGTAGTAAGTCAGGGTGAGGTGGACGCTGGATACCAAGCAACAAAAGCGCCTGCTAGTCACACATCGCTGGCTTTTAGTATGCCTGCCAACACACCCGGAGCATTAGTCAAACCTTTGCAAATATTTGCTCAACTAGGGATTAACCTCAGCCGGATTGAATCTCGTCCTACGAAGCGATCACTAGGCGAATACTTGTTTTTCATGGATTTAGAAGCGGATGCCAAGGAAGCACAAATGCAATCTGCTTTAGCAGAATTAACTATGCACACAGAAATTTTGAAAATTCTTGGCGCTTACAATGTTTTACCGATCGGCACCGTTACTTAAGAAGTTAGGAGTTACCAGTTAAGAGTTCTCATTTAGGATTTACAAATTATCAGCCAGGAAATATAAATTATAAGTTGTCGATCTTTTATTTTTGTTTTTTCTTCCTAACTTCTAACTCCTAACTCTTAACTCCTCACTTTTCACTAAATGTATCTTTGAGAACAGCGCGAGCTGCCAAGTGATTCCGAGTAGAAGTTAAAATTTCTGCTTCTCGCTCTAGACGAGTGACAGTATCTTGCATTTCTAATAATAATTGCTGCTCTGCGGCGACACCATAAAGGTTACTGGCTACCCAATAAGATAATTCTGTAGGTAGATCAGGCAAATCTTCTGGCAATTCGATATTTTGTTCGGTTAATTTGGCTGACAGACGCACAACATCTCGTAGTAGTTGTTCTACTTCAGTTGATAAAGGTCGCAAATCTTTAGTCGGTGGTTGGTCTTCAATCCACTCAACTAAGCCAACGCGGTATGGCTTTTCACGAACATACTCTAATACACGAAATCTTTGCTGCCCTAAAGTCATCATTTTGATCCGATCATCTGGCAGTCGTTGGTGATGAATGATTTCGGCACAGCAACCAGTGTTTGCAATTGTACCTTTGACTGGATCAAACATCAAAACACCGAACCTGCGATCGCTCTCCAAAATCGTATTCATCATGATTCGGTAGCGAAATTCAAAGATGTGCAGGGGTAATGGCCTAGTAGGAAACAGAACTACTTCGGGTAACGGGAACAGAGGTAGTTCGCGAACTGCAATTTTAGAAGATGATGTCATTGTTACTTTGGTATAAACTTAATCTTTAAAATTTCTTTCTTTTTCTCTGCTTTTCCCGTACTTTATCTACATTCTATCATTTGTTTCCTAGCTAAATAAAAGCCCTGAGATATATTTCTTCAGGGCTGTGTAAATATTCATACTAATGTCTTTTGTCCTTTGTCCTTTGCTAATGACAAATGACCAATACTTCTCTACGAGAGGCTACGCCAACGACTACGCTCAGTACAAGTGACTAATGACTAAATTAAAGTTTGACTTCAATATCTACACCCGATGGTAGATCCAATTTCATCAGGGCATCAATAGTCTTAGAAGAGGGCTGGTAAATGTCAATAATCCGGCGATGAGTACGGGTTTCAAAGTGTTCCCGTGAATCTTTATCTACGTGAGGCGATCGCAGCACACAATAGATCCGACGTTTTGTTGGTAAGGGAATTGGGCCTATAGCTGTAGCGTTGGTGCGGTTAGCTGTGTCTACAATCTTCTCGCAAGATGTATCTAATAAGCGCCTGTCAAAGGCTTGTAAGCGAATTCTAATCTTCTGCTGCTGTAGAGTTGCCATCTTTAATTTTCCAGGTTCTGCGTAATTAGGGGAGTATTTACAGGTTAAAGGTTGCAAGTTATCGGTTACAGAAAACTATTACCTGTCCCCTGTAACCTATTGCCTTATTTATAGAGGGAAGAGAAAGGAGCAGAGAGGCAAAATAAATACCATCTCTGCTCCTTTGTTATGAGCAAAAAGGTGCTACTTGATAATTTTGGAAACGACACCAGCACCGATGGTGCGACCACCTTCGCGGATAGCGAAGCGCATTCCTTGTTCAATCGCGATCGCGTTGATCAATTCTACTGTCATCTTGATGCGATCGCCTGGCATGACCATTTCTACTTCTTTGCCTTCATCGGAAGTGTAGGCTTTGATAGTACCAGTTACATCGGTTGTCCGCACGTAGAACTGGGGACGATAGCCAGCGAAAAATGGAGTCTTACGACCACCTTCTTTTTCTGTGAGGACGTACACTTCACCTTCAAATTCATTATGAGGTTTAATTGAACCTGGTTTGGCAATTACCATACCCCGTTCAATATCAGCCTTCTGGATACCCCGGAGTAGTACGCCAGCGTTATCTCCAGCCATACCTTGCTCAAGACTCTTCTTGAACATTTCAATCCCAGTTACGGTAGTAGCGCGAGTATCTCTGATACCCACTAGTTCAACGTTATCGCCAACTTTTACTACACCCCGTTCAATCCGACCAGTGGCGACAGTACCACGACCTGTGATTGAGAACACGTCTTCTACAGCCATCAGGAAAGGTTTATCAACATCCCGCTCAGGAGTGGGGATGTAAGAATCTACAGCATCCATCAGTTCATAGATTTTGTCTACCCAAGGATTTTCACCGCGTTGGGTCTTGGGATTCTTGGTCATTGCTTCCAGAGCTTGCAGACCAGAGCCTTTGATAATAGGGATATCATCACCAGGGAAATCATAGCTGCTTAACAGTTCTCTCAGTTCTAGTTCCACTAGTTCCAGGAGTTCTGGGTCATCCATCAAGTCCTCTTTGTTCAAGAAGACAACCAGACTAGGAACACCAACCTGTTTTGCCAACAGAATGTGTTCGCGGGTTTGGGGCATAGGACCATCGGTAGCAGCAACTACGAGGATACCTCCGTCCATCTGTGCAGCACCGGTGATCATGTTCTTCACATAGTCAGCGTGTCCTGGACAGTCTACGTGAGCATAATGTCTATTTGCAGTTTCATACTCTACGTGAGCGGTATTGATGGTAATACCCCGTGCCTTTTCTTCTGGGGCATTATCAATTTGGTCGTAGCCTTTAGCTACAGCTTGACCCATAGCTGCCAAGGTCATGGTGATGGCTGCTGTCAAGGTAGTTTTACCGTGGTCAACGTGGCCAACTGTACCGATATTAATGTGGGGTTTATTCCTTTCAAACTTTGCGCGTGCCATGAATGCTCATTTCCTTATTTTAACTAAGCGTTCCCTTTGCTTTTTGCAATGATAGTTTCAGCTACGCTGCGAGGCACCTCTTCGTAGTGGCTGAATTCCATCGTGAAGGTACCCCGACCTTGCGTTTTTGACCGGATATCAGTGGCGTAGCCAAACATGCTCGCTAGTGGAACTTTGGATGTTACCTTAGCGAGTCCCTTTTCGGTGCTTTGGCTTTCAATCTGCCCTCGACGGGTGTTGAGGTCGCCAATGACGTTTCCCATATAGTCTTCAGGAACTTCAACTTCAACTTTCATCATAGGCTCTAAGATGACAGGTGAAGCTTTCAGTACAGCCTCTTTCATCGCCATTGAGCCAGCGATTTTGAAAGCCATTTCTGAAGAGTCTACATCGTGGTATGACCCATCAATTAGCGTCGCTTTAACGTCAATCAACGGATATCCAGCTAGAACACCGGATTCGCAGCTTTCTTTCATTCCTTGTTCTGCGGGGCCAACGTACTCTTTAGGTACTGTACCACCAGCAATTTTGGAAACGAATTCAAAGCCACTACCGGGTTCTCCAGGCTCCAAATTGATCACAACGTGACCGTATTGACCTTTACCACCACTTTGGCGGATGAATTTGCCCTCAACTTTATTTACAGCTTTCCGAATTGTTTCTCGGTAAGCTACTTGTGGGGCACCTACATTCGCTTCCACCTTGAATTCTCGTAACATCCGGTCTACTAGAATTTCTAGGTGTAGCTCTCCCATCCCCGCGATCACGGTTTGGTTTGTTTCCGGATCGACGCGGACACGGAAGGTGGGGTCTTCTTCTGAGAGAGATTGCAGAGCCTTGGACAGCTTGTCCATGTCGTTTTTGGTTTTGGGTTCAACCGCTACCGAGATCACAGGCTCGGGAATGAATAGTGATTCCAGAATTACTGGCGATCCATCATCACAGAGCGTGTCACCTGTCAAGGTGTCTTTCAATCCCAGAGCTGCTCCCAAATCACCCGCTCGCAGTTCATCGACATCTTGCCGATCGTCTGCCTTCATGAGAACTAAGCGAGAAATCCGTTCTTTTTTATTCTTACTAGCGTTGAGAACGTAGCTGCCCTTCTTCAGGACACCAGAATAAACGCGAACAAATGTCAGCCGACCGTAAGGGTCAGCCATAATCTTGAATGCCAGAGCTGCTAGGGGTTCGTTGTCATCAGCCCGCCGCTCAACAGTATCGCCATTGGGCAGTAAGCCTTGAATTGGCGGTACTTCACTTGGCGCTGGGAGGTAATCAACAACGGCATCCAGCATCAATTGCACGCCTTTGTTTTTGAATGCCGAACCACAAAGTACTGGTACAATTGTCCCCGCAATTGTGCCTTTACGTAGGGCAGTCCGAACTTCCTGTTCTGTAAGTTCTTCGCCCTCGAAGTACTTAGCCATCAGAGCATCATCGGTTTCTGCCGCAGCTTCTATGAGCTTGGTACGGAATTCGTCTACCTGCGCTTGTAGTTCTTCTGGGATATCAGTTTCCTGAATATCAGTTCCTTGGTCATTAGCGTAAATATACGCACGTTGCCGTACTAGGTCAACGATCCCTCGGAAGTCGTTTTCACTACCAATTGGTAGTTGAATGGCGATCGCATTCGCCCGCAGGCGATCGCGGATTTGCTCGTGAACTTTATAAAAGTTCGCTCCGGTGCGATCCATCTTGTTAATAAAGGCTATCCGAGGAACTTTGTAGCGTTCTGCTTGACGCCACACTGTCTCAGACTGCGGTTGCACGCCACCCACAGAACAAAATACTGCGATTACACCATCCAACACGCGCATCGAACGCTCAACTTCAATTGTGAAGTCTACGTGACCCGGAGTATCGATAATGTTAATTTGATGATCTTTCCAACTGGTACTGATCGCAGCAGCAGTAATGGTAATTCCCCGCTCCCGCTCCTGCTCCATCCAGTCTGTGACAGCAGTTCCTTCGTGAACTTCGCCAATTTTATGAATTATCCCAGAGTAAAATAATATTCTCTCTGTTGTTGTTGTTTTGCCCGCATCTATATGCGCCGCAATACCAATGTTGCGTACTTTCTCTAGCGGGATCGTGCGTGCCACAGCTACCTCCTATAGTTTTTGCCTCATGATATCTTGTATATTACTCTTTGTTAAGATTCTATACTTTTAGGGAAAACCGTCTTCTTTTTGTAAATCATACGATATACCGCTTCTGGAGGGCGATATATCGCTTTTTTACTTAGTAACGATAGTGTGCGAATGCTTTGTTAGCTTCCGCCATCCGGTGCGTTTCTTCGCGTTTGCGAATGGCATTGCCAGTTTCGTTGGCAGCATCCATTAACTCATTTGCCAGTTTGCTGGCCATTGTCCGGCCTGGTCTAGACCGAGAATATTGCACTAACCAACGCAGTGCTAAAGTAGTGCCCCGTTCTGTACGCACTTCCATTGGTACTTGGTAGGTTGCTCCACCAACTCGCCGAGCCTTTACTTCTACTAAAGGCGTGGCATTTCGCACTGCTCTTTCAAAGGTTTCTAAGGCACCAGCACCAGTGCGTTCTTCAATAGTTTTTAATGCATCATAAACAATGCGTGCGGCAAGTGATTTTTTGCCATGACGCATGATCCGTCTGATAATCATGCTCACAAGGCGACTGTTATATACGGAGTCAGACGGAACTGGGCGCCTTTGAATAACACCACGACGAGACATACTTCACCTTTAATTCGGAATTGGCAACGAAATTATATGCTATCAGACACTGGAAACTAAAAGCGGTAGAACCCAACCCTCAGACTTCCTCTATTTTTTTCGACCGTTGCAGCAAGGCTGACTTATTTACTGCCAATTTTGGATTTTGGATTTTGGATTAAAAGTTTTCGGTATATATTCCGATCGCAAGGATCTGAACAAATCAAAAGTCTGTAAGCCTAATTCCCTTGTGGGTTTGACCAATCCAAAATCGCAAATCGTTCGACTGAGCAACTTGCCTTGAGCGAAGTCGAAAGGAGCCGAAGTCTAAAATCTAAAATTGTTTGACTTGCTACCTGCAACTAAATACTCAAGGCGACAAGATTATAAAATTTAATGTTCAGATGAGAGACTCGCTGTCAGTTACAGCTTTCTCCTCAGAACTTCTACACTTGCTCGCTTAGTGTAGATGTAGCTTGCTTGATTTTTTGAAACAGACTTTAGCAGCCTTCATAACTACTGTTAGAACAAAGATGCCGCTCTTCTTTTGCCCTTCAATGTTTTTAAGGTAGACGATTAATCGTATTGGATGCGATTAATCGTCTAATCCTATTTTTTCGCT
The DNA here is from genome assembly GCF_034530635.1 of Nostoc sp. EspVER01. Taxonomy (NCBI): domain Bacteria; kingdom Bacillati; phylum Cyanobacteriota; class Cyanophyceae; order Nostocales; family Nostocaceae; genus Nostoc; species Nostoc sp. EspVER01. Next base: position 345,552 of record NZ_JAVRCS010000002.1, read on the forward strand.
TCTTTAGGACGCTTGGTTCCATATTTGGAACGGCCTTGCTTGCGGTCTTTGACTCCGGCTGTATCTAGGGTGCCACGGATAATGTGGTATCTCACGCCTGGTAGATCCTTAACCCGACCGCCACGAATCATCACAACTGAGTGTTCTTGTAAGTTGTGACCAATGCCTGGAATGTAAGCTGTGACTTCAAATCCAGAAGTAAGTCTGACTCTTGCTACTTTGCGTAGGGCTGAGTTAGGCTTTTTTGGTGTGGTCGTGTATACTCTGGTACAAACTCCCCGACGTTGGGGGCATTGTTTCAGAGCAGGGGACTTGGTTTTCTGACGCGCTTGTTCGCGCTCATTTCGTATTAGCTGCTGTATTGTTGGCATGAGTTACAGCGCGTAAAGCTGCTTATGGTCTAAGTTTTAACAAATCCTGATTATATCTTTTTTTACGGCTTTATGTCAATTGTTATTTTTCCTTAGCCATCAAACATCTGTTTTTTGACTAATGCTCAATCACTAGGGACTCAAGGAGAAGGAATTGCCACACCCACAGGTAGCGATCGCCAGAGGATTGTGGAAGCGAAAACCACCACCCATTAAGTCTTCTGAATAATCAACTCTCAAACCGTTGAGGTAATTTAAGCTTGTGGCATCTATGACTAATTGAATCTCATCCAAGTCGAAAACCTGGTCGTCAACTTTTATTGCTTCATCGAAGGACATATCATAAAAGAACCCGGAACAACCACCTGGTTTTACTGCCAATCGAAACAAGAGATTTGGCTGCTTGGGCTTTATTCGCCCAATCTCACTTACGGCTGCTTGACTCAGATGAATCATGGAACTCGTTTTTTGCAATTGAATACCCCATCTTCCATTTTACAGATAGGTTGACCCTTGCTTGTGCAAAATTCCAAATTACCCAAGGCATGAGCGTGATCGCTATTACTACATTTATAACACTAACATATTTCAGTCCCCACCTTAACTAGGTAGGGACTTCTGGGGTGTAGTAGTTCGTTTACAAAGACGGTTTACACGAATTAGCTTTGGGATTAAAGCTTTAATAGCGTTCTTTTGGTTTTAATCTTTGGTACGGGCATAGTCATCTTGGTAGCGAATAATATCATCTTCTCCCAAGTATTCGCCATTTTGGACTTCAATCAACACCAAGGGGATCACGCCAGGATTTTCTAAACGATGAGATGTACATTGGGGTACGTAAGTTGATTCATTATTGCTCAGTAGTACTTCTTTCTCACCACAAACTACTCTAGCTGTACCAGAGACGACAATCCAATGTTCACTACGGTGATGGTGCATTTGTAGACTGAGGCGGTGTCCAGGCTTAACTTCGATGCGCTTAATTTTGTATCCGCGCCCTTCTTCTAAAACTGTAAAAGCACCCCAAGGACGTAATTCAGTTGCAGCAACGCCCCTGGAAGTTATGGTTGGAGGGAGGTGTAGAGTTTCAGTCTGTGTAGTTTCTTGATATCGAGCCATAGTTACCTCATTTGAAGACATAACAAACCGTTGGTACTCTTAATTATTGATAAAAAATCTGGCGCTATCTTGCAACCTTGAAAATCAGCAATTTTGTCGCACTTTGATAAACATAGCAAAATCAAACCTGATGGTGTAAACCATCACTACTAAAATTCTGATGTCTACACCAAGTCTTCATCAAGCAAAATGACAGCTTGTTCTAAACTTTAAAAAGTGACTGGGGATTTGGGACTGGGGATTGAGTTTTTTTCTATTACCTCATTTTCTTCGTGGTTTTAGGAAAATACCAATTCCGTTGTGAACACGAGCAGCGGTACTGGGCGATCGATCGAGTAGTTGCCCTCCTAAATAAAGGCTGGTAGAACTACCGCCGTCCAAATTTAGGGCATCTACACAGCCCATGAGTTGCATCAATTGGGCGTGTTCTGCCAAATTAGGCCCATAACCGCCGACACGATTATGGGTAGCAGTAATCATTAGTGTGCCTGTTGCCGTTGTGCAAATACCGCTACGAATAGCTTTTTCGGCAATAAAGGCATTGCTGAATTTTTCGCCTTTGGCATCAAGGACAATTTGACGATTTTGGACTAATAGCGGCCCAGCCCCGATAATGTGGGGATAACGACTAAAATCAGTCGGAGTAGTGGCGCTGGAAATGCTTACTGTGCTTCCAATAGGTAGCTGGGAGACAGCAGTAGTAGCGTTAGCGCGTAAAGTTAGCAGGTAGCCATCCTGGGGAATGGGAACCGCAGCTACACCAACTTTGCCGCCTGGGAACTGATTAGTAATTTGGTCTTTCTGTACCACTAAGATAATTTCGTTATCTGTCAGGGGTGTGTAAGTTGATCCCCAAGCTGTGGTGTAACGAGCAATGCCACTCTGGACGTAACCACTGTTGAGAAACAGAATTGGTAGGCGTTGGTCATTTGCTGCGATTAAAGTTTCTTCTAAGGTGAGACGACCAAAGTAAAATTGGCCTGAATCATTCCAAGCGATCGCACCTCGGTTAAGAATCGGGCCTGATAACCATTGACTATCTCGACGAATCGCACCCAATGGCAATTTGTTATTACGGTTAAAGTAACCACCATTAATTCCAGCTACTGCTAAGTAACGTTGTGCTGTTTGAATTAAGGGAGCAGTACCCGCAAGCCCATCAGGACTAGCCCACATAGGTTTCAACGTTAGCCCAAATTTGCGAGGATTAACTTCTAACCAAACCACAGGAAAGCGTTGTGTGCCTAAGTTGACATAATGCTGTCGCCAGCGCAATCCTGGGGCCCAAGTAATATCCCGTTCTTCTAGAGGATCGGGTCGAATATTGATAATCAGGCGATTGGGGTTATCTACAGTAATAACTTGAGGCGATAGACCAAAGGGAACGCTCAGACTAATAATCGTTTGGTTTTTCACTACCTCCACTTTTTGAATCAGTGGCTCAGGGGCTGGTGGTATTAGTTCTGTTGGTGTAGTTGGTAATAATTGTTTTAGCAAGTTTGGCAGCAATGTTGGTGCTGCTGGTGGCTGGGGAGTATAGCGTTCTATCAAAACGGGATCGGCTATTCCATCCAGGGTAATTGTCCATTGTCTATTTGGCGGTACAGTAGATTTGGGAGTTGGCGTATCTGGATCGGAAGATGGAGTTTGGGGTTTTGCGATCGCTGACCCTTGTACAACTTGCCAGGGAGTGGGACGATCTAAATCGACAAGAATCCGAGACTGCTGCAAAGGGGTACTCGCTTCTGGAGGTTCCTGACTCTGAACAATATTTGTGATTTGTGTTTTTGGGGTAGCAATCACCAAAGTGTTGCCATTAGCTTGAATTTGCCAGCCAGATGTTTGAGCAAAATTAGTGATATCCAGATAGCGATATGCTCCTAGTAGGCTGGTGGCTAATACCAGTGGCTTTGTCAACGACGAAAACCACTGTATTGGTTGCTTCGCTGAATTACTACTGTTTAAGAAATTTACTCCAATTAATTGCCTAAATGCCCCATCACTAATATTGGTTGTCACCTGTCCCGATTTTCCAGGTCGCTGTAACCAAGTTCCTGGTAAAGTACGACCATTGAGGGAAATTTGATTACCAGAGGATGCCACACCTGGTAAAGGAGGTGTGGGTGACTGTGATATTAACCTGGGTGTTGATTTGGTGGTTTTTGGGGACTCCTGGGCGTTGGTAGCATAGGTGGTAGTTAAGCACAGTGTTGTCAAAAGTATTGATGACACAGTAGCCTGAAAAAACTTGCGATCGCCCTTGGCGTTTGCAGAGCCATCGCTAATCTCTGATTGGCAACAATTCGGCATTTTTACCATAATTTACTAGATGCTTTGGAAAACTATTACCCAAGGTTTAAACTAACCAATTATTTGGAAATATAAAGGAAACATGACTTTATTTTTGAATAAATATGTTAATCTATATATTGGCTAGTTATCTCTTTTAGAAACACATTAATTTATTTAGACGCTAAAGCCACTGCAATCAAGTTTTTTAACTCCCACTAATTCTAACCACACTATATACGGTAGTTTTGGTTATCAAAATTGGATTAAGATATTTAATCCTAGCTGAAGGTTGCTACTGTTATTACTTCAGTAATGTCTAGTTAATAGTAATACATGCGGCAAGTGGTAAGCGGTAAAATTCTAGACAACAACAATATTTGGGAATTGTCAAATGGGTATATATTGTAATACGCTGATTTTATTGCTGGATCGGGATAACCAAATAATTACTAATTCGTAATTAAAAAGGTACACCAGATCAGACTCAATTTTTAATTCAATGGTTAACAAGACAATGGAGGGTAGAACCCCTCACTGATTGCAACCACGAATTAAGGTAGCGTAGCGTAAAGCTTTTAGCATAGCTTCTCTCAGAAACGCAACGCGACTGCTTATAGTGAGTTCTTGATTGTCACGAGCAATTACGAATTATCTGGGCTGTGATTTTAAAAAATAGTGCAGCGTTCAGTTTTAGTTTTGTTTCAGGTGAGCCGAAATAGGCTCTATGAGTAGCTAGTGTGCATCTGGAAAAAAGGGATTGAGAAAATACTTAACTTCAAAATATAAAAAAGAAACTGTCAGGGCAAAAATAATGTCTTGGCGGAGGTAAATTGTCTAACACCGCATAAACACATAAAAACACGCAATAATTTTAACACGGGGGAACTGATAAAGTAAAACCGAAGTTAAAATTTTTTTTCCCTAAATTTCGGTGCTTATATATTTTTCCATCGCTGAATTTAGAAATTTTCTCCCACAATGTAGTGACAAAATTGGTAACTCAATACTTCAGGAACAGGGTATGAATAATAAACCGATGAATCAAGACCAGAAAATCACAGCGAATATCAACTCAAGAGATACCTATCAAGGGCAAAAGTGGTTAGTAGAAGAACGAGATGCCTGTGGTGTAGGTTTTATTGCTCATCGCCAAAATCATACCAGTCACGAAATTGTCGAAAAAGCCTTAGCTGCTTTAACCTGCTTAGAACACCGAGGAGGTTGTAGCGCCGATCGCGACTCAGGTGATGGTGCTGGAGTATTGACAGCAATCCCTTGGGAGTTGTTCCAACAAGACTTTGCCCAAAGGGGGAAGGAATTTCCATCTAGCGATCGCATAGCTGTGGGGATGATATTTTTACCACAAGACCAGCAAGCTGCACAACAAGCTAGGGTGACTGTCGAGCAAGTAGCTGCTGAAGAGAAATTAATTGTATTGGGTTGGCGAGTAGTGCCAGTGCAATCTGATTTGCTGGGGGTACAAGCAAGAGAAAATCAACCCCAGATTGAGCAAGTTTTGTTAGCTTCTGTTGACAAAAGCGGTGATGAATTAGAACGGCAGTTGTACATTACCCGCCGCCGAATTAGTAAAGCTGCAACTAACATCTCAGAAGAATTTTATATCTGTTCGTTGTCAAGTCGCACAATTGTCTACAAAGGCATGGTGCGTTCTGCTGTTTTGGGAAGCTTTTATGACGATTTAAAAAATCCAGCTTACAAAAGCGCCTTTGCTGTTTATCACCGCCGCTTTAGTACCAATACTATGCCCAAGTGGCCCCTAGCCCAACCGATGCGGCTTTTGGGTCACAACGGCGAAATCAATACCTTATTGGGTAACATAAACTGGATGATGGCACGAGAAGCTAGCCTGAATCATCCTGTATGGGGCGATCGCATCCAGGAACTCAAGCCATTAGTTCACATTGATAACAGCGACTCAGCTACTTTAGATAACGTAGTGGAATTACTGGTTTGCTCTGGACGCACCCCCTTGGAAGCCTTAATGATTATGGTTCCAGAGGCTTACCAAAATCAGCCTTCTTTACGTGAATCTCCAGAAATTGTTGATTTCTACGAATATTACAGTGGTTTGCAAGAAGCTTGGGACGGGCCAGCACTTTTAGTATTCAGCGATGGCAAAAAAGTTGGCGCAACACTAGATCGTAATGGTTTAAGACCAGCTCGTTACGCAATCACCAAAGATGATTACATTGTTGTAGCTTCGGAAGCTGGTGTGGTGGATTTCCCAGAAGCCGATATTGTCGAGAAAGGTAGACTCGGCCCAGGGCAAATGATTGCCGTGGATTTAGAAAATCATGAAGTGCTGAAGAATTGGGATATAAAGGGGCGCATCGCCAAGCAGCACCCTTATGGAGAATGGCTGCAACAGCATCGTCAAGAATTAAAGTCATTGGTCATTGGTCATCCGTCATTAGCAAATGGCAATGGCAATGGCAAAGGACAAATGACAAATGACCAAGGACAATTGACTATTGACAAGCAAACTTTACTTCAGCGTCAAACTGCCTTTGGCTACACCACAGAAGATGTAGAAATGGTGATTCATCCAATGGCGATCGCCGGTTCAGAACCGACTTTCTGCATGGGTGATGATATTCCCTTAGCTGTTCTGTCACAAAAGCCCCACCTGCTTTATGACTATTTCAAACAGCGCTTTGCTCAGGTGACGAACCCAGCGATCGATCCCCTGCGAGAAAAGCTAGTGATGTCTCTGAAAGTGGAACTGGGTGAACGGGGTAACTTATTAGAACCCAAGCCAGAATATGCTCGGAGATTGAAACTCGAATCGCCAGTGTTAACTGATAGTGAATTAGAAACCATTAAGCTGTCAGGATTTGCCACGGCTGAGTTATCAACCCTATTTGCGATCGCTAGCGGCCCAGAAGGATTGAAAGCCGCAGTGCAATCTTTACAAGCACAAGCAGCTGAGTCAGTCCGGGCAGGTGCAAAGATTTTAATATTAAGCGATCGCGATCGGGTTAATGACAGTATCAACACAGAATATACCTACATTCCTCCCCTATTAGCAGTGGGTGCGGTGCATCACCATCTAATTCGTGAGGGGTTGCGAATGAAAACATCCCTGATTGTGAATACTGCTCAATGCTGGAGTACCCATCACTTTGCTTGTCTGATTGGCTATGGTGCTGGTGCAGTTTGCCCGTACATGGCTTTAGATACGGTGCGTGATTGGTGGTCCGATCCCAAAACTCAAAAGTTAATGGGCGTGCAAAAAATTCCCACCCTCACCCTAGAACAAGCTTTAGGAAACTATCGCAAAGCAGTAGAGTCAGGTTTGCTGAAAATTCTCTCCAAAATGGGAATTTCTCTGCTTTCCAGCTATCAAGCAGCCCAAATCTTTGAAGCTATTGGCATCGGTGGAGATTTAATCGACCTGGGATTCCGTGGGACGACTTCCCGCATCGGTGGTTTAAGCATTACCGAACTTGCTGATGAAGTGCTTTCCTTCCACGTCAAAGCTTTCCCAGAACTAACGACCAAGAAGTTAGAAAACTTGGGTTTTGTGCAGTACCGTCCTGGCGGCGAGTACCACATGAATAGCCCCGAAATGGTTAAGGCGCTGCATAAGGCTCTAGATGGCAAAAACTACGACCACTACGAAGTTTACAAAAAGCACCTCCAAGGCAGACCGGTAACAGCCTTGCGAGATTTACTAGACTTCCAAGGCGATCGCACCCCAGTTCCTCTAGAAGAAGTGGAATCGGTATATGAAATAGTCAAGCGCTTCTGTACAGGCGGCATGTCTTTAGGCGCTTTGTCAAGAGAAGCCCACGAAACTTTAGCGATCGCCATGAACCGGATTGGCGGTAAATCCAATTCTGGAGAAGGCGGCGAAGATCCAGTCCGCTACACAGTTTTAGATGATGTAGACGAGTTTGGTCACTCGCCAACCCTACCTCATTTAAAAGGATTGCGGAATGGCGATCGAGCTTATAGTGCCATTAAGCAAGTTGCATCGGGACGCTTTGGTGTTACCCCAGAGTACTTAGTCAACGCCCAACAAATTGAAATCAAAATTGCCCAAGGTGCAAAGCCTGGGGAAGGTGGACAACTGCCAGGCCCCAAAGTAAGCCAATACATTGCGATGTTAAGACGCTCCAAACCAGGCGTCACGCTGATATCGCCACCACCGCATCACGATATTTATTCCATTGAAGACCTAGCACAACTGATTTTTGATCTGCACCAAATTAATCCGAAAGCAAAGGTGTCGGTGAAGCTAGTTTCAGAAGTTGGCATTGGCACGATCGCCGCTGGTGTAGCCAAGGCAAACGCTGATATTATCCAGATTTCTGGACATGATGGTGGTACAGGTGCATCGCCACTAAGTTCGATTAAACATGCTGGTTCACCGTGGGAACTGGGTTTAAGCGAAGTGCATCGCGTCTTGATGGAAAATGGCTTGCGCGATCGCGTGATTTTACGCGTAGATGGCGGACTCAAGAGTGGTTGGGATGTGGTAATAGGTGCATTGATGGGCGGCGAAGAATTTGGTTTCGGCTCCATCGCCATGATTGCTGAAGGCTGTATCATGGCGCGGATCTGCCACACAAATAATTGCCCCGTCGGTGTCGCCTCTCAGAAAGAAGAACTCCGCAAGCGGTTTACGGGAATACCGGAACAAGTTGTCAACTTCTTCTACTTTATTGCCGAAGAAGTGCGGAGTTTGTTAGCCCGACTTGGCTACCGTTCTTTGTCAGAAATCATTGGACGTGCAGATTTGTTGAAACTGCGCCCAGAGGTAAATCTCGCCAAAACGCGATCGCTGAATCTCGATTGTTTACTTCAGCTACCAAATAGCAGAGACAATCGTAGCTGGTTGGTGCATGAAGAAGTTCACAGCAACGGCGTGGTTTTAGATGACAAGTTCCTTGCCGATCCTGACATTCAGGCTGCTATTAGGGATCAGTCTACTGTCACCAAGACTTACCCAATTATCAATACTGACAGAACAGTGGGCACAAGATTAGCGGGTGCGATCGCTTCCCAGTACGGTGACAGTGGCTTTGAAGGACAAATTAATCTCAACTTTACAGGTAGTGTTGGGCAAAGCTTTGGTGCTTTCAACCTCCCCGGCATAATTCTGAGCCTACAAGGAGAAGCAAACGACTATGTAGGTAAAGGGATGCATGGTGGTGAAATCATCATCAAACCTCCAACCGATGCTACTTATAACGCATCACAAAACGTGATAGTTGGCAATACCTGCCTCTATGGTGCTACTGGTGGCATATTATTTGCCAACGGTCTAGCAGGAGAACGCTTTGCTGTGAGAAACTCCAAAGGCATAGCAGTGATTGAAGGCGCTGGGGATCACTGCTGTGAATACATGACTGGTGGTGTGATTGTCGTCCTTGGCAAAGTAGGACGTAACGTAGCTGCTGGAATGACTGGTGGACTGGCATACTTCTTGGATGAAGACGACTCATTTCGTGAGTTAGTCAACCCAGAAATTGTCAAAATTCAGCGGGTAATTACCGAAGTAGGTGCAAAGCAACTGCAAGAATTAATTCAAAATCATGCAGAACGCACTGGTTCACCAAAGGCGAAGAAAATTCTGCAAAACTGGCAAGCATTTTTGCCGAAATTCTGGCAGTTAGTTCCGCCTTCTGAAGCTGATAGTCCAGAAGCTAATCCTGAAAAAACAACTGAGTTTAGTTTAGTCAGCAGTCATTAAGAGACTTCCAACAAATAAATTCAATCTTGTGAGGCAGGCCTTCTGGCCTGCCTTTTAATAAAACAAGGTTTTCAGCGCCAAAAAACTTTCGTAATAGTCATGTAATAATATCAATACAGGATCAATATTTGGGCGATCGCTCTTTGAATAAAAAATTTTGGCTCACAGCTAGAATGCACTTAATTATCAGTCTCTAACCGAACGCAAAAATAACCATCTTAACCAAAAAAGATAATTTTAGTCATTAGCCAATTACTATTGACTAATGACTAATTATTTATAATTAATAATTATTACTTTTTGTTAGCAAGCAACTTTCGATCTGTATCTTCGATTTCTAAAAGTTCTGGAATAGTCACAAAGCGATAGCCTTGCTTTTTAAAGTTGTTAATAATTTCTGGTAAAGCTTGCACAGTTCTAGAACGATTACCACCACCATCATGCATTAGCACAATCCCACCAGGTTTAGAATCTTTAATCACGTTATCGATCAACTTTGGTACAGTTGGTAACTTGTAGTCTATAGAGTCAGCCGACCACATCACCACAGCATACTTTTGTCCTTTAGCATAAGCAGATAATCCATTGTGTAGGTTGCCACCAGGCGGTCGGAACAGATTTGTTTTAACACCTGTAACTTGATAAATTAAGTCTGTTGTGCGCTCAATTTCAAAAGCAGCTGCTTGTTGATTAAAAAAGTGATACCAGTGATGCCAAGTATGGTTGGCAATGACGTGACCTTGAGCGACAATCTGCTTTCCTAACTCTGGATAATTTTTGAGGTTCTGCCCGACTACAAAAAACGTCCCTTTAATATTATTTGATTTCAGAATACTTAGCACTTGCTCTGTAGTCTCAGGCCAAGGGCCATCATCAAAGGTGAGAGCAATCACTTTCTCACCCTGAGTAAGTTTTGCAGCTTTAATAATTTGCCCTTGAAAACGTGATGGTATAGGGTAGGCTAGACCCTTTGTTTGTGCTTCTTGCTGCCAGCTTGTAAGCATCGCTGCCTTTAATTTCTCAATGCGCTGCTGAGTTCCTACGTTTGCAGATACATCCTTGATATTTATACTTGGTCTACTTTGAGCATCCGAAGCATTTGGTCTTAGAAGCATCATAAAAGCAAGACTAAAAACACCACCTAAAGCAAGTAGCGCAATTAATATTCCTTCTGGCCACAGAAACGACTTATTATTTTCCACCTCAAAGCTCCTTCAAAGATCGAACCATCACCACGCTTATGACGGTACGTTGTAGCACATGTTTATTAGATATTTAGATACCAGTTACTTTCTGGTAATCATGAAAATTGGAATTGTTACTAACGGGAATTCAGAATTGATAAGACAGACTATATTGCTTTAACTAAAATCTATATGCTCTAGATTTGGACAGCGTTGAATATACAATACTTGGTACTGTTTAATTTCAACCCAGTCAGAAAAGGTAAGCTCTACGCTTCCACATTCTTACTGCTAGCTCTAAGAAGGAGAGGAACAGAATCAGATAATTAACCACACCCCAAAATCCTCTTAAATAGCAGTTCTGAATTAGTTGCTATTTTTCAGCTCACCGCTAAGGCAGCATTATCCTTTCAAGTTTTATAGCTCTTCAAATAATATGAACTCAGTTTCATACTTACAATTTACACTTTTAGCAGACTGAAGTTCTTTTAGCCAGACTTTGTGACAGCAAATCTGTATAATTTACAACTTAAGTCAATTGTTTGATAACATACAAAACTACTTACAAGGGTGGGGTTCTTTAAAAAAAAGAGTCTGGGAAACTATTAGTTCTATTCTTGATAGGATATATTTTACTGCCTGTTGCCATTGTTTCCTTTTTAAGAAAAAGTTAAATTTTCAACTGACAGAATGTTACCTAGTATTTTCTCTGAAATAGACCAGACGAAAATTGATTCAATATAGTTTCTCATTGCCAAGGGGCATTTATTCTTTAAATCTAGTCACCTTTGACTCATTCAAGAAAAATAATTCTATCAGCAGCTTACTTCTCTTTCGGATGCTGATACTTTAGCCGAAATTGCTAGAGCTTTCTGTCTGTGAATGTTTTTCTCAGATAATTAAGTATGTTTATATCTTAATTAATAGTACAGTTTAATATGCACTGTCACCGTGTAATTACGGAAATTAATTTCGGGTATATAGGCAAGTGATTAAAATCACAATAGTATGACATCTATCCCTTGAAGCAATAAGGTCTATATTTCATCTTTAAAAGTCGTATTTTTTACTAAAAACGCTTAATTTAATTATATTTCTGCATTAAATAATACATTTAAAATTTCACTAAATTTATGTAATATCACTTAAAAATACAGATCAAAATATATTTTCTTCCAACTCAACCTCCAGCAAAACTGCCCTCTGCCTTTTTTCAGTAAAGTGAGGTAGATACTGTCAAACATGGGGTAGAGTATTTTGCCGTTTAAAGAAAAAACCTACTGGTTGTATCGCTCTAGCAGTCTGTAACTAGCTTGTTTGGCAGGAAGAAACAAAAGTAATGATTGTCTCATAACTTGCCTTATAATTACAGCAATTAGAATTTTTATTTTTAATAATCTATTTAGCAATCTTAATTATTTGCTTATCTTACCTTAGACAAGTCATAGTTTATGTACAGCACTTTTGCTTATCTTTGGTAAATAAATAAGTGTATTATTTAATGTCTGTATAGATTGACCCTCAACCCTGCTTTCCTATTGACATACCTTTTGAGTCAAAATAATCAAGGTATTTGTCTCACTTCTGAAACTGGCTAGAAACTTTTATGATTCCTCACGAAAGTGATGCAAAAGAAGAGCGTGCGTCGTTAAAAGTATGGCGTAGTTGGCGAGAAAATCTGATTTTAATTGCGATCGCACTGTGTTTGGCATTCTTAATCAGGACTTTTATCGCCGAACCGCGCTATATACCTTCTGACTCGATGTTACCCACCTTACATACAGGCGATCGCTTGGTAGTTGAAAAAATCTCCTACCATTTTCACCCTCCCATAACTGGCGATATTATTGTTTTTCAGCCACCCGCAGAACTACAACGTCGAGGATATCCCAAAGACCAAGCGTTTATCAAGCGAGTTATTGGCCAGCCTGGTGAGGTAATAAGTGTTGCTTCTGGTAAAGTTTACCTCAACGGTCAACCCTTAGCAGAAGACTACATCGCGGAACCTCCAAATCAGCCATATCAACCAGTAAAAGTCCCAGAAGACGAATTTTTCGTTATGGGAGATAATCGCAACGATAGTAATGACTCTCGCTATTGGGGCTTTTTACCCAGAAAAAATGTCATTGGTAGGGCAACATTTCGCTTTTGGCCTCTCGATCGCATTGGGTTCATTTAATCAGTTTTAGATTTTGGATTTTTCTTTCAATCCAAAATTGCCAGAGTTAGGAGTTATTTTAAGACTTCTAACTTTTAACTTAAAATCTCAAATAATACATTATCTGGGCGATCGCATCACCAGTTAACTCCAGCCGTCGCTGGAAATCAGCCAGGTTACGGTAAGGCCCGGCTGATTGCCGATTTTGCACCACTGCTTCCGCCAAAGACAAATCTATAAATGGAATTTGTGCTAATTTTTCAACGGTTGCTGTGTTCGGGTTGAGTAAATGGGTAGGATTTTCTAAAGATTCGTGGTCATAGTAAATAAAATTCAGCAGAGGCTTTAATGGCTCTAAGCGCGGCGCTGGTATACCCAAAGCCGCAGCGATATCTTCAATACAGTAAAATTTCACACCCGAATGTGAAAGTTCCACAAGCGATCGCGCTTGGTGAATTGACAAACCTGGTAAGCGTAACCAATCATCTACAGTGGCTTGATTAGCATCAATACGGATACCTAATTGAGCTGCAATCTGAATTTCTTCCCCAGATTGTAGGCGATAGTAGGGATCGTTGAGGAGCTTGGCGCGAAGTTTTTGCAGTCTGGAATTTAAAGGTAGCCAATTATTCATGATTGTCGCTTACCTCAAGAAATCTGGTCTAGCAATTGGCGGCGCTTTTGCTCAAATTCATACTCTGAAATCAGTCCATCCTGGCGCAAAGCATCTAATTCCCGCATTGCGTCAGCGATCGCTCCTACCTGATTAATCGCCTTTTGTGAAGTCCTCGCTGCTGACTTGCCTAGATTAAAATTACGATCAAAAGCTTCTTCATCTTGGGCTAAATACCAAACTCCCTCAATCGCACTAGCTACCTTGGGGATCGGTGTCCAGGAAAGCAACACATACAAAACACCCCACAGAGGTTGTCCCAGGTAGAATTTATGTAATCCTGAAATTGTCAGCGTGCCAGAAAAAGCTAAAACAGCGGCAACACTTCGACTTTTGCGCTTAGTCAACATATTTCTAATAAGTATACGAATATCATAGTTCCTACAATAAGACAGCCAAAAGGCACAGAAACAATTCATCCCTAACTAAATCTTCCCAATTCCCAATCCCTAATTTGAAAAAATTTGAGTAAGTTTCACATGACTGTGCATTGAGCTTTGATGCTAATTTTAAGTTTTTAACGGATCAGATTACTGCAATGTCACAGACCTTCCTACCGCCAGAATGGTTTAAACAGCTTTGTGATCCTTACGCTGTGCTAGGAATTTCTGTGAGTGCTGATGATCGCCAGATTTTTAAACGCTATCATACTTTAGCGAAACTGCTACATCCCGATCGCTATGCTAAAAGCTGCAATCCAGACCAAGAATTAGCAACGGCAATACTTAGCTATTTAATCAATCCAGCTTACGAACAACTCAAAAATCGACACAAGCGCTTGATTGCCATAGCCATGCTGCGATCAGATGCAAGAGTATTACAGCAGGAAGCTTTGTGTGGGAAAAGTGCCATAGCTCAAGAACTTAGAGAAATGTCTGCACCCCAAGCAGAATTGTTGTACGAAGAAGCGATCGCTTCCTATGCAGAAGCTCAATACAAATCACTCCATCAGTTCTATCAAATTACACAACAAATTAGCATACTGAATTTAGTTTACTTACAGTTGCATAAACCTGACTTGTTTCTAGCGCAAAAAGCTGTTCGCATCACCCCTGAAATAGAAGTCAAGCCAGTGGAATTGACATTAAATGAAAAAACTAATGTCGAACCAGTTTTGACAAACTACGCTCAACGTCACTACCAGCGAGCTATTGAGTACGTCAAGCTAGCCAACTGGCCCCTAGCCGTGCAAGAACTGCGCGATGCCATCAAGTTAGAGCCAAATAACAGCGAATATTATGCCTTATTAGGTTTAGTACATCTAAAACAGAAATTTATCGGCATGGCCAGGGTTTACATCCGTCAAGCATTAAAACTTAACCCGCAAGATTCACTAGCTCAGAAATACGCTACCAGACTGAAAATTGAACCGGGCGAAAATACTAATCCTAAATCAATAGCTAAAGCTCTGAGTATCGCCGCTTTATTAAGTCGATTTAACAAGGGGAAACGTTCTCAAGTCAAGTGTTGAAATTTCGGTAACAAACCGTACCAAAACCGAAGCTTCGTGACTAGATTACTCCCCTAGACTAAAATAATAAATAGAAGTAAAACTATTAAGCTACTGAGTCTGGGCGCTCAGTTTAATATAAGCAACATGGGATTCTTCGATTCTGAAATAGTTCAGCAAGAAGCAAAACAGCTGTTTGAGGATTATCAAGCGCTGATCAAGCTTGGCAACAGCTACGGCAAATTTGACCGCGATGGCAAAAAGCTGTTTATTGAGCAAATGGAAACCATGATGGATCGATATCGCATCTTTATGAAGCGTTTCGAGCTATCAGAAGATTTCATGGCACAAATGACAGTAGAACAACTGAAAACGCAATTAGGTCAGTTCGGTGTCACCCCGCAACAAATGTTTGACCAAATGCACCTCACTTTAGAACGGATGAAAGCCGAGCTAGAAAAGCAGCCCTAGCAAAAGTTAGGAGTTGGGAGTTAAGAGTTCTCAATAAACTCATAACTCATAACTTATCACTCCTAACTTTAATTTGACTTGGGACGAGAAAACTGGGAAGGTGACTTGAAGTTTTCTACTGGTACGTTCTTAAGTGCCTTCTCCATAAAATCTTTCCAAATGGGAGCAACCATACCGCCACCTGTAGCACGGCTAGCTAGTTGTCTGTTGTCGTCCCTCCCTACCCAAACCGCAGTGGTTAGCTGTGGCACAGTGCCAACATACCAGATATCCTTTTCTGAGGAAGTTGTACCCGTCTTCCCAGCGCTTGGACGAGCTATGGCAGCACCTTTACCTGTACCATTAGTAACTACCGTTCGCATTACATCGATAATGGCTGCCGATGCCCAAGGGTCTAGAACTAGCTGGGGTTTCGGGGTGTTATCTAGTAAGACGTTACCACTACTATCGGTGACACGGGCTATTACAGTGGGTGGAGATTGCCAGCCATAATTCGCAAAGGTAGCATAAGCACTAGCCATTTCTAGGGGAGTGACACCAATTGCACCAAGAGGCAGAGAGGTAACAGGTTCCATCGGACTCATGATCCCCAAAGTACGGCAAGTTTCGATCACTCGATTCATGCCAACAGCCTTACCAATCTTAATCACGGGAATGTTGCGCGACTGGGCTAAAGCCGTGCGAATTGGCATAGGACCGCTAAAACCCCCATCATAATTTCTGGGGAAGTACCGACCATTACCATCTTGATAGCTGACTGGAGAATCTACCACCGTTGAGTCTGGCCCATATTTACCAGTAGCAAAAGCAGCATAGTAGACAAACGGTTTAAAGGAAGAGCCGGGCTGACGTTGAGATTGAGTTGCCCGATTGAATTCACTGGTCTTAGGATCTACACCGCCCACCAGTGCTTTAATAAAATGGGTGCGCGGATCAATTGCCACTAAGGCGATTTGATTCTTCGATAATCCCTGTCCAAGCAATGATTTATGCCACTTAACGACAGTTTCCTCTGCCATTATTTGGAAGTTGGCATCAACTGTAGTTTGTACACGCATCCCGCCTTTGAGTAATGTCTCACGCCCAAACTTTTTAGCCAACTCCTGCGCTACTGTATTGGTTATATAAGGTAGGGCACTACCTTGAAAGGATTTGATTCTGCCAAGTTTGATTTCTTGTTTGAGGGCACTGTCATAGTCTGACTGGTTGATCCAGTTCAATTCCAGCATCCGTCCTAGCACTTCTTTTTGTTTCTGTTTTGCCAGCTTCATGCTCACAAATGGACTGAATTCCTCTGGTGCTTGGATCAAACCCGCCATCATTGCCGACTCACCCAAGCTTAAATATTCTGATGATTTATTAAAGTAACTGCGGGCTGCCGTTTGTACACCATAATTGTTATGACCCCAATAAACTTGATTGAGGTACATTTCTAATATCTGGTCTTTAGTAAGAATTTGCTCTAACCGGATGGCTAGCACCCCTTCTGCTAACTTTCGGGTAAAGGCGCGCTTACGAGACAAAAATAGGTTTTTTACCAATTGCATAGTAACAGTAGAGCCACCCTCTTTGACTCCACCTGCTACAGCGTTAACTACTACAGCCCGCCCGACACCAGTAGGGTTGATACCGTGGTGATCGTAGAAGTGGCTATCTTCACTTGCCAACACTGCCCGTTTTAAATTCGGGGAAATTCTATCTAGGGGTACGACTTCCCGGTTGGCTTCCCCGTGAATACTCGTTAAGAGCTTGCCCTTAACGTCATAAATGTAAGTCGTTTCTGAGGGAAAGAAGTTACGTAGCTGTCTCACATCTGGCAAATTACGGAAACTGATGGCTAAACCAACTAGTCCTCCGGCTACAATGGAACTTGCCAGCATGGTGATTGAGAGGAGAGTACCGCCAGTCACCTGACCGACTCCTTTCAAAAACTCAAAACCTGATGAAGCCCGACGCTGTGGCTGTTTATCTTCAAAAGTCCTAGACGACGACACGGCTATTTCACTTCCTCATTTGTAAATTTAACTGTAATTGATTGGGTGAAGCAAGGCGGTTAGTTTTTTGCAATTATAGTAGTTTGGCAGATGAGAAAGTGGATAAATTGCAAGTGTTTATAACCAACTTAACTTCTAGTGTGCAAAACATAGCTAATAATGAATCTCTTAACATGACGCAAGATTTTGCTTGGTTGCGTCGTGGTGTAGTAGAAGTATTCCCACAATCAGTTGATGTTAACAGCGAAAGTCTAGAAAGGCTCTTACTAACTACAAACCAACCTTTAAGGGTAAAATTAGGGATTGACCCTACTGGTACTGATATTCATCTTGGTCATAGCATACCAGTACGAAAACTGCGAGGATTTCAAGATGCAGGTCATACAGCAGTTTTAATTATTGGCGATTTTACAGCACGTATTGGCGATCCAACTGGTAAATCTGAAGTGCGTCGTCAGCTTACAGAAGCAGATGTAGCTAAAAATGCTCAGACTTATTTAGATCAAGTACGTCCTATCTTGGATTTTGACACACCAGGAAGGTTAGAGGTGCGCTATAACTCTGAATGGCTCTCTAAGCTCAACTTAGAGAAAATTTTGGAGTTACTCTCCACGATGACGGTGGGGCAGATGTTAGCGAAGGAAGGATTTGCCGATCGCTATAAAAAAGAGAATCCGATTTTTATCCATGAGTTCCTGTACCCGTTAATGCAGGGTTTTGATTCGGTTGCAGTTGAGGCAGATGTGGAATTAGGCGGCACCGATCAGAAATTTAATATAGCTGTAGGCAGAGATTTGCAGCGCCATTTTGGTCAAAAGCCCCAATTTGGTATGCTGCTGCCCATTTTGATTGGCACGGATGGCGTGCAAAAAATGTCTAAGTCTTTAGGTAATTATATCGGATTGTCAGAACACCCAGGACAAAAGTATCAAAAGTTGCAAGGAGTTCCCGATAATCTCTTAGAACAGTATTTTGAACTGTTGACGGATTTACCTTTGGATAAACTGCCAGAAAATCCCCGCGATCGCCAAACACTCTTAGCATGGGAAGTTGTTAAACAGTATCATGGCGAAACCGCAGCCCAAGAAGCGAAAGAAGCAGCCCAAAGCGGCGGTAAAGAAGGTGCTGTTCCAGAATTTTCTCTAGCTAGTGTGCAGCAATTTCCTACGAAGTTAGCATATATTCTCAATGTTACTGGCTTGTGCAAAAGTACAGGTGAAGGAAAGCGGAAAATTCAAGAGGGTGGAGTGCGCCTAGATGGCGATCGCATCACTGATGCTGATACCACTTTCGATGCTCCTAGTCAGTTAAAAGGTAAAGTTTTACAAGTTGGGAAAAATAAGTTTGTGCGCTTAGTACCTTAAATGGGGAGTGGGGAATGGAGAATAGGGAACAGGTAGAACAACGAGTTATTGTGGCTTTGGATGTGCCAGATGAACAAAGTGCGATCGCTCTTATAGATCGGCTACCGCAAGTAGTTTGGTGGAAAGTCGGTTTAGAGTTGTTTACCAGCACTGGCCCGAGAATTCTGGAAGAGTTAAAGTCTCGGCAAAAGCGCATTTTCTTGGATTTAAAGTTTGATGATATCCCCAATACCGTTGCTGGTGCTTGCCGGAGTGCAGCTAGATATGGAGTGGATTTACTGACAATTCATGCTACTGCTGGTAGAGATGCCCTGAAAGCCGCAACTGAGGCGGCACAGGAAGGGGCTGCAAAAGCATGTGTACAACCACCAAAGTTAATTGCGATTACCCTGCTAACGAGCATTTCTGCTCGGCAGTTGGCATTTGATTTAAAAATTCCCCTAGAATTGCCAGAATATGCTCTAGAAATGGCCCTGCTGGCTCAGGAATCTGGTTTGGATGGGGTAGTTTGTTCGCCTCAAGAGGTGGCACAGCTACGACAAACTTGTGGAAATGACTTTTTGCTAGTTTGTCCGGGAGTTAGACCAACTTGGGCTGATATTGGCGATCAAAAGCGATCGCTCACTCCAGCCCAAGCAATTATTGCCGGTGCAGATTATCTCGTGATTGGGCGTCCCATCACCACTGCTACTGAGCCTGAGCTAGCCTGGAAGAGGATTTCTGAGGAGTTAACCACGGTGGCATGAAGCTAAGAGTTAGTGAGACACTGAGAGTCCAGGGCGCAGGGGAGAGCAATCCTGCCTCTTCACTTAGTCAGAAAAATTATAGTTTCCTGTTTGCTTGTGGCTTCTGGGTTGTAGTCTCAAATAGCTTTGCCTACCCAGCCTTCTCGATAAACCCCACCCCTAAACCCTCGGCGATCGCAGAAAGGGAAAATGTCAACAGTGGCGCGAGGTCTTTGTGTTCTGAGCAAAATTTAGAAACATTAACTATACAGTTACTGCAAAAATTACCTAGTTATACCAATCGCGCTAGTCAACGCGCCCGCCGCCTGAGTAGAAGCAGTCAGGTTTACAGTTATATGTTAGTGGCAGGAAGACCTGAGTTTACTCCTCTGCCCCTTAACCTTGAAGAATATAGTGCAGATACGTCTAAAAGCGCTGCATCAGGAGTTGAGCAAGTTTTCTTTACTACCTTGGAGCGGCAGTACATAGGAAATAAAGTTGTAGAATTGCAACAATTTCACTGGTTGTTATTGACTAAGACTCAAAGTGGTTGGCAACTAGTAATGATGTTTTCTCAAGCTGGTTCCCATTCAGAACAGCAGCCACTATCTCCCCCACGCGATAGTAGTAACGGTACTGTTGCCCAAGGGGTTAAAGCTTGGTTGCGCGATTGTGAAGCTGGAAGTTTACGTCAATAAAACCTAATTCCAAATCTTCGTAAATTAGGAGAATATTAAATAATGTCTAAAATACTTACTCAAATTCTCTATAAACAGGATTATCACTTGTGGTTAGAAACTACATTGAAACAATTGCAAGAAAGAGATTTAGAGTATCTTGATTGGGATCATTTGATTGAGGAGATTGAAAGATTGGTTAATGAACAGAAGCACAAGCTCGAAAGTTATTTACTGCAACTTCTCAAACATTTGCTTTTGTATCAACATTGGAGCCTCCCTGAATGTAAAAATCATTGGGAAGTGGAAATTGATAATTTTCGGGTGGAACTCAGGAAATTAACTAAATCTAAAAACCTCTACAACTATCTGCTCACAGTGCTTGAAGAAGTCTACATTGATGCGCTACGACAAGCAAAAAAGAAAAGTGGATTGAATTGTTTTCCGCAAACTTGTCCTTATAGCATTGAGCAAATTTTAGATGTGGATTATTTACCACCATTTGAATTTTGAATTCCGTTTTGCGGTACTAGTCTCTTTACATAAAGATAAAAATACATCATCTAACTAGCTTGGATCAGCGGAATTACACCTGTATCTTTAGGAATATTTTTAGGAAAAATAGCTGATAAATAGCTAAAAGAAGGAGACATTATTTAAAAACCTAGACTGGCTTGAATTTAAGCGTTGTAACTCCCGTTTTTTGGCGATAACATGGAAAGAAGTTTATTTCAAGCTTTATCAAACCGCGTTTAGCGTCAGTTTTTTTTATGGACATTCAGTTAATCAACATCGGCTTTGGTAACATCGTGTCTGCCAACCGAGTAGTTGCCATTGTCAGTCCAGAGTCTGCCCCGATTAAGCGGATTATTACCGATGCACGAGACAGAGGTCAACTGATTGATGCAACTTACGGTCGTCGGACTAGAGCTGTAATTATTACCGATTCCAGCCACGTAATTTTGTCAGCGATTCAGCCGGAAACGGTAGCGAATCGCTTTGTGATTTCTCGCGAGCATCAAACTGTAGATAATTGACTAGCAGTGGGTTTTTCCCACTCCTCTTTGCACCGTATCGGTAGTACCATGTGAATTAGACAAATTTTCTGTCACTCTTGCTACAAATTCTTTAGTCACCAGTGGACTAGACCAGGAACACAAGACTAATGAATAATATGTATTGATTGATTCACAGGTTGAAGGGATGATGCCAGTTTTACCCATCCAGAGTAGTGCGACTACCGAAGAATGCTTACATTTAGGCAGGTTAATTGTTTTAACTGGCCCCAGTGGGGTCGGTAAAGGCACTTTAATGCGATCGCTCCTAGAGCGTCATCCAGAACTCTATTATTCCGTATCGGTGACAACTCGTTCTCCCCGTCCAGGGGAAATCGATGGCAAAAGTTATTACTTCATTAGCCGCAGTAAGTTTGAACAATTAGTTGCTGAAGGTGAATTTTTAGAATCGGCAGAATTTGCTGGTAACTATTACGGCACACCCCGTGAAGCTGTACTTAACCAAATTCATGCCGGTAAGTTGGTGGTGCTGGAAATTGAACTAGAAGGGGCAAGACAAATTCGTGCTTCCTTCCCCAGTGCCCTCAGCATTTTTATTTTACCGCCTTCCTTTGATGAATTAGAGAAACGAATACGCTCTCGCGCCCAAGACTCTGAAGAAGCGATCGCCCGCCGTCTGCTCCGCGCCCAAGAAGAAATTCAAGCCGCAGATGAATTTGATATTCAAATCGTTAATGACGATTTTGAAACTGCTTTAAATGATATTGAAGCTGTTTTGTTTAAATAAGTTAGGAGTTAAGAGTTAGAAGTCATGAATTTAAACTCCTAACTCCTAACTCCTAACTTCTAACTTCTAGTAATTAACCAAATAGACCTTGAATTAGTGCTAAATTACTAGTTAAAAAGTAAGCAACTACTGCACCACCAATACCACCAATCAAGAAAGAACTGGCGAAGTTGTTCCAGCTTTCTTTAGAGTTAAAGGCATCTGCTGGTGGCTTAGGTACTGTAACACTAGGAAGTGCTTTGGGTGGATTGCTATTGGCATACAGCGATAGGGCGCCAGTAAGAACAACAACCAGGCCGATACCTCCCAGTAACCCAGCTAAGTTAGCATTATCTGTGTCCCGCAGTGGGCCTAATTTGGCAAAGGGGCCAAATAGCCAGTAACCATGAGCCATACCAACTTCTAAACCGCGTCTAGCAGGAGCCAGACCTGGGCGATAAGCAGGTAAATTATTAATAAACCCCTTGATCAAGGGAGAAGAATTAACCGGCGTTTCTAGGTTGCCTATCTGTGGATCGCCAAATGCGGGAAAAACAACTTCCCGATTTCTGGGATCGCTGGCAAGATTCTTTGATGCATCTACTGCTTGTGCCATATTTTATGTTCGCCTCTAAATTAAAATGGTGGCATTTTTATATTAATAATAATTGTGGCTAAAGAAGCATTTTGTTTAATAAGTTTAGAAAAATTAATTTAGCTGATTTTAAAACCGTGAAACTCGCGATCTGTAAACAGTATCACGAGTTTCAAAAAACTATTTTTGCTGCATATTTTGGTGATAATTCTGCCTAACTAAGCTGAATACATCAACTACACAATATTAAGCAAAAAACAAGACATTGATTCAACAGTCCTAAATTCCATTTAACACTTATGGCAGTGGGTGGAAAAGTAGGTCGGGGAAAAAGCGGTTGAATTCAATCAAGATACCTGCTGTGATCGTCATCCAGATGGTAGCGGCCACGGGCGCTGTGGAAATGAATTTAATCAAATAAGCTGATTGATCGCCTTTGTCTGCCATGAATTTAGTCTCCAAAACGAATGAATTAATTAAGCTGATTTAGCGTGGAGAAATAGGGATTTCTGAATCCTTAGCTGCTAATTTTCCAGAGAGCAATTCTTGGACTGCTGCTGCTGGCCAAGCAAAGCCTGAAGCCATGATGGGTAGTGCCAAACCAAGATCGATTTGGATTTCTTTTAGTTCAGTGTCAGATTCCTTTTTGATTGCTTGCAGATAGGCACGCCCTACCCAACCAATCCAACCAGCAATATATAGAAACAAAATGCTAGGGATCAAAAAGTCACCAGCACGATCTAGACGACCATCAACAATCAAGTGTGGGTATCCTTCAGGGCCGCATAGCGCCTGAGAATAACGCTCAAACCGCTTTTTCCCTGATTGGGGATCGGCGGTGGTGTTACGGGCATTAGCTGCTAGCTCTTGAAAAGCGGGATTGTCTTTACACGGTGTCAAATTAGCCCCTAAAGCTTGTGCTGGGGGGGCAAAATTGAACCAAAGACTAATCGCTAACATCAAAGCAAACAATCGTCGCATAGAGTTGTTTCCTTTTATTACAAAACAAGAAGTTCTTTGTACAAAACGAAGCGGCTTGTACAGTTGTTTATTTGCATAACTAGGAAGTCATCATACTCTTGGGTGGGAACCGAGTAAAGTTTAAGTAAATAAAAGTTAAAGCTTCTCAACCAAAATTAGTGCTGAGTGCTGAGTTCCGAGTGCTAAGTATAAGAGTTGTTGTAGGGTAGTAAAGAAGCAAGATTTTTTCTCTACTATTCAGGACTCAGGACTCAGCACTCAGCACTCTCAATGACAACCGTTTTAGCAATAGAAACCAGTTGTGATGAAACAGCCGTCGCAATTGTTAACAATCGTAAAGTTTGCAGTAGTATTGTATCCTCGCAAATTCCAGTACACCAGCAGTATGGCGGGGTAGTGCCAGAAGTAGCCTCTCGCCAGCACCTGGAAACTATCAATGAAGCGATCGCACAAGCCTTAGAGCAAGCCCAACTAGATTGGGGACAAATTGACGCAATTGCTGCCACTTGTGCCCCTGGACTCGTAGGAGCGCTATTGGTGGGGTTAACTGCTGCCAAAACCCTAGCGATGGTACATAACAAACCATTTTTGGGAGTTCATCACCTTGAAGGTCACATTTACGCAACTTACTTGAGCGAATCAACTTTAAATCCCCCTTTTCTTAGCTTACTGGTTTCAGGCGGACATACAAGCTTGATTTATGTCAAAGATTGTGGTATTTACGAAACTCTGGGACAAACCCGTGATGATGCTGCGGGTGAAGCCTTTGATAAAGTGGCGCGATTGTTAAAGCTGGGTTATCCCGGTGGGCCAGTGATTGACAAGTTGGCACAGCAGGGTAATCCTCAAGCCTTTGCTTTACCGGAAGGAAGAGTTTCTCTACCCGGTGGGGGGTTTCATCGTTATGATGCGAGTTTTAGTGGGTTAAAAACGGCTGTATTACGTTTAGTGCAGCAGTTAGAGAAAGATCGTGGACAAGTACCAGTGGCAGATGTAGCAGCTAGCTTTCAGGATGCGGTAGCGCGATCGCTAACTAAAAGAGCGATCGCCTGTGCCCTAGACTATGGTCTAGACACAATTGCCATTGGTGGCGGTGTAGCAGCTAATAGCGGGTTGAGAAAAAACCTCCAAGCCGCCGCCGTTAAACATAACCTACGCGTCTTATTCCCACCTCTAAAATTCTGTACCGATAACGCCGCCATGATTGGCTGTGCCGCCGCTGACCATCTATCCCGTGATCATACATCGCCCCTTACACTGGGCGTTGAGTCTAGGCTAGGGCTTACTCAGGTGATGAAGTTGTATCAACCTGTTGAGTAGTCGTTTGTCATTTGTCATTTGTCATTTGTCATTTATAACTACCAATGCCCAATGCCCCTCAAGAGTGCTGAGTTCCGAGTTTCGAGTCTTGAGTGGGGCAGAGGGGAGAATAACTCTTAACTCCTAACTCCTAACTCCTAACTCCTAACTCAGCACTCAGCACTGTTTTGCCCAATCCCCAATCCCCAATTCCCTATACTCTATAACTATTGACTATCGCCCGGATGTGATCGGCCACTGCATCCGGCTGTTCCAACATAGCCAGGTGTCCACAATTAGGAATTTCCAGAACATTGTCACCACAATATTGAAAAAGCCTGTGAAAGCTCGCTAAATGGCGCACATACTTGGGTTCCATAACCTTGTCTTCCGCGCCAGCCAAAAAATAAACTGGCTGCTTAAGTTGAGATACTAACTCAGGTAAACGATTGATTTCTTCTTCAGTTGTGGAGTCTAACAGAGTTCCCAGAGCTGCTTCTGGATCAGCCACAACGAAATCTATTACTCGCTGACGTGCCCAATAGCGCTCCAAAGGACGAGCCACACTAGCTCTGGTAAACAGCAAATCAATCAAAGGCACTTGGGACAGCCAGCGCGGACGGACTTGCAAAAATTTCTGACCCGCCGAGCGAAACTGCTCAAAGGCTTCTTTGAGATAAATACCACCGCCAGCGTTGATACAGATAACTCCCTTAACACACTCAGGCATTTGATCTGCTCCCCAAAGAGCGATCGTCCCCCCTAATGAATGACCAATTAGCCAAGCACTCGTAATATTTAGCTGTTTCAGGAGAGCTGCTAAATCTTGAGTATACGCAGCAGGAGTATAAAGAGAATCGAAAGATGAGTCAGCCGTACTACTGGAGATGGGCGTCAGACTCAAAGACGTTTGTGCTCGACTAAAATCAGTTTTTACCTGGGATTGGGATTCACCAAAACCCCGCAAATCATAGGACAGGCACTGCAAATCATCTGATAGGCGGGAAATCACAGGTTGCCAATATCCACGGCTATTGAGCCAACCGTGGATAAATACTAAAGCATGGGGGCAGGAAGTGGGAGCCGTTAGCTCGTATGCGTGTGGAACGCCCAAGATTTCGATAGTTGCCATACTTGTATCGTACCCTTAAGGACGGGTGCGACTAAATACTAAAGTAGAAAGAGTTAGAAGTTAGGAGTGAGGAATTTTTAACTCATAACTCATAACTCATAACTCATAACTCATAACTTTTCACTTTTTTTATTTACCCAGCAACCTCTGTCGCACTCCTTCAGCAATTTTGTGACCCAGATATTCAGGAATGAGACTTTCATTCGGCCCTAACAAGTAGAGAATTAGCCGTGTACGTCCGCGCCAAACCAGTAAATTCGCATTGACTACCAGAAGGTCTTCCTGCCAGATAGCGTACATTACTTTGTAGAATAATCCTGGTTGATTATCAGCTTCAATCACTAAGGCAGGGAGATGAAATACCGGATCTACATAGAATTCAGTTTGTACCTGCTCTAAGCCAGTGTCAAGATTAAATTCTACTGCCAGCATCTCTTCTACCTCAAACCGACCTCCTAAAGCCTCGCGAATGGCGCGACAAACATTTTCTGCGGTTTTCTCGGTCAAGGCTTTACTACCACGAGATACCAACAGTTTGATAAAAACTAACATTGGCGGACGGATTTGACCGTATAGACTTAAACCGTGGATAGTCAACCCATAAGCTGCTAGTACACCAAAAATATCGCTGAGGAGAAAAGACTGGTTGCGGTAAGCAAAATGCAGGGCACTTTTGCTACCTTCCGGTTTCAGCTCAATAACAGCGCGTCTAGTTTTATAGAGACGGTAGGCTAACCGCAAATTTTGCAGTTGAATTTCACTACTGACGAATTGCTCATAAAACTGGGGAAACGCTCGGTTAAAGCGCTTTAGGAGTTCCAGTGTCGAAGATTTTAAACCAGAAGCCATTGTTAAAGGTAAGACTCGCTTGCTTTCGTCATCTGGGGGCTGGGTGTTGGGGGCTGGGTGTTAAGGACTGGGGATTGGGGACTGAGAGGAGGGATCAAGGGAGAAGAGTTTTACCCTACACCCCGCCCCTCTGCCTCTTTATCAATGCCCAATCCCGTGTATACAATTCATTCCTAAGCTAACGTGCATTTAAGCTCTATACGAGCAATTGCCAGGATTAGGTTTTTCCATTATGAATTTTAAATTTTGAATTGTTTATATCCTTACCCTTTTAGTGAATTTCTCCTAGCCTTTACAACAAAATGCTAAAGTTGAAAATGATTGGTGTGAAACACGCTCTAACTGGCTGCTACCATTGCAAATCCCGAAAACAACCGAAAAACTTTGAGTGTAAAGGGTAATAAATGGGAGTAGCGATGTTAAAAGTGAATCAACACTCCTGAGAGTGGAAACCAATTCAGTTATACTACCCGAACCGCGTTGGCATGGGTTTTTGGAAAACTTGGTTTAGTACTCCTGAATCTGTAGGGACAAGTAGGACAAACCTCTTTGAAGAGCATACCGCGGAAACTGCGGGCAACTCCAGCCCCAGTAGTATTAGCGAAGCTGCTTCAAAGGAGGCTCGGATCGTCTTCAGTACGGAACGAGATATTGACCTATATGAGCTAGAAGAACTCTGTGATGCAGTTGGTTGGTCGCGTCGTCCTCTAAGAAAAGTAAAAAAAGCTATTGAGCATAGTTTTCTCGTTGCCTCAATGTGGCAAGTGAGAGGAAACCAAAAGCGGCTCATTGGTTTTGCCCGTGCTACCTCAGATCACGCCTTTAATGCCACTATTTGGGATGTAGTGGTTCACCCAGACTTTCAAAGTCAAGGACTGGGAAAAGCGCTGATGAAATACGTTCTCAAAAAACTTAGGAGTGAAGAAATTAGTAATGTCACTCTCTTCGCTGATCCCCATGTTGTAGATTTCTACCGAACTATGGGGTTTATGGCTGATCCAGAAGGTATCAAAGGTATGTTCTGGTATCCTCACTAATGCTCAATCCAAATAAAACCCGATTCGCACAATAAAGTCAGGTATAGTAGTACAAATCTATTATTTAAATTTGGTTTGACGAGGTTTAGCCGACGAACGCACAAGTAATATCTCTTGTAAAACTAAGTCGGCAGACAAACCTTTGTGAGTCTAAATATCTAATCTAGCTACTATTTGCAGAAGATATAAATATATTAGGCATGAGCGATGTTATGTGATATGATTGCCTTAATGCTTTTGTGAAAGCGCGATCGCTTTGATGGAAAGCTAAAACTAAACCCAAAAAAGCGGATGAGTATAACGGGATGTAGCGCAGCTTGGTAGCGCGCCTGCTTTGGGAGCAGGATGCCGCAGGTTCAAATCCTGTCATCCCGATTTAATTAATATAGTTAATAGTTAGAGCAGTTAGGTAGGTTTTATTTGCTAACATCTGCAATTTAATTGGATATTTTTATGGAGAAGACCAATTAAGCTGTTTTCCTGTTGAGGCTTAACAGGTAAATTTTGCAGTTAAGTAGTAAGGTGATTTTTAACACTGAGCTTTGTATAGATTTGAGAAGATATTAAAGCAATCGCAGATGGAACGATTGATTAACTAATAGCGTCAACTAATTTTAGAAAAAGCCGATAAAATGGCATTTATCATCTCCAAGGTTGGAGAGATGGAGAGAGTTTTTGCTGTTTGAGAAGACATATAATAAGCATCTACGGCATTTCGCGGTCATATAGCGAAGCAAAACCTCGAAAAACACAACGTTAGCACAGCCAATTTGTGAAAACGATACTACAGTAACTATAAATAGTTAGGGAACATTGGATTTTGACCGTTGAGCTTAACACTCAACCTCAACGCGCATAATGAATTTTTCACAACTGAAATAGATTGCTATATAACTAAAGCTAGTTGGTGCTGTGCAAATCCAACCATTTGTTAATTTAATTGGACTATTGATGCGAGGAGCAGTCATGAAATCATTTATTCGCTTAGGCGCAACATTGGGTATAGCTGGCAGTGTATTTTTAACGGGGCTTTCAGGAATAGGCAATCTACCAGGAATGGGCAATCTAGAGGCGATCGCTCTGCCACAAGATCAGGTAGTGAAAAAGCTCCAAGAAGTGCCTGTATTCACGCTCACCAATCCTAAAGGCGAATTCGTAGTTCTTTCGAGAAACAACGCAAACAACGCATCCAAGCCTGTATCACAAGTGGGATTTTTTATTAGCAAGCAAGATGCTCAAAAATTCCTTGACAATCGCCTCAAAAAAGAAAATCCCCAGTTAGCAAGCACTCTACAGGTTAGACCTTTGTCCTTGGCAGACTACTATAAAATAGTCCAAGAAAGCAAAAAGAAATCAGATTCTGTGATTTATACTTTAGTGCCGACGCAACAGCAAGTAGCCTCGGCAACAAGTATGCTCAATCAAAATGGTAAAAAGGGAGAGCAATTCAATGGTATTCCCTTATTTGTACCTAAATTTAAGAAAGATAATAGCTATTTGACTATTCCCCTTGCTAAAGGTAATGAACGATACATCCCTTTCTTTTTTGAGAAAGAACAAGCAGTGGCTCTGTTAGAAGAATTCAAAAAAGCCGTGCCAAAGGAAGGAGCCAATACTGAAATTCAGGTGGTGGATTTGTACGGTGTTATGGAAGCTCTCAATAGCAGCAGCGATCCTAGTATCAATAAAATTGTTCTGTATCCATCACGGGAGTCGATCAACTTTATTCGCTCCCTGGCGCCAAATCAATCACCCGCTGCCAAGCCAGCTCCTGCCGCCGCTCCGAAAAAATAACGGATATGCGTTCCAAGGTTGAGATATGGGGGAGAAACATCTGATAGTCTCTGGTTTACAACTTTGGCAGTGGCGGAATGCAGCTCTCAAAGCAGCGATCGCCACTGATGTCCCACCAATGGAAGTAGATTGGCTGCTCCTGGAAGTTGCTGGCTTAGACCGTTTGGCACTACGTTTGGAGTCTTTTAAAAACTGGCCGCAAATTCAACTGCAATTGCCGCTAGAAGAGTTAGAACAGTTGTGGCAGAGGCGATTAAATGACCGCTTACCAGTGCAATATATTGCGGGAGCTACAACTTGGCGTCAGTTTAAAATTGCGGTGTCGAGTGCGGTTTTGATTCCCAGGCCAGAGACAGAGTGTTTAATCGATTTAGCTGAAGCATCTGCTAGCAATGCTTCAGGACACTGGGCAGATTTGGGTACTGGGAGTGGTGCGATCGCCATCGGATTAGCAGATGTCTTGCCAAAAGCCACAATTCATGCAGTTGATTACAGTTTAGAGGCTCTGGCGATCGCTCGAACCAACGCTGATAATTTGGGTTTTGCTGACCGGATTCAATTTTATCAAGGTTCCTGGTGGGAGCCACTGGCATTCTTAAAAGGTCAGTTCAGTGGTATGGTGTCCAACCCTCCTTACATTCCCACCAGCACCTTACCTACTTTGCAACCAGAAGTAGTAAAGCATGAACCACATCTAGCTTTGGATGGTGGGGCTGATGGCTTAGATTGCATTCGTCATTTGATCGAAGTCTCCCCCAGTTATTTGCAATCGGGTGGCGTCTGGCTAATTGAGATGATGACAGGGCAAGCAGATGCAGTGCGAGAACTTTTACAAAATCAAGGTAGCTATTGTAAAATTCAAATTCACGCTGATTTAGCTGGAATTGAACGTTTTGCCCTGGCCTACAAAAGTTAGGAGTGATGAGTTATGAGTTATGAAATTCTTTACTCCTAACTTCTAACTCCTAATTTTGTAAATATGACCCAAGTTTCTCTAATAAATCTAATTAGTGGCGCACGCGCTGGTCTTTTGGTGAGCTTTCCTACGGATACTGTTCCGGCACTTGCAGCGATACCAGAAAAAGCAGCATTAATATTTGCGGCGAAGCAACGTAGTCAAGACAAACCTTTGATTTTGATGGCGGCTAGTGCTGAAGATTTGTGGCCGTATGTCAAAGGTAGTGAGAATGAATATAAAGTTTGGCAAGAAGTAGCAGATAAATATTGGCCAGGAGGGCTGACATTAGTTTTGCCAGCGAGTGAACGCTTACCAAAAGTTATGAATCCCATCGATCCAACAACAATTGGGATTCGAGTACCTAACAGTGCGATCGCTCAAACTATTTTGGCGCAAACAGGCCCTCTTGCGACCACTAGCGCCAATTTTTCTGGTCAGCCATCTTTGCAAACAATGACAGAAATTGAGACTCAGTTTCCCCAGGTTTTGACTTTAGCAACGACAGAATACCAGGGTGAAATACAGGGGATAGGTGTACCTTCCACCGTTGCAAAATGGACAGGGAGAAATTGGCAAATTTTGCGACAAGGTGCGATCGAGTTAGAGATTTCGAGTGATAACCAAGTATAGGTAGCTATAATGTTGTTTTCATGGTGTTAACAACAGAGAAATCTGAAACTTTAGTTTGCGCTGTTGTACTTCATTAGCAAATTAATAATTGCCAGATATGAATTGGAGCAACTGGATATATCTAGGAGTAGGAATAGCACTAGGTATGGTTTTCCGTCAGTTATTTGGGCGAACGCCTAATGTTTCATCTAGCTCATTCCCAGTAGCGCCATCAGCTGAACAGGATATGTCACTAATATCACAACAGCTACAGCAAACACAGCTGGCATATCTGATGGCAAGGGAAATGAGCCAGTTTAAAGCTGGTTTTTTGGCGCGGACTACCCATGAATTGCGATCGCCTTTTAATGGTTTGATTGGCTTACATCAATTAATTTTGTCAGATTTGTGTGAAAATCCAGCTGAAGAGCGAGAATTTATTGCCCAAGCTCACGAGCGAACGCTGAAGTTGCTAAAGCTAATGGATGAAATTCTTAACGTTGCTAGAGCTGAACACGGCACCAATAAATTAGATATTCAGCCCAGACCCTTAGCCCAAATTTTAGAGGAGGTTCATGACTTAACTTATATGCTGGCGGCAAATCGCAATTTTCCCTTAAAATTATTACCCACCGACACAGAAATTTATGTTTTGACAGATTACCTCTGGCTCCGCCAAGTATTGATAAGTTTAATAGACACTGCCATTACTCAGATGGAGGAAGGCAGCATTTGTATTTCCACTAGCACTCTACCTACAAACAATTTTGTAAACATTTGGCTAGATTTACCAACCCATGCTGTAGCATCGAGCGAACCGATTGATTTGCTCAAATTTGAAGATCGGTTGGCTCAGATTGAACAAAAAAAGGCTGCTCTTTCCCCAGGAATGAGACTATTAATCAATCAAACTTTGGTGGAAGTTATGGGAGGAAAGTTAGAAATCTTGCCCTCGACTACTGTGAAAGAACCACATCAACAGCTTACCAGACTACAAATCTCTATCCCCCTAGTGATTCCTGAAACTGAACTTCTGTAGCAGAAACAAAAGCACGGTTAGCTTGATTGTGTAACACCATCGTAGTGGTGCTGTTGGTTTGGAAACCAATCTTTTCGTAGAAACCCTGCTGGTGAGTAGTCATTAGGTAAACACGCTCAACCGACTTCATCCGGGGATGTCTCAAAACAGTTTCTACTAAATTGCTTCCCAACCCACTATGTTGATACTCTGGATGAATCACAACATCCCAAATTGTGGCGCGATAGATGCCATCAGATGTTGCTCTAGCAAAGCCAATGAGCCGATCGCTATTCCAGACGGAAATCACTGGCTCACTATTGGCAATAGCTATACCTAAATCTTCAATACTGCGTCCCTTTGCCCAGAAAGCGGAAACGTTTAACAGTTCTTGGAGTTGGTAAAGGTCAATTTCAGACTTGCGATCGCTAAATTTAATCTGAAGATCGTTCATGTATGGCATCCACTTTTAGCAGTATCTTTGAGCAGACATTTGGTGAAATTAAATATGCATTATTCAGAAATATTGTAGAGACTTAGCACTACTACATCTCTACATTCTTTTTCAGCAGATGTCTCGTACAATGTCTAAGCTAGTAATGAAAAGTTGGTAGTAAGGGACTTGCGTGAAAATAAAGTACCAATAAACCGAGTTTCGACGCTATTAACCCGCAGATCCCTAAGCACTTTAGTGCTGAGAAAATTAAGGACTCAAGTCTTTACTACGAACTTGCTTACCCATTAATTTAAACTTTGAGTTAATTCATATTTTTCTATAAATTGCTGTACGTGTAGAGAAAGAAAATTTAATGACAAACCCACTTCCATAGAGGATGAGTTTTTCCCTGTTGACGTATCCGATAAACTTGTTTTTCTAAACGTTGTTTTTCCTGCGGTGGTAGTCCAAGTAGAATATTCCGACTTTGCCAAACTAAAACAGCAGCAGTCATCCCCAGACAAAAGGCGAGACCGAAGGTAGACAGTGGATGGTAGAATAATCCAAATCTCACTGCCACCCAGGTAAAATATTGTTGCCACAGAGCAATTTCTGTACGTAGACCCCACAAGGAGACAGGCGCAATCGTCAGCCATAAACAGCCCACAAATAGCCACCTGCCATATACTGTTAGCTGATGTAGCCTTTGTACTTGTTGAGCAAACGATGGGTCAGATTTCTCAAAATCTGGGACAGTATTTAATCGTTCTTCCGGTTGATCCATAGGGGAATAAATGGAGTCAGGATTCAGGAGTCAGGATTCAGAATTCAGAACACTTGACCCATGAAGGGATAGAGTTTTAAGGCAATAATGTTTGAATTTGCTTTCGCCCACAATTCGGCTTGGTTTTAAACCAATATTCATTACCCAGTCATACAAAATTCATACTGAATTCTGGCTCCTGAGTTCTGAATTCTTCTTAAAAAATTGCAAGGCGTGGGTGAGCAATTCAAAATGCTTTCACCCAATTGTGAAATATACACAAGTTTAACTATCCTGGGAACTGGGAGATGTATCAATTGAATCAGCATTGTCTAACACCTGGGATTCCCCTTTACGCTCTCGCCACCAAGTTAGAAGAGTACTGGCGATGAAAATACTCGAATAAGCTCCCATTGTGAAGCCAATAATCAAAGCGAGGGAAAAGTATTTCAGTGTTTCCCCACCAAATAGAAAGATTGCAGATAATGTCAGTAATACAGTTAAGGTAGTGTTGATCGATCTTGTCAATGTTTGGTTAACCGCATCATCTACAATTTCGGCAATCGGCTGTTCGGGATGGACTTTAAGGGTTTCCCGAATGCGATCGTAAATTACCACTGTATCGTTGACAGAAAAACCTGTGATCGTAAGTAAGGCGACGATAAAAAGGCTATCTACTTCGATGCCTGCTACCAAACCCAAAAATGAAAAAGACCCTACTGTGATCAAGATATCGTGGAGTAGGGCAACGATCGCAAACACAGCATAATCTAACTGGAAGCGGAAGCTCATGTAGATAGTAATACCGATGAAGGAAACTATCAGAGCTAACATCCCCGATGTAAACAGTTCTTTTCCCAAGGTGGGGCCAACGGAGTCAATCTGGTTCTTTTGTGGGTCAAAAACGCCGATTTCTTCGCTCAAAGCGTTTTGTAATTTGGTACGCTGATCGACACTCAAATCTTTCGATCGAATTAGTACACCATTTTCTGCACCATTTTCTGAGACAAGTTGGATACTGCTATCACCTAGTCCCTGTGCTTTTGCTACTTCCCGGACAGCGTTGATATCAATTGGTTTGTCGCAGTTACCGGGTTTGGTGCAATCTCGGACAAACTGCAACCGCGTACCACCGATAAAATCTAAACCGGGGCGTAAGGGTGCGCGAATATTGGGTTGTTGCCAAGAAATCACCATTGAGATGATACCAGCGATGATGATAGCGGCAGAAATACTCCACCAAAGCGATCGCGATTTATTAATACTTAGTTTCATTGAGTCACCTCTGCCTTATTCGACGCTGGCAGGTTTGGATAGAAAAGTTCTGTCTTCCGCAAAGAATTAATTGAAATTGCCAAAAATAGCAATGTCCGACTACAGGTAATTGCGGTAAACATACTCACAGCTACTCCCAAAGCTAAGGTAAGAGCAAAGCCTTTGACTAAACCAGACCCCAGCCAAAACAGTGCAGCGCAAGCAATCCATGTCGTGACGTTGCTATCTAAAATACTAGAAAATGCCCGATAAAAACCCGATTCTACAGAACGATACAGAGATTTACCCGCCCGCAATTCTTCCCGCGTCCTTTCAAAAATTAGCACATTGGCATCAACTGCCATCCCAATACTGAGAATAAAACCAGCAATTCCCGGCAAAGTTAGGGTAACGCCCAACAAAGCAAAGGTTGACCAAGTTAAGAGAGAGTAGATCACTAGTGATATATCCGCAATCAATCCTGGTAGTCGATAGTAAACCACCATGAATATTAATACTAAAGTCAAACCACCGACTCCAGCATAAATACTACTTTGAATGCTATCTTTACCCAAGGTTGCTCCGACTGTCCGCCTTTCGGCGATTTCTACAGGTACGGGTAATGCGCCACCGCGTAACTGCACGCCTAAGTCATTGGCTTGCTGGGCGGTAAAACGTCCTGTAATCACGGCAGAACCACCGGTAATCCCAGTAGCGGCAAATTCTATACCTACGGTAGGAGCGCTAATTAGTTCATTGTCTAGAAAGACACCAATGCTACGCCCAGTACCGGCGAGATTTTTCGTCAAATTGGCAAACAGTTCGCCACCCTTTTGGTCGAAGCGAATGGCAACATTCCAGTTGTTACCTTGAGTGGGTTCACCATAGGCATCCTTGAGGTATTTGCCAATTAGTGGTGGATCGGTGCTTTCAAACAATTCTGCGATCGCTTGATTATTTTTTTGTAAGTCTTCTTGATTCTTGACAATTGCCGCTTTGTCGGTACTCTTTCTTAATTCTTCTTGCTTGAATTTCAATTCAGCTCTTGATGCTTGAAAAGCAAGCAGTTGAGTTTCTGTATTCGCCTTTTGGGTACGAAATTCTAACTGTGCTGTACCACCTAGCACCCGTTCAGCTTGTTCTGGATCGTTGACTCCTGGTAGTTGCACCAGTATTTTATCTGCGCCGACTGTTTGGATTACTGGCTCAGAAACACCTAAACCATTAATCCGGCCTTCGACAACTTTCTTCACACCTTCTAATTCTCGTTCGGTGATTTTGGGGATATCCGCTGATGGTTTCACCTGAATTGTGAGCTGTGAACCTCCGCGCAAGTCCAGCCCTAGAGGTATCGGAATTGTGGCAATCACCGTAATAGCGGCGATTATCAGGACTAAAATCAAAATTAATAGCGATCGCTGTCTTTGCATACCATAACTCGCAACTGACAAACGCTATAATAGCGTTCTTTTGAGGAGTTATGAGTTGGGAGTTGAGAGTTAGGAGTTAGTAGTTGAGAGTTAGGAGTTGTAAATTCAATCTTGAATTCTTAACTCCTCACTCCTAACTCCTAACTTTTAAACTCGCAATGCTACCATTTTTTCCACAGCTTCTACGATTTGCTCTGGTTGGATGATTGTTAGTCGTTCCAGATTGCCGTTGTAAGGTGTGGGAATATCTTGGGAAGAAAGCCGCAGTACTGGCGCATCCAATTCATCAAAAAAGCGATCGTTGATTGAGGCGATGACTTCTGCTCCAATACCCGCAGTTCGCATCGATTCTTCCACAACAATGACTTTATGGGTTTTACGTATTGATGCACCAATGGTATCAAAATCTAATGGTTTGAGGGATATTAAATCGATAACTTCTGGATCGTATCCTTGTTTTTCAAGAGTTTTTACTGCTTGTAGCACATGATGCCGCATTCTGGAATAAGTGATAATTGTGACATCTTTTCCCTCACGCACAATTTCTGCTTTATCTAAAGGGAGCAGGTATTCTTCTTCTGGTAAATCTTCTTTCAAGTTGTAAAGTAAAACGTGTTCAAAGAACAACACTGGATTATCATCGCGGATTGCGGATTTCAGGAGTCCTTTGGCGTTTCTTGGTGTGGAGCAAGCAACAATCTTTAACCCTGGCACAGCTTGGAAGTAGGTTTCTAGTCGTTGGGAATGTTCTGCACCCAGCTGCCGTCCTACACCGCCAGGGCCGCGAATTACCATCGGAATTTTAAAGTTACCGCCGGAAGTATAGCGCAGCATCCCAGCGTTGTTGGATATTTGATTGAAGGCGAGCAATAAAAAGCCCATGTTCATGCCTTCAATGATCGGACGTAAGCCAGTCATTGCGGCTCCCACAGCCATCCCAGTAAAGCTATTTTCAGCAATGGGGGTATCTAGAATGCGGAGTTCGCCATATTTTTGGTACAGGTCTTTGGTAACTTTATAGGAACCGCCGTAGTGTCCAACATCTTCACCGAGAACGAATACGCTGGAGTCACGCGCCATTTCTTCATCAATGGCTTCCCGTAAGGCGTTGAAGAATAGTGTTTCTGCCATTTAGACCTTTTAGTACGATTATGGTTTTAGAATTTTATCCTGCTGCTGTCACAAATACAGTGAGCGATCGCACTAGTTAGAGTTTAGGTTTTTTAAATAAACGGCCCCTAGCATAGAGCGAGTGATTGCCATAACTATATCAAATAGATTTTAGAGGTTTTAGGAGCGATCGCCTCCCACTCTGGCAAAGAAGGAATCCTCTATTTCTGTACTATCACCGAGACAATCTGCATAAAATGTGTTTAGACAACTTCCTAGTTGAAAGATACTGATCTGACTGAAATTCACACCAAAGTAAAAAATCTGTTGTAGCAATAATTTAAATATGCCTACTGTAGAACAATTGAAAACGTTGTTTATCTTAAGTTTTTGGGCTACTAAAATGTATTTACCTGTGTTTTTGGTGCGAATCGATGAACGAACAAAAAATCTTGTAATTCTCGCTGGTGAGGAAAATGAAATTATAATTTACCTAGACGGGAAGTGGAGATATGTATGAGTAAGCCAGATTTTATGACAATGCCCCGTGCCCAATTGCGTCAATATATCCTTGAGCATAGAGAAGATGATCAAGCTTTTCAAACTTATTTAGATAGATTCACCTCTGAAGACGCTGTAATCTTTCCTGCGCCGCAGTCAATAGATGATTTAGAAAACTTCCCAGAGTTACATCAACAGAACCTAGAAAGACTACGAAAGCAAGCTTAAGCCCTGGCAACCCTCCAAAAAATTTTATCATAGATCGCTTCCACTCTTGCAAAGGAGGTCAACCTCTATCTCTGTAATATTACTTAGAAAATCTGCCCAAAAGGTGTTTAAGCAACTTTGAGAAATTAATTATTTAGTAGGACACGCATCTTGCACGTCCTACTAAATTCAAATCACTAAGGATTAATTACCAGCAGCCAACTTATCCAAGAAATCGATTTTTACAGCCAGATTGGTTATATCTTGATTGGTTTCCAAGTTCTTAATTTCAGCATTATTCAGGGCAATAATATAAGGTTGTTCACCCACATAGGCGATAAGAGGCCCGCCAGAAGAACCACCTGCGGTAGCGCAATCATGCAAAAGTACCCCTGACTCCTCCCCAACAATGCTACACCCAGCTTCAAAGCTTGCAGTCCATCCTCTACCGGCAGTCAGGTCTTCATAGCCTTTTTTCTTAGGATTGGGAAAATCGCCAGAGTAGCCAACAAAGAATAACGTTTTTGGGTTATTAATGAGAGTCGAAGAACGCAAAGATTTCCAGCCTAAATGACCATACTTCCGACCGAGAGGCTGATTAATTTTGAGAAGTGCCCAGTCGTTTATTTGATTTGTGAGCTTGTCATCAGTGAAATCTGTACCGTAAACAACTTGCTCCACTAAAACTTTATCCTCTGCAACACCATTAATCATATTTGGCATAAACAGAATTTTTTGACTTAATTTATGCGTATCAGGGTCAATAACGCAATGGGCATTTGTTAAAACTATATCATCATCAATTAAAGTTCCTGTACAATGATAGTTTTTGGCATCAGTTGTTGTACCCTGGACTCGACCAATAGTTGACCAAGGATATTTTCTGCTAGTCATGGGGATACGATAATCTTTACCAGTAGGTATTCCCCGGTTGACTTCATCAGCTTTTTTCGACTGATTGAGGTCAGAAGGTTTAAAAGGGTTTCCATTCGCGGGTAGTTTGAATTCAGATGCTTCTTGAAATTTGCTGAATGTTGGTGGTTTACTTTCTTGAGTTTCTGTCTGTGCTTGTGCATGAACTGATACCCAACCGCCCAAAGTTATCGCACTAATAATTCCAGCGAAAAAGAGAGCAAAAAATTGTTTGTAGATAGGCTTTTTAGTCATTGTTAGAACTCCTTTGTTAATCAATAGTTGCCAATTCATCATTAATTAAAAATTACGTTATCGCAGCGTTAGCGACGCAGGAGCGTCATTACGAATTACGAATTACGAATTATTTCGCCATTCACCTTGCAGAGTGAAAGCAGCCCAATAACGGGGATCTTGCCAATCTTTCTGTTGCCACAAATACAGTTGTGCATCTCTCAGAGCAGCAATAGGAGATTTACCTTGCTGCCACATTTGGCGATAAAATTCGCTCATCAATTCTTTAGTTCCCTCATCGTTAACTTTCCATAAAGACACCACTAGTCGTTGTGAACCTGCATACATTAATCCTCTTGTCAAACCTACCAACCCTTCCCCCTGAACTTCCTTACCTAGCCCAGTTTCACAGGCACTCAACACCACCAACTCGGCGGGTAAATTCAGATTGAAGATATCGTTGAGCCGCAGATAACCTCTTTGGGGCTTACCTTGTTTGTCTACCAACGAAAGTACAATGCCTGATAATTCTGGGTTGCTGGTGTTGGCAAAGCCGTGAGTTGCAAAATGAATGATGCGGTATTGACTTAGTTGTGGGTTAGTTACCCAGTTGTAGTTAGCATCAAAATCAAAAGCTTGTAGGCTATCTTTTGGCGAGACGAGTCTGAGAATTGCCTCTGCTTCTTGGCGAGTACCATCAAGTCGTTTCCAACCGTTGCGGTTAAGATTTTTGGCAGAACGTTCTAAGGCAGAACGTTCTAAGGCAGAACGTTGTAGGTTTAATTCGGGAGTTGAGGAATCTTTATCTGGTTTGCCAGTGACCCGCACATCAGCAGTAAATACCGGGTCAGCGAGGATGGCTAGGGCTTTGGGTGCGGCTTTGCGTCCTTTGGTTTCCTGTCTGAGTATGGCTATGGTTGAGGCAGAAGAAAGATTGACGATTTCATGATTTATGAGCAGGGGTTGGTAATTGAACCTTCTGCCTCCGTTAGGAGATGGGAGTTTATTCTGCTCCCCCTTTTTCTCTGGTAGAGAAGCAGCCTGGGGGTTTAGGTCAGTTAATGCCGCAAAGGGAATATTTTGCAAAGCACCATCAGCGACAATTACCAAGCGTTTTTTCCCTAACTTCTTAGCGACAGGTGCAAGGATGATTTGACTCAGTTGGGTTGCAGCTTTGATAGTATCCTTCGGGTTTGTAACTACTACCAAACTTTGGCGAAAATTATTTGTAGCTTTCTCTATCTGTTCGCTTCCAGGTAATTCATAAGTATCGAGAGAATTGGGAGTGACAGCCCAAAGATAGCTGCGTTCTTTACCCAAAGAATATTGCAACAGCAGGGTGTCTGAATCGAGTTGTTGCTGAATTTGAGCTAATTTCAAAGGTTCGGGATATTTCAGTGCTGCATACTTGGGGCTACTTGTACGGATTTTGGTTTGTAGTTCTCGGTATTGGCTACGGAGGTCGGCAATTTCTTTTTCGAGCTTTTGGATTACGGTTGTGGGTGCTTGATTTGGTAACTCTTGACGCAGTTGCTCTCTAGCATCAAGTTTCTGCTGCAAGTTTTGTTCTTCTGCTAGTAGTTTCGGGTCAACGCCTGTACGGATTTTGGCATTGGCTTCTGTTAATAGTTCTAAAAGAATTCTGGCACGCGATCGCTCACTAATATGCAGTGCCAAAGCGTCGTATCCTTTAGATGGGTCTTTTTTGTGCAACTGCATCAGCAGGTCGATGTATAACCGATAATAACCCTGTACGGTGGCAAAATAGGAAGTACGCAGTTCTTGACTGGCAATTTTGGTGCGTAAATCTTCAACGATTTCAATAGCTGCTTGAATATGTGTTTGGGCTTGTTGGAAGTTGCCGCGATCGCGTTCTAGGGCAGCCATGTTAACAAGGGTGGTGGCTTCCCCTCGCTTGTACTCCACTGCACGGAGTATGGGTAAAGCTTGGTTGTAGTATTTGAGCGCTTCTTGGTTTTCCCCTAAATCGGAGTAGACACCGCCAATATTGTTGAGGGTGATGGCTTCCCCTCCCCTGTCGTCCACTGCACGGCGTATGGGTAAAGCTTGGTTGAGGTATTTGAGTGCTTCTTGCTTTTCCCCTAATGAGTCGTGGACTAAGCCAATATTATTAAGGGTGTTAGCTTCCCCTCCCCTGTCCTCCACTGCACGGAGTATGGGTAAAGCTTGGTTGTAGTATTTGAGCGCTTCTTGGTTTTCCCCTAATGAGTGGTAGACACTACCAATATTAGTGAGGGTGGTGGCTTCCCCTCCCCTGTCATCCACTGCACGGCGTATGGGTAAAGCTTGGTTGTAGTATTTGAGTGCTTCTTGCTTTTCTCCTAAATCGTCGTAGACTAAGCCAATATTATTGAGGGTGGTGGCTTCCCCTGCCCTGTCATCCACTGCACGGCGTATGGGTAAAGCTTGGTTGTAGTATTTGAGTGCTTCTTGCTTTTCTCCTAAATCGTCGTAGACACTGCCAATATTGCTGAGGGTGTTAGCTTCCCCTCGCTTGTCCTCCACTGCACGGAGTATGGGTAAAGCTTGGTTGTAGTATTTGAGTGCTTCTTGGTTTTCTCCTAATGAGTGGTAGACACTGCCAATATTATTGAGGGTGGTGGCTTCCCCTCCCCTGTCATCCACTGCACGGCGTATGGGTAAAGCTTGGTTGTAGTATTTGAGTGCTTCTTGCTTTTCTCCTAAATCGTCGTAGACACTGCCAATATTGCTGAGGGTGTTAGCTTCCCCTCGCTTGTCCTCCACTGCACGGAGTATGGGTAAAGCTTGGTTGTAGTATTTGAGTGCTTCTTGGTTTTCCCCTAATGAGTGGTAGACACTGCCAATATTATTGAGGGTGGTGGCTTCTCCTCCCTTGTCCTCCACTGCACGGCGCATGGGTAAAGCTTGGTTGTAGTATTTGAGCGCTTCTTGCTTTTCTCCTAATGAGTCGTAGACACTGCCAATATTGCTGAGGGTGGTGGCTTCCCCTCCCTTGTCCTCCACTGCACGGCGTATGGGTAAAGCTTGGTTGTAGTATTTGAGTGCTTCTTGCTTTTCTCCTAAATTGGAGTAGACACTGCCAATATTGTTGAGGGTGTTAGCTTCCCCTCCCTTGTCCTCCACTGCACGGTATATGGGTAAAGCTTGGTTGTAGTATTTGAGTGCTTCTTGCTTTTCTCCTAAAT